>JBBSBI010000241.1:0-7307 GCA_038251425.1 Polyangiales bacterium
GATGGCGGCCCATGAATCGATGACGGATCTTAGGGCAGGGGGCGGCAGGTCGATGGTGAGGGCATTGGTGCTGCCACCTTCTACTTTTTCGCCGCCGGCACCCGTTTGGACGACCAACTGGAATTTCCCAGGATTTACGTTCTTGACTGACGTGTGCGACCCAAAGCCGAGGGAGTCCTGCGACGATGCGGTGACCTCGTCGAAACAGGTTGGCTCTTGGGCAACCCCCACGCCAAAGATAGAGGTCCGCGTTGAACTGGTGAGCGTGGTGCTGACATCGAGCTTGTCGGCGATCACGGCAGGCGGACCTTTACTGGTTTGAAGGGCGTCGCGGCCACCGCTTCCGGCGGCATTGTTAGGGTCAGCCACCAGGTAATCCATGCCCCAGACGTAGGCCTTGCCGAGAGCACACTCGCCGCCCGCGCCGTCATCCGGTAAGAATGAGGAAAAGAAGAAGTTGCGATTGAAAAGTGAGAGCGGGCCAGTCACGCGTTCACCATTGTCGAAGGTTTGGTACCAATTGACTTTGCTTTCGAGCGCGCTGCCATTGAACTTCTCGGTCAGAGACCACACATAATTTTTCACACCTGCAGCGTACGTGAACACTTCCTGATCACCGGTGCTGAACGCCACGGTCACGTTGCCTAGATCATCCACCGAGAGGATGGGAGGAGTTGAGACGGGCTTACCGTCGGCCGCCACATGCGACAACGCCCCGCCCGGGAAACCATCGAAGAACAGCTTCATGGTCCAGGCGTCCGGGTCGGTGGAAGCCAGATCAATCTTCCACAAGCCACCTTCCTTATCCCCCACGAAAATTCGATCCGCTACGGCTCCCGTTTTTGACGGAAAGGCAACGGGTTCGCCCACAATCGGAGCATCTAGATTCGCTGGGATCACAACACCTGAAGTGGTGAGTGCAGCGGGCGCATCCGTAGCATCACGCCGAAAGGTGCGAATGATCTTGCCCGTGTCGAGACGCACGATCGTCAAAGAACGCCCCGCCTGCGGCGACGGATAGCAATTGACGGTAGTGCGGGCTGGGAAATTCGTGTCGATATTCGTAGCGCTCGCAGCGCGTGCGCAGGTGCCAGCGCTGACCCCGTCCCCTCCGGGTAACACCGCAACGGGCACTTCCTCAGGCTTTCCGTCACCGTCTCCGTCGTAGAACACGGTGGTGATGAGCGGCTTGGCGGTGCCGGGTCCAAACAACTTGGAATTGTCGCCCGCGACCGTTAGTTGCCAGAGAAATTTCGGCTTTGAGCTGCTCGTCACCACCGGATCGGTAACGTCTAACGCGAAGTAGCCAGACACCGCCGCTCCGGGTCCAAAGCTCTGGACGAGGACAGTGCGCCAATCGCCAGTTCCGGCCTGAGCATCGGCCGAGGTGCGTTCGAACACGTAGGAGCCATCCGATTGTTTCTTGGCGACCACATCTTTGACCACGGGGCTGCCATCTAACAGCCTGACCTGCGTCGGCGGATATTCGGATTGGATCAACGGAAGCACGGCGGGCGGGATAAATGCCCACAGTTCGTTGTTCGCCAGGGAGTTGACCGGATCCACCTCCGCCTTAGTGACAGAGTCACGCTCGTTGCTCGCCACGCGGAAAGCGTGCAGCAGGCCATCGTTCGTGGAGACATACAGCGTGAGTGGGCGTTTAGCGCTGGAACCTGCAAAGGCTTGATACGACTCATCGCGCAGCAACGCCAACGGGCGGTTCACGAGCGCTGGCGTGGAGTGCAGAATATCGCCCATCAAATGGCACTTACTGCCGGGGATCTCACAGCGGTCATACAGGTTGCTCCCATTGTTGAGGCCCACCAACCATTTGAGCACGCGGTCGCGGCAGGTGACGTCGGAAAGCCCCAGGCAATCATCCGTGTTGCTCGTCAGTTGCAGGCTGGCAAACAGAGTGCTCGAAACAAAGCTCGCCGCCGTGTCCCCGTACTGTGTGCCCAAATAGGAGGCCAGGCCATCCACGTCGGTGGCTATGCTGGGCCGCACGGACCGATCCGACCAGCGCTTACCCGCACCGTCGGCGTCCACTTCAACCGACAGGAACACGCGAGCGTCAGCCGCAGCTGAATTTAGGTTCGCCGCGAAATTATCCCCAGCGTTCAGCGTGACCGGAACGCGCTTCGGCACGCCTAGGCTCGTGGGATCTTTGCAGGTGTAGCGTTGACGCTCCAGCTGCCCATCGGGCAACTGAGTCTGACTAAGCGAAGGCCGGTACGAGCTGAAGAAGCGAAAGCCCGGCGAATCGGAACCCGTGGCCGCGCTGGAAAAGGCGGGATGCGTGCGCGTGGTGGTTGTGGCAAATTCCTGGAGGATCTTGCTGAGCGCGCTTCCGAGCGCGTTCTTGTCACTCGCAAAATAGGCTTTGGTGGTGCCGCCTTTGAACGCGATGCGATTGAGCGTGCAGCACGCTTGTAGATTCACGTTGTCTTTGTTGGCTACGTTGTTGCAAAGGCCAGTAGCGCCGGTGAGGTCGTCATCCGTAAATGCGGTGCAATCTTTCGTAATCGCCCCCACGGTGACGGTTGAAAGCGCGAAACCGACCACGTAGGTCTTGGCGGGGCGTTGCGTGGTGGAGGTGGAGCTTGAAAGGGTGAGTGCGGTGGTCTCAGGCTTTTCATACGGGCATTTCCCCGCAGGTGGTCCAGCTCCTTCGCACGCGGGTCGAAGGTCAAGGTTGGGCTCCCCGTCCGTCAGCAAAATAATGCCCTGCTGGCGACAGCCCTTGCGAATGAAGGGGTCCGCTCCAGGGCCAAACTTGAGCGCGTTATTCAACGGATCGGTTGAAGTATCATTCCACAAGAGGTCTTCGGCATCTTGCATCACGCCCGCGATCGGGGTGGCACCAAAGGGCCGTGTTGCCAGCAAAATCTCCTGAATTTTGGCATTGCGAGCCAACACGGTGGCGCTGTCGGCAGCTGGATCACCAAAAGCGACCATGCGACCTTCCCAGGGCGGTGCGGCCGCGTTGCGGGCTCCGACTTCGATATCCAAAGGCGCGGTGGTGCACAGCTCAGGGCGACCGGTCGCCGCGGCACTGTTCAGAAAGTAACTCCAGGTTCCTTGTATGCCCAATGCGTAGTTGGCGACTGTACCGTTGACCCCGGTTTCTTTGCTGGGGAGCGTGTCGAAGGTCATCAGACCAAAGCGCATGAAGCCGCCAAAGGTATCGAGGATGCCATCGGCTGTTTGAGCGAAGGTGTTGCACGTTGTGTTGAGGCTCGAATAAGGATGGTATTTGATGGATCCGACGGGGTAGTCGTACGCGGTGGGGGTCGGCAGAACACCCGGGCCGGGAGTGCAGGTTCCGCTGAGCGGGCGGTGGTAGGCATTCACGTAGTTGAAATCGTACGGGAGGTTTCCGAGAATCGAGTACTCATCTTTGAAGCTTGTGCTGTTGCGCGCGACGGCTTGACAGCGGTAGTCCTGAATCGAACCCGTGAGCACTTCGACGGTCTCAATCCAGCGGCTTTTCTCGCTCGCGCTCGCCCCAGTCGGGTCGCAGGTGGGCTGAGCCTGGCTGTCGGATTTGCGCTCCATTGAGCCGGAGGTGTCCACAATCAGTAGGATGTTCGGCAGTGGTGGATTCGTATCCGCCAACCCCTGCGCATGGGCGTTGGGTATCGCGCCAACGAGCGCTGTGCCAACACTGCACAGTATCAGCAAACGATAGGGTAATTTTCGCATGGGCTTCATCCTTTTCGGTCATCAATGGGCAGGGACAGGGCCGAACTCGACGTAGGCCCGCATGGTTTCGAGACCTGCGACGGCGGAGACACCCTCGACGCAAGAAGTATTTCCAACGTAGGGAGTGACTTGGCCGAGCGCGGTCACGGTGACCCGCACGTATTCCAGCGGGTTAGAACTCGCTCCACTCGCGTCGGCACCCGGCACAAGACGAGAAGCGGTTCCCCGATCGGAAAGCTCGATGGAGAAGTTCCCCTCAAGCGCCGCCCCGCTCAAGACGCTGTACGGGCCAAGGCTACCTGGGATCATGGGCGATCCGGTCTGTGTCTGCTCCAATAACTTTGTGCCACTGTAAAAGGTTCCTACGCGATCCGCGAGGTCCGCCATCGTAAGCTTCATGCACGGCGCTTTGCCGCCACCAGGATAATTAAGCCCGCGCGTCGCCAGGCAAGTCTCCGGATTGTTGTCCATCTGCCTGACGAGCATGCTCGCGCTGCCCGTTCCAAGTTCGGCGGCGAGGGCCAACGTGCCGTAAGCAGCAATATAGTGAGTCTGCAGAAACTGGCGATCGAAGCCTGCGGCTCGATCCACTAAGCTTGCCGAGCGTGCTGCATACACACCGACGGCGGTGAGCAACGTCATGACCGTGAGCACCACAAAAATCGTGGCTCCGCGTTGTTCGCGGCGCTGCCGAAACGCCAACAGCTGGCGCTCTATATCGGTTTGCGGATTGGTTGAAGAGTGGCGGGGCATGGCTTTACCTGGTCTGATTTCTGAGTGCGATGTCGGCTTGCATGGTGCGAACCCTCGCGAACGGAGCTGCCCCGTTGGCACCCAGGCCGATGCGATACAGGCCGGGTGCAACGGTGGTGCTGGAGGTGATGTTGGTTTCGCGATCAGGTTCGCGTGAGCGCACACTCAAGCGTAAACGGACGGAGCGAATGAATTCGGGTCCCTCGTTGGCATTGAGGCCGGTTGGCAGCCCCGCCCAGTTCGCGATCGCCGCGTTGTTGGTGGCCGGGGTAGCGGGGAGATTCGAGAGTAAAGTGGTTAACTGAGGGTCTGCCACCTTAGCGCTAGTGCTCGCGTTGCTCATCACGGTGAGCCCAAATCTGAGATCGACCGCATACTCGGCAATCAGCTCCAAAGTGCCCGCAATCTCGTTGCCGTCCACGTCGAGCTCCACACGGATCAGGTCCCGGCGAGTGGCGTCCAAGGTAGCCGTTTGAACGGCAGCGGTGTCGCTGATTGCTCGAGCGAAGTTCGGATAGGTGGTCGCGTTGCGGATGTCCCGAATCTCGTAGCGGATGAAGTTCACCACATTGGCCAACGCGCCCGTTTCATGACCGCGAATGCCGCAGCGGTTTCCCGTCCCTGCACGGAATTTGATTGGCGGCGTACTGCTCAGGATCACTGCCGGTTGGGCTCCACCGACGGTGCTCGAGATGGTCCCATAATGTTCGGCTCCGGCACTGTCCACCACGCGGAGCGCCCGATTGGGGGCAAACACCGTATTTAAGAGAGCGACCTGTTGCGCTGCGAGGCCTGCCCCGATCGGATACCCCAGACGTGACATCGCCCCGCTGTCCACTTGCAGGAAGACACTCACCGTGTTGTTGGCGGTGTTCGGTTCCACGTCCCGAACACCGAATTCGTCAGCTGAGAGATAGCTGCCCGCAAGCCTCAAGCGACGCGGCGCGACCTGCCCTGACATTTCCGCCGGCATGGCCTCCCCATTCTCGATGAGAATGCTTGAAAGATTCCTGAGCTCGGTGGGCCAGACATTGGCTTCCCCAATCGGATCTCCACACAGGCTGCTCTCCCTGCGAACATTAGAAGTCGAAAGAAAGCCGGCGCGCGAAATATCTGCAGAAAGGCGCTGAAAGCCGATCAGTTCTGCGAGGTTGGCGTTCGCCATTCTAGATTCTCGCTGATAAAAACGCGTGCTATCGCGAGCCAGCACGAACACCATCGTCGAGATAAACAATCCGCCTGTCAGCGCGACCATCAGCTCCGTCAACGTGAAGCCACGTTGGCGACGAAGGCCTATAGAAATCTTGGAAAAGAGCGGGTGAGCCATGGGTTAAGCGAGGTCAGCGGGATCAGTCAGGTGGATTTTCGCGCACAGCGGCGGCCTTGTAGACGAAGTAATACTGTTGAACTTGCTCACCGATGGTGGCGGGCAGGATTTGTGCACTGCAGAAGGCATCTGTGTTGTCCACGCCGGGACGCCGCCAAAACACGCGCACCTCAGTGCGGATCAGCCCGTTCCCAAGCACCGGTGTATCAGGCGGGTAAAGATAAGTAAGCCGAATATGCGTGCAGAAATCTGCCCGGGCGGCATCTGTTGGCAGGAGCACCGGGTTGCCGAGCGCATCAAACGCCGGACCAAACTGAAGGGTGGCGTCCCAATCGGGCTGAAACCAGGCGGTGGTCGTGTCCACCTTTTTGAGCCATGTGGTATCCGCAGCTAAATCGGAGGCCGAGTTGTTCGCATCGGGGTGATTCCACTTCGTGGCGTCGGTTGCGAGCATCTCCTGCCAGGACTGAGCGATGCGCGTCGCGATGGCGAGATTTTTCGCGTGCTGGTTGGACGTGACCGCCACCTTCTGCAAGGCAATAATGGCCGATACGCCCACAGCAAACAGCGAGATCGCCATCATCAATTCAATCACGGTGTAGCCGGCGCGGCTTGCTGGGCGCTGAATCATTCGGTGATCCTCGCGGTGCCATTCGGCAAGATGGCGACTTTTCTCTCCACGCCCACGGGCAAAACAGCTCCGTTAGGATAGCGGCCGACACTGACGCGATACACGCCTCCCAGCGGCACAAACGGATCACCAGCAGCCGTGCGGAAGAAGCTGCGCCCCATCGGAGTGAAGCACACGTCCAGGTAGCTGAGCGTCGCGGTGCCCGTGGGAGCGAGGAGAGTGGTAAGGATATCGGTGTTTTGCCCACTCGGTGAAAACTGATCGATCACACGGTTGTCGTCGGTCGCAGGCGAGGCAGTTACCCAACTCTGCGCCGCACCGGCTGTGTTAGTCGTGCAGCTTGAACTCGGAAGCCGGCTGCAGCCATTTCCACTGGCTGTGCCGCTGGGTGCTGAGGTGCCCCACACCGCCTCGCGTACTTGAAATGTTCCGCCAGGATTTGTCGCGCCAGAACTAAAGCGGACGAGCACGGCCGAGCCTCGGCCCATGGACTGAAGGCGTGCGTTGCGGTAGAGCGTCGCGATTTCTTCGCTGGCCTGGCGCACTCGCCGATCACGAAGGCGGTTGATCATCGCTGGGATCGCCATGACCGAGAGGATGCCGATGATCACCACCACCACGAGCAGCTCGGCGAGCGTGAAGCCCCGCAAGCTCCGACGCATGTGCACTCTTTCTAGTAATGCTGTATTGAGGAGCGGCAGAGCCATTGAACACCCTTGAGCAAACAACGTGCCGTTCGAGCGGCCCCCTGCCTTTCGAGATCAGGGCCAATCCATCCGTATTTTTGAACTGGCGAAGAGCAAGAGTTGCAGAGCTATGAAACGGTTGCGGAGCGATGGGTAGGTCAATGCGTGAAGATGCGCCCCAACCTCCTACTCCACGAAGTGGGGC
>JBBSBI010000242.1:0-7283 GCA_038251425.1 Polyangiales bacterium
GACCGAGAGCCTGATTTGGAAGGGGCCAGTCGCCCGCGATCACCAGTTCAGTTTGTGGCTCGTGCCACCTTGGGCGGTGCGGCTACTTGAACTTCTGCGGGTGCTCGGCGTGCTCGGTTTTGGCCTATTTTTGGCCAAGCTTGGCTGGCGAAAGTCTGCCCCCCCCGCGGCTCCCAGTTCAACGACGGACGCCCAAGCGCCGTACGCGGCGTCGTCCGTCGTGAGCCTGTTGTTGTTGCTCGGATGCCTCGGCTCGCTGATGGTGTTCTCCACTGACGCTAGCGCTCAAGCTAACCCTGAAAGAGAGCTCAAACGTAGTGCCGCTACAGGTTCTGACGCCGGGCCTCCCGCTGACCGCTTAGCGGAACTAGCACGTCGACTCACCGAGGGTCCCCCGTGCTCAAACTGTCTTACGGTGGCTCGCGCGGAACTGTCCATCGTTGGCTCCACGCTCAAGATCGTCCTCGACGTGCACGCCGGTGCCGTGACACGACTGAGATTGCCGGGCCCAGTGGCTTCCTGGGTGCCTGAACGGGTTCAGATCGGAAACGACGAACATCCGCCGATCTCGCTCGAAGCTGGTGTGCTGGTGGCGCGCATTTCCGCGGGTCGACAGCGAGTGGTGCTCGAAGGCTCTTTGCTTGTGGACGATCTGGCGTTGGAGCTTCAAGATAAGCCACAACGCATCGTGGTGAACGCTCCCGAGTGGGAAGTGAGCGGGGTAGCGCACGATGGGCAACTCGAAGGCGCCTTGACAGTCACGCGTCGCCATCGGGAGGCGAGTGCGGCAGTCGGGACCGAACCCGCGCCGAGTCTACTGCCCTGGCTCACACTCAGTCGTGAGATCGAATTAGGCGTTAGCTGGGTGGTGAGATATCGCCTCGTCCGCGAGACTTCAGCCGATTTGCCGCTTTCGGTGAAAGTGCCGCTCTTGGCGGGCGAGCGCGTTACTGTTGCCAACGTGCCGGTTGAAGAGGCGAGCGTTGTGGCATCGTTCCAAAGAGGACAAAAGGACTTCTCTTGGACGACGCTGCTTGAACCACGCGAAGCACTCTCGCTCACCGCTTCGACGACTGCGAATTACGCGGAAACATGGAGCCTCGATTGCGGGGTCGTTTGGCATTGTAAGCAGTCGGGTTTGGTTCCGGTGCAGCACGAACTTGCGCAGCGTTGGCGTCCCTCCTGGCGGCCGTTTCCAGGCGAAAAAGTTGAGATTTCTGTCGCGCGCCCGGTGCCGGTTCCTGGGCCATCAAAAACGATCGAAGGCGCCTTGCTGACGATCACTCCTGGAGACCGACTCACGCGAGCGAGCCTTAAGTTTACCGTGCGCGCGAGTGCAGGCGGAACCCAGCGTGTGACGTTGCCAGCGGGAGCTCTCTTGCAGGAGCTTTCGGTTCGCGGCGAAGCTCGCCCTTCGCGGGTCGAAGGCGGTGCGGTTGCGGTGGGTCTGAGCCCGGGTGTCTCAGAGGTGAAGCTGAGTTGGCAGGAGCCCGGCGGCATTCAAATGTTCTGGCGGTCACCTGCCGTGACACTCGAGGGAGGCGCCGCCAATGTGAATATCGTGGTTGAGCCGAATCCGGAACGTTGGCTGCTGTGGCTTTCCGGCCCAAGCTTTGGCCCCTCCGTGCTGTTTTGGGGCTATTTGTGTGTGGTATTTTTGGCGGCTCTGGTGCTCTCGCGCCTTCCGCGCTCACCACTCAGTGGCCTAGCTTGGCTCGGGCTGGCGTTGGGTCTGACCCAGATCCCCGCGGTATACGCCATCATCGTGCCGGGTTGGTTCTTCGCGTTAACCTGGTACGAAAGAGCCGTACCTCAAGGTCGACGACTGCGTCAGCTAGCCATTTCGTGTTTGGTGATTTTGACGATCGTGATGCTGGTGACGCTCGGTGCTGCGATCTATTCGGGTCTCGTCGTGGTGCCCGACATGCAAGTAAAGGGCGCCGGGAGTGACGCGGGGCACCTCGTTTGGTACCTGGATCGCTCGCCCGCTCTGTTGCCTCAGACAACCATGATTGGAACGTCCATCTGGGTGTGGCGCTCCCTCATGTTGCTGTGGTCGCTCTGGTTGGCGTCGCGCCTGCTCGTGTGGCTACGTTCGGGTTGGAGCTCTCTTCTCACGGCCCCCCCAAACCCTCCAAACATCATACCGGAGCGCCATGAGCCCGCGGATGAAGTCGCACCAACCATAGATCCTGAGGAAGACACCCATCATACTCAGGACCACGTGCGATGACCTACCCCTGGCTCACCCTTGCTCTTCTTGGCGGCGCACTGGCATGCACCAATCCGAACAGCGGAACGGGGAGCGTGGCGTCGTCGGGAGATCCCGGCACCAAAGGTCTGCATCGGCTGAACTCAACCGAATACAACGCAACAGTCGCTGATGTACTTGGAACGAAACTGAGACCAGCGAGCTCCCTTTGGCTTGGCGGTGAGCTGGACGGTTTTGACAACATGGCTTCGGTGCTCAACGTCGACGCGGCTCAGTACAGACGCTACTTCGACGCGGCTCAGCTCATTGCGGACGACGTTTTTGCTTCGGCCAATTTGAAGGCTAACGTCGTCATCTGCGCAACTGCGGACGACGCATGTGTTCACAGCATCCTCGCCAATGCGGGGTTGCATCTCTTTCGTCGACCTCTTGCTCAGGATGAGATCGCCACCTATTACAAGCTATACGCGGCAGCTCGGCAGCTCGGTGAAAGTCACGAAGGCTCGGTGAAGCAGGTGCTTCGGGCTTTACTCGCCAGTGCGGAATTCATTTATAGGATCGAGTTTGACCCAGATCTAAAATCAACCACCAAACATCCGCTCAACTCGTATGAGTTGGCAACTCGCCTTTCTTATTTTCTCTGGAGCAGCGCGCCGGACGATGCTCTTCTTGCCGCGGCGGAGGACAATTCGCTGTTGGCAGACGACACGCTCCGCGCGACGCTGGATCGCATGCTGGCCGAGCCCGTGAAGAGCTCCCGCTTTGTTGAGAACTTTGCGGGACAGTGGCTCGGCGCCAGAAAATTGCCGGAGCACTCGGCGAATCCTTACTTATTTCCTGCCTGGTCTTCGGAGTTGGCGAACTCGCTCACCCAAGAGATGTATCTCTACTTCGGCGAATTTTTGCAAACTGATCGCAGTTGGCTCGAGTTCATGACCGCGGATTTCAATTTCGTCGACCCTTCGGTGGCGAAGCTCTATGGCTTGCCATCGATCGCCCAAGCCGGCATGCACCGCGTCGAGATCACCGACGACCAACGCTTCGGATTTGCAGGCCTGGGTGGGTTCTTGGCGCTTTCGTCTTTGGGTGGGCGCACCTCACCGACTTTGCGTGGGCGCTACGTGCTCAAGAATTTGTTGTGCACCGAGCCGCCAAAGCCGCCGCCTGGCGTCCCGACGTTGAGCGCGGGTGGACTGAATCCAACGCGCAACGTGCGCGCCGCCCTCGAAGAGCATCGCAAGGACCCAGCTTGCGCTTCTTGCCATGCGCTCTTCGATCCGTACGGCCTATCGCTCGAACAATTCGACGCCATTGGCGCGTACCGCACGACCTACTTCAACGGTGCGCCCATCGACCCCAGCGTTGAGTTAGCAGGCGTAACATTCACCGGACTTTCCGGCCTTGCGGAAACCGTCACTCGGGATCCCAACTTCAGCGAGTGCATTTCGGAAACACTGTTGAAGTACGCGTTGGGTCGACCCATTACTGATGCGGATCGGTCGTACTTAACCACCGTGAATCAGGATTGGCTCAAGGGAACGCCGTCGATTCGCCGTTTGGTCTATTCGTTAGTGCTCGCTGAGCCCTTCCGGTTTCGCCATGGAGCTTTGGCACAATGAGGAGTCATTCCGATGAACCGATCCATTGCTAGAAGGGCGTTTCTATGGGGTGCAGGCGTTGCCCTGTCATTGCCTTGGCTCGAATCGCTGGTCCCAAAATCCGCCAAGGCGCAGGCACAGGCTTCCGTCAGGCGTTACTTACCGATCTATCTCCCGAATGGCGCGCCGGAGCTGTGGCGTCCCCCGACCGCTGGGATCGGTGCAGATTGGCAGCTTTCGGGGATCCTCCAACCACTCGCGCCTTTCAAGAACCAACTGATCGTGTTGACGGGCCTTGAGAATGGAACGTCGTTCAACGCCGACGGTGGATCGAGTGTCGAGCCGAGCCACGGTCGCCAACCCGGCGCTTGGTTAACCTGTACCGATCCTGGCGTAGTACGAGCGGAGCTCGGAGTCGCCGAAGCCAACAGGATCTCGCTGGATCAGACGATGGCCAAGGATCCCAATATCGGCGGAAACACCAAGCTCAAGTCGCTTCAAGTGGGGCTATCCACTTGGTACAGCTACTGCGACGACAATCCTTGCTCGAATAGCCGCACCGTTTCTTGGAGCGACACCGGCATACCGATGTATAAGTCGGCCGATCCGCTGGAGGTTTTCAACCAACTCACGGGCGCTACGTCGTTGACGGGTAACCTTCAAGGTCCTGACGCCGAGAAACGCATCGCACTCAACAAGAGTGTGCTCGATGCCGTGATCGAAAACGCTACCCGCACACAAGCGCGGCTGGGCGCTGCTGATCGGGCCAAATTCGAGGAGTTTCTCACGCATGTTCGCTCTGTGGAGAAGGATGCGACGTCCATGTCGGTTGGAATGGGAGGCCTCGCGTGTGTGCCGATGGCAAGCCCAACGACGGCTCCGGTGCTACCCGACATGACCCAACAGAACACGGAAACGTACAACAAAGGCGCTCACGCAGATATCATGAACGACCTTATCGTGATGGCGTTTCAGTGCGACGCCACGCGCGTCATCACCTACATGCTAGAAGACGAACGCTCTGAGTTCATCTACGGCCATGTGCCATTGAGCATCTTTACGGAGGCGGGGGTCACACCAGCTCCAGGTTTTTGTGGCGAATACCACAGTGAAGGTCAACACGGCAGTCCAGATGTGTATGCGTCGATCACTCAATGGAACGTCGGCAAGGTCGCGGCATTGTGCGCCAAGCTCGACGCGATCAAAGAGGGCGACAACAGCCTTCTCGACAACAGCCTAATCTTATTTGGAAGCGCCATGCATGGCAGCAACCACGCCTGCAACATGCTTCCGATGAGCTTGATTGGCGGTGGCGCGGGCAAGCTCAAAACCGATCAACACATTGTTCTCAATAACCGCTGGTTGCGGGATCTGCACCACACGGTCATGAAAGAGGTGTTTGCCATGTCGGGGCCAGGGGTCGACGATTTCGGTGTTGATCGCGCAGATAGGCCGGCGGCAGTCGTGAGCGAAATTCTTGCTGGGTGAAGCATCCAAGTTTAATATTTTCGTGCGATGCCACTGCCGAGCGATCGCCCTCGCAGCTATCAAGAACTTGCCGACATGCTGATGGCGCAACTCCCGACCGATCGGTTCGCACTGGTCGCTGAATCCTTCTCAGGGCCGCTCGCGATCCTGCTCGCCAATCGATGCCCCCGTGTGTTTGCTGTCGTGCTTTGCGCGAGCTTTGTCCAGTCACCCGTGCCGGAAATGTTCGCGCGCGTCCCAAGTCTTCTGTGGCGCGCGCCGCTACCGGTACCGGCCATACGGCTTCTCATGACTGGAGGAGATCGAGTTCTTGCGCATGCGGTTCGCCGCGTGGTTCTCAGCGTCAATCGCGAAATACTTGTAAGTCGGATCTCCGCGGTGCTGCGGGCCGACGTCCGCTGTGAGCTTGAGCGCATGTCACATCCCCTCCTCTGGATAGAAGCAACACGTGATCGCCTTGTTCGGGGCACCCGAGCCGGTGTCATCCGGTCGTTGAAACCATCAGCCGAGTTCGTGAAAGTTGACGGCCCTCACCTGCTGCTGCAGGCAAACCCCGCCGGGACCTGGAGTCAGATCGAGCCGTTTCTCCGACGCACCTGGTCGCCTGTTGTCGGCTAGCAAGGCGTTCTCGCTCTGCCGCCAGCAGCTGAACGCCGGTTGGGCAGTGCCAGCGAGTTTCCGGTCGCACTGTCCAAGCATCACCGCGTTCTCGCTCACCCGTGCGTTGATCAAGTGCAGTGCTCCTGCTCCTTCGGGGCCCGCGAATGTCCCACGTACGGTCTTGCCATCAATCGCAACCAACTTGCCCGCGGTTGACTTGCACAGCGCACGAGCCCACAGAATAAACGCATTACGAAATGCATGGAATTGCGAGCATTGTTTGAGCTGCCTCATGGTGTTCCGTGCGCGGACACGCTTCGGCGCGTGATCGGGGCGCTCGATCCGGTTAGGTCGTCGAAATACGTTAGCCAAGTCGGTCGCGCCATAGCCTCCGCAAGAACCAGACCCAATCCCCCATGGATAGAACTTACTGACTACCGCTCGTTAGGACTACGCCACTTATGGTTACGGGCGGTTTGCTTGTGTCTGGAAGCAAACCGGCCAAGTTATCGGTCTTTGTGGGCCGAAGTTTCTGCCCGACACCGAGGAGGTTGACCACGGGTACCGCTTCTTGCCGAACTTCTGGGGCATTGGGTTGGCGACCGAGTCATCGCTCGCAACCATCGACTACTCGCGCCACCAGCTGGGCTTACGGCGCCTTTTCGGATGGGTTCACCCAGACAACGTCACATCGGCACGTGTCCTGACAAAGCTCGGCTTTTCGTACGAACGAAGAACCGCGGTGGCGGACATTCCTGACATCGAATTCGACCTCTATGCAAAGCTCCTTGAGGGCTAACAAAGTTACGCATGAACACGACTGAAGAAAGCCGACTTGGCTACAAGATCTCGACGGACTCGAAGTCGATAGATGTTGACGCAGTGCACGCCTACCTGACGCGTTCGTACTGGGCCCAAGGTGTCCCGCGAGACGTCGTTAGCAGGGCCGTTGAGGCATCCCTGTGTTTCGGCTTGTTCGCGGGTGACCTGCAAGTCGGTCTTGCACGGGTTGTGACGGATCGTGCGACTTTCGCTTACCTCTGTGACGTTTACGTTCTCGAAGAGCATCGCGGCCGTGGTCTCGGGAAATGGTTGATAGAAACAGTTCAAGCACATCCCGACCTTCAAGGACTTCGGCGCTTTCTCCTAGCTACTAGGGACGCTCACGGTCTCTACCGGCAGTTTTCGTACACGCTCCTGGCGCACCCTGAGTTCTTCCTGGAAATCAATCGTCCCGAAATCTACCGTACCTGAGCGGGATGGCCATCGAAGACATCAAGAACTTTTTGACTGTCGGAAACCTGTTGGCAACAGGAGGCCAGCCGACCGCGCCCGAGGTGAGCGACGTCGCCGCTGCAGGCTTCAAGGTGATAGTGAATCTTGGC
>JBBSBI010000243.1:0-7251 GCA_038251425.1 Polyangiales bacterium
CCCCTGAACCAGCTGGCGGAGGCGACTCTGAGGCGTAGAGAGTGATCGATGCGCTCAGGCTTAAACAGGGGTGCCGAGAGTCTGAAGTGTTGGGGATCGTGGGCTTTGGGCCATCGCACGTGACAGTTGCGCCGCGTCGTGTATCTTTTGCCGATGCAGCGTGTCGCGTCTAGGTCATTCACCGGGATCCCAGGCTGGATAGAGCACGTGGGCCGTCATGACGCCGACGCGGTGGGCGGCCACATGAAGCTCCATACCGACGGGATAACGACGGTTCGTGCCTTTTGGAATCCGCGTGCCACCGGTACGCCCATGCACCCCAAATGTTCGTTTCTAAACATCGACGTGATCGATGCGCCCCGGGGTTGGTGTGTCGGGTCCCATACCCACGATTTTTTCGAGATTTTACACCCGTTTTCCGGGATCTACACCTGCGCACTGAACGGCACACCGCTCTCGCTGGCGCCGGGCCAAACGGTGCTCGTGCGTCCTTTGGATGTGCATGAGGACACCGTGCGTGCTCCCTGCAGCTTCCTGGTCATCAAGTTCTTGCTGTTGGGCCTGAGGCGTTCGTCGGAGCAGCTGGAAGTCTTCGGTCCGGGGACGACCCCCTCGGATTTGGTATTTGGCGATACCAGCCAACTGATGGCCACGTATCAAGAGCGCGTTACCCAAGCGGTGGAGCAGCCGGACGCGGTGAGTCCATTTCTTTTGGATTCGTTGACGTTGACGCTCTTTTGGGAGCTCCTGCGTAAGTTGCCTCGCCCCGCGTTTTCCCATGATTTTAGCCAGACCGCGCGCTCCAACAGCGTTGAGGATCGGTTGATAGAACTTTTTCAGAGCCGAATTCACGAAGCCCTTTCAGTGGAGGAAATGGCTGCGCATCTGGGCATGAGCGTGTCTTCCTTGGAGCGAGCTTGTCGGAAGGAGCTGCGCGTGTCCGCAGCGCGAGCGTTCACACGCTTCAAGATGGAGGAAGCTCTGGAACTCCTCAAGTTCACAAAAACGCCTGTCAAGGTGATCAGCGATGGGCTTGGGTTCCAGAATCCAAACCATTTTTCCAAGGCGTTCAGTCGGTATTTCGGGAAGCCTCCCAGCGCGTTTCGGGATATTGAGTTGGTGCGGTCCTCTTGAACGGATTTGAAAGGTCGCTCGCGCAGTCTAGAAACTAGATAGGCAGAAAATCCATCCTGACCAGATCAGACAGATGCTTGACGGATCTGGATATTCTCGAAAGTAAGCGGGCTCCTTAGACTCAAGCCAGTTCAAGATAGCCGCGTTGGTGAGAGCCAGCGGCGATGTAGGTGGCTGATGCTTGAGTGAAAGCCGCAGTGCTCCGGTGTGTGCTCTCACGTTTGTTTGAAAAGGACTCCTATGTCGAGAAAAGCTCGCAGTTCCGGAAGAAAGGAATCGGATATGACGCGTTGCGTACAGTTTCCGGCATGTCTGGCCGTGGCTCTGTTTTTTTCGGCCGGCGCGGCCGGCTGTACCGGCCACATCCCCGGTTCCGGAACGAGCCCCGAACGCGCCACCAATCAACCTGATCCCACGCAGGGCACGTCTACCGGCGGTGCCGGGGGAGAAATGGCGCCAGCTGCAAACCCCGCGGGCCCCCCTGGAACGCGGCCATTGCGACGGCTAAACCGCGACGAGCTGGCCAACACCGTCTCGGATTTGCTGGGCGCGTCCACGCCAGTGCCGGCCACGATCACCGACATGCTGTCGGACTCGGGATACCAGCAGAGCGGCAACATTTCAAAGGTTGAGGCGGAGGGACTTATCGACTGGACGGGATCCGTCGCCGCGGTGGGCGTTGAGAAAGTGTTGCCCCTGTCGGGCTGTTCTGCCACGGGTGCCACACGCACTGCCGAGGACGCGTGCGCGCGAACCTTCATCGCCGCCTTCGGAAGAAGGGCCTTCCGCCGTCCGCTGTCGCAGGTCGAGCAGGACGAGCTGTTCACCTACTACGCCGACAAGTTGCGCACGGGGTTGGCCTACGACCACAGCACCGCGATCCGCGGGCTGGTCTGGCTGATGCTGCAGTCGCCGCGTTTTCTCTATCACTGGGAACGGTCCGCCGAACCCGCCCAGGTGGTCAACGGACAGATCGCGCTCGACCTACACGAGATTGCCGCGCGGCTATCCTATCTCTTCTGGTCGTCGATGCCCGACGACGCACTTCTTGATGCGGCCGATGCGGGCAACCTGAGTACAACACAACAGATTGACGTTCAGGCGCGCCGCCTGCTCGCCGACGAGAAGGGCGCACGCGTGGCCGAGAATTTCATCCTCCAGTGGGTTGGCGTCATCGATCTGTCGCGGATGACGAAGGCCGACAAGTACGCCTTCACGGCGCCACTCGGCGCGGCGATGGTTGCCGAGAGCAAGCGCGATGTGCGCGCGGTCTTTGGCTACGATGGCAGCCTGAATCGTCTATTCACGTCGCCCGTCACCACGATCGATGATCCGAACCTGGCCAAGATTTATGGGTACACCGGAGCGTTGGGAAACACGCCGATCACCCTCGATCCTACCCAGCGCGCGGGGCTACTGACTTCGGCTGCCTTTCTGACCTCACAGACTCTGCACTCCGATCTCAACCCCATCAAGCGCGGGCTGGCGGTGGTCCAGCGATTGCTGTGCCGGACAGTCCCGTCGGCCCCCGCCAACGTTCCGCCCGCGAAGCCGGCCGATCCGAACCTATCCACTCGCAAACGGCTGACTCAACACGACCAGAATGCCTGCGCCATAGGCTGCCACGCGGTCTTCGACCCCGCGGGCATGACGTTCGAGCACTACGACGGCGTGGGAGCGTATCGGACCATGGATGGCGGCGAACCGGTCGACTCGAGCGCCACCCTTCAGCTCGACGCCGGCACAGTGAATGTTGCGGACGCCGTGGAGTTGTCGCGTGTGCTAGCCCAGTCAGAGGAAGTGCGCGCTTGCGTGGCGCGGCAATGGCTGCGGTTCGTGGTGCAACGCCCCGACACCGACGCCGACCAGCCGTCGCTGACGGTGACTCAGGCCATCACCCAGGGCAAGGATCCGGATCTGCGTGAGTTGATGGCCGCCATCACCACCACGCCTGCCTTCATCTCTCGTTCGCCTTCTCCAGGAGAGACCATTTCAGCGGAGGTACAACCATGAAGAACTTGCAAACCAGTCGCCGTCAATTGTTGGCAGCGCTCGGGGCTGGCGCAGCGTTGTTGCCGCTCTTGGCGCCCCGGCGTGGCTTTTCGGCCACCCCTCTTTTCCCCAAGCGCCTGCTTATCGTGACGCTGCCCAATGGATATCACAGTGACGACTACATCCCCACGGGCACCGCCACCCAACTCAGCGACTTGCAATTGTCTGACAGCTTGAGCCCGCTTGCGCCCTGGAAAGACCAGCTGGCGATGCTGGCCCCAATGGACTGTCCCAATATCAACGCAGCCGAGGATTACCACCGCAGCTACGCGATGAACATGAGCGGCGGTCCATCGGTGGACAAACAACTCGGACCTGAGTCCGTTTGGTCCCCGACCCTGCCGACGCTGGACCAGGTTATTGGCGGCAAGCTAGCGGCCCAGAACCTGGGATTGCTGCGCACTCTGCCGCTGCGGCTGCCTTTTGGTGACGTGTTTGGCGTCGACAGCAAGCGCGAGGCTCTGCGTTCCTTTTGGATCGGAGAGAACCAGCCGGTCACGCCCGAGGTCAACCCGTACAACGTGATAAGCTCCTATTTCGCTGGCAAAGCAGCCAATGACCCAATGATGGAGAGCGTGCGCGCCGAGAAGCGCAGCATGCTCGATTTTCTGGGCCGCGATCTGGAGCGCTTTTCGAAGTCACTCGGAACGGCCGATCAGCTTAACGTCGCCGGTCACCTGCAGGCCATTCGGGATATCGAGAGCATCCTCGGGCAGACGCCAGCTGCCCAGCCCCTGGTCCCTGACTCGATCACCTCCACCGCCGGCATGCCGCTCGACTTCAACTCGCTGATGAACTACCCGGCGTTGGTCAAGATCCAGTTCGACCTGGCGACGGCCGCCCTGCGCGCCGATCTCACGCGGGTCGTCACGGTGCAGCTCGGGTCTGCCTGGGGCGATGCCCATACCTTCCCATGGCTGCCTGGCACCGGCGAGAACACCTGGCACAGTATGGGCCACGACGACGGCCCCGAGAAACGTGTGCTCGACAAGTGGCTGATGGGCCAGTTTTCCGAGCTCTTGGCGCGCCTGGCCGCAGTTCCCGAGGTCGGGCCGAACAGCAAGACCATGCTCGACAACACCGTGGTGCTGTGGGCCACCACCATGCTGACCGGCACTCACACCCCCCAGCTGCCTTGGATGCTAGCCGGTTCCTGTGGCGGCGCGATCAAGACAGGCCAGTACCTGCGTGGCTCGGAGGGCATTCCCGTCAACCGATTGCTCATCGACCTCTGCCAGGCGATGGAGGTTCCCGTCACCTCGTTTGGCGATCCCACCATCACCGGCAGCGTGCCGGGCCTACTGGCGTAGCAGGCCACCGCTCCCAGAGGGTCCACCGTTGGTTGACAGGGCGCTGCCCTTCAGTAAGAAGATCAAGATGCCCCAACTAGCGTCGAAGTATTTGGTGTTCCTCGTGCTCCCTCTAGGCTTGGCGCTCTCCTGCAGCGACAAGGCGAGCGACCACCAGGGGGCACCTGCCGGGGCTAGCGGCAGCTCCTCGGGTGGCGTCGTCGGGACCACTGGTGGTGCCGCGTCGTTCAACGGTGCCGGTGGCAACCCAGCAACCGGGGGCAGGCTGGGCATGGGCGGCCAGGTCAACACGGGTGGGTCAAGCAATGCGGGCGCTCCGAATGCCGGGGCGGCGGGGCAAATGGCGAGCGGCTGTGCGCGCGATTCGGATTGCTATGATGGAAAGTTTTGTAATGGCGAGGAGCGTTGCGTGTTGGGTGCGGGAAGTGACGTCGCCCGCTGTCAGCCGTCACAGACGGAAGCCTGCGTGCAAGGCTCGCTGTGCGATGAGGCCCTCGCGCGCTGCGTCAGCGCCTGTTCAGTAGCAGTCGCCGCGAACGTTGAGTTCTTGCCCCCGTTTGCGCAGAGCTCGCCCATTTCAGCGCCCAATCCACTTATTTCATTGGCTATTGGGTGTACTGACGCCGACGGTGACGGAAGTTGCGTTGCGTTCGATTGCGATGACAATGACGCGCGCCGCTATCCAGGTGCCGTCGAGTTCTGCGATCGTGCGAACGTCGATGAGGACTGCAACCCATCTACCTATGGTGAAGCCAGAGACGACAGGGACGGGGATGGTTTCTTACCAAACACCTGCTGCAATTTGTACCCAGGGCGGGGCCTGGAGTGCGGCCTCGACTGCGACGACCAACACTCCAACGTAAAGCCTGGAGTGCTCGAGACCTGCAACCACGTCGACGATGATTGCAACGGCGTGATCGACGACGGGGTGAGTCAGCAGGGTTATCGCGACCAGGATGGCGACGGCTTTGGTGACTCCTCTTGCTCCAAGCCAGTGTGCGGCGTCGAGGCTGGCTACGTATTGAACGCGAACGACTGCGACGACACCCGCCCCGCTATCGGCGTGGGTCGCCAGGCTTGTGCACCTGATGGCAAAGGGGTCTTGGTGTGCTTGGCCCAAGCAACGTGGGCGAAACGCGACTGCCCGCCGGGCAAAGGCTGCACCTCACAACCCGATGGAACGGGCCGCTGCGAGTGAAGCGAGGCTGATTAATGGTAGAGCAGCTCCCTGTGCAAACGCTCGGAGTGGCTGCTAGTTATCTCCCGTGTCGAGGGGCCATCCGTGCGACCAGGCAATGCTTGTTCCGAAAGGAGATTCGATGCGCGTGGGCGCATGAGCGTTGGCGTTCCAAACGGAGTCCAGGCCCACCACGCGCGATAGCCTTTACGTGAACGCCGCTCCAGGTCAAACTTGTTCGGTGCTGCTCGGCCTGTCTCTCTCCTACTCCGGCGGTTACTCCGAAGGGGTCATTCGCGGTATCGCGAACTTTGCTCAAGGCAGGCCTGAGTGGACATTCGAGCTTCAGCCCCCGAATGCCGAAGGTATTTCAAAGCTGCTCAGCGCGGGTGCAGCGGGGTTGATAGTTAACGGCTTGGCCGAGGCGCTCGATCCTGTGCTCGCGAAGGTTGCGCTGCCCATCGTCAACGTTGGATCTCCGCTTTCCAATGACCGGATCAGCACCGTCACCAATGACCAAGAGGCCATCGGCGAACTGGCCGCAGAGCATTTCGTGCTGCGAGGTTACCGCGCTTTTGGTTATTGCACGCAAACGGGCGGAGAGCTCGACGCTCGGCTAGTGGGCTTCCAGAAGGCTCTGAAAAAGCGTGGCGCTGACTGCCAAGTCTTTGATGTCCGAGAGGCGCTGGCGCATCCCGAACGGTACCCAGAGCGGCGCCTACCCGCCTGGCTATTGACTCAGCCCAAGCCACTTGCGTTGTTTTGCATGGCGGATTTCCAGGCGCGCGAGTTGTCGCAGGAGTGCGCGGCACTTGGGCTCAAAGTTCCCGCAGAGGTTGCAATCTTGGGTGTCGACAACGACATCAGTTGCATCTTGGGACACCCGCAGTTGAGCAGTATCGAGCCATCTTCCCAACGCATCGGTTACGAGGCGGCGCAGCTTTTGGATGAGCTTCTGACCCGCGGTGGCACGAAACGTGGGATCCGGGTGCCGCCAGCCCGCGTCGTGATTCGCACTTCTACGGATCCGATTGTTGGGACGGACGAAATCGCCCGCGGAGTCCTTCAGTACATGCGTCAGCACCTCAGCGATTCGCAAGGAATTGAGCAAGTGTGTGGGCGTTTCGGACTGTCAAGGAGGCAGCTTGAGCGCCGCTTCGTGGCAGCCACGGGGTGTACCCCCGGACAGGCATGGGCTGGTTTTCGCCTTGAAGAAGCCAAGCGCTTGTTGGTGGAGACGACACTCAGCATGGAGCTCACAGCCAAGAAAAGCGGTTACGCTGACGGCAAGCACTTTGCTTCTAGCTTCAAGAAAACGACCGGCCTCACGCCGAGCAGATTCCGGGAGCTCATGTCGAACTGGAACACATCTGCCACATCTGAGTAGATAAGCAAATGATATTGGACTAGACTGTGAAATCTGTGTTGACTAGCACGCCATTGCGCCACAGCGTGTTCACCGCTTGCGCTCTCCTGCTCGCCTGTAGCGATCCGAGGTCGGCGGCCATCGTGCCAGTGCCGTTGACGCCACCGAGCTGTGCAAGCCTGAGCGATACCTGCGGTGCCAATCAAACCGAG
>JBBSBI010000244.1:0-7158 GCA_038251425.1 Polyangiales bacterium
CAGAAGCCATCCCGGTCGAAAGGGCCCTCTGCCCATTCCTCCCCAGCGCGCGCCTCCGTGCTAAGGTCTGCTTCTGTGGTGACGCAATATTCCGAAGCCAGCGCCGAAGAGCTTTGGGCTCGCCTCGAAGCGCTTCCGAAGCATTTGAAGGGGGAGATCATCGACGGTGAGCTCTACGTGCAATCGCGCCCCCGGCCTCGACATGCTCGAGGGATCGGATTCTTGGGTCGCTTTTTGGGTGGTAGCTTCGACTACGACGAGGATGGGCCTGGGGGTTGGTGGATTGTACCGGAGCCCGGCATCGAGCTCCCGCGGGCGCCGGAGGTGTCGCCCGATTTGGCGGGATGGAGACGAGAAAATCTGCCTCAGCTGCCACCCGAAGGGGAGCCGTTTCGGAGCCGGCCCGATTGGGTCTGCGAAGTCCTGTCGTCGGGCAACGCGCGCTACGACCAGCGGACCAAAGCGGCGTTCTACGCCAGCATTGGTGTCCCTTGGCTGTGGATAGTCGATACAGGCAATAAGCTGATCGAGGTGCGGCGCTTGGGGGGCGAGAAATGGGTGGTCGAAGCGGTGTTCACCGACGAACACCACGCGCAGCTGCCGCCGTTCGAGGCTATCGGCATTCCTCTGGATCGGTTGTGGGTCTGAAGCTCTGAAGCGGTGAACCTCTCGGTTTGCACTATCGAGGTAGCGAGAACGATCTCACCAAGTCACTGTCCGAACGCCGATGACAGTCGAGACAGACGTCGGGCTTACCGGAATAGTCGGCTTCGCCACCGAAGTACTCTGCCCAGAACCATTCGCCGTCCACTTTTTGCATCACCGCGATCAGCTCCAAATCGCCCCCGCTGAAGCCATCTTTGACAATGATGGAGCCCTCGGGCCAGCTGGTGATCGGAGGGCCAGCAAGTGCTTCGGCCACTACAGCATTCACGTAGATGTCTACTGAATCGGAATGCGGCGAGTTGGCTTTTTGGCGTGTCGGATAGCCCGGAGCACGCTGCCACGAACTGTAGCTTTCCTCGCGGACTTGACGCAGAAGCTGTGCGGCACGCTTAGGCTGCTGATCGTCTCCGCAGCCCGAAAAACCCAACACTAACAGGAAAATCAACGCGTACCGCATGCTCATGACCCGAGCCTACCGATAAACCGACTCAGGGCCCAGCCTGAAGGTAGACGTAATCCGAAGAACCCATGACGGTATGCATAGCATCGCTGCCGGCGCCAACGTGACACCCGACGCAGACGTCTTTCGGAACACCGGAGCTTCCGAGCCCGTCCGCCGCCGCTGCTGCCGTCCCCATGCGCTCATACCAATACCAACTGCTACCAGCATCACTGGTCGCTTTCGTCTTCACTGCCACCGCGTAACCGACGAGCTTCGAAGCATCATCATACAGCTCTTTCACGGAGGCCGTCTTGATCGGCCGTTCCGTGCCCACGGCACCCGTGAAACCAGCAGCGAGATCGTTGGAGCAAACCCGATTCTTTCCATGCGGAGAAACAATCGGCGCTGCTGAATGGGCAGCCGTCTCGCATTTCCAGGCCTTGTAGGCATTCGTCTTCAGCCACGCCTCGACATCGGCACCATTGGTTGTTGGCGGATTCTGTGCATCTCCGGCCGCGGTAGCACCACCAGTCGCGCTCGCGCCACCTGTCGCCTTAGCCCCGCCAGTCGCTGTCGTGCCACCAGTCGACTTTGCCCCACCTGTCGCACCGCTCGTGCCACCTGTCCCGCCACTCGCACCACTCGTTCCACCTGTCGCCCCAAGTTTCGCCGCAGGGCTGTCATCATCACTCGACGCGCAGGCGACGACGGCAGGGAATAGAGCGCACACCAGCGCCGCGGGCCAAAGCTTGTTCATAGCAATATCTCCGTAAAGGAAGGGGAAGGGAACGGGCGTGAGCGCCCGCGTGATCCCTACGCTGGTAAGGCCGGGCAGTTACTTCCGAGTGGTGCTTTTGTTGGGGAGACGCGATTGGGGTGCTGGCTTCATTAAGTGGGCCACTCGAGCGCCGCTGGCCTCGAATCACTGCTGGCGCAGATGTCGCAGAAAGTGAATGTCCCCTTGATCCTTATCGCGAAGTGATCCTCCCTTCATCTTCCAGAGCAGTTCGGCTGAAGCAAAAGGGACCGCCACGCCGCTGATGTGTCGGATTTCGACGTTGGGCGCCGCCTCAGCAAAGGATACGCCGCTGGCGGAAGACATCAGATCGATCACGATCTCGTCGGCAACCCGAACGACCGCGTGTTCTTCAACCTCACCAGGAGTCAGTTCGCCGACCATAACCTACGGCGCGCATTGCAAAGCCGCCAATAATCGAATAACGGGCACCCGCTTGATTGAGGTGGCGGCAGAGCTCCACCAAATCCTCAAGTGAGGGCTCGCGAGATTCTAGGGCTTCTTCGGGCGCGTGATCATCTGCCATAGCCACTGATCGGCCTCCTCGTGGCTCGCAAATCAGTAGACACCGCGCGGAACGAACGGCGTATTCAAAGCATCACGCCAAGCTCGAGCTTGAGCTTTCGTATCCAAGCGGACGGAGCTTGCGCCAAGTGGGTTGGGCGCGCGGCGAACTCCCACCTGACGCAGCTTTTTCATATCAGGCAGAGAAGACACAGTGGTTGATGATAGCCTTGGGTTGATGATCCGACAACATCTTGCGAGGTCAACCTCTGGCCAGTTCCCGTTCACAACGGCAACTTCTGGGCGAGATCAACCATGACTTCGACGGTCTTTGTTCCGCACGCGTCAAGCTCGGGAGTGAGATCCCGTTTCGACAACTTTTCGGTACCGTGCCAAAACGAGGCAGTAGCGGCTCCATCCGTGTAGACGTCGCAGTTCAAGGCCGCAATCTCGCCTGCTCCCGCACCTCCCGCACCTCCCGCACCTCCGGCGCTACCCACGAGCTGACCTTCACTGGCTGTGCCTTTGCAGAACAGCACGCCAACTCTCTCGCCTGCGGTACACGGAGACACACTTCCATCCATGAGCGCGTAAAGCTCGCAGCCGGCGCCGTGTTGGATCCGGAGAGTGCCGTCGGGCGGAAGCGGACCCCGCGAGTCGATGACAGTCAATTGGAATGTCGGGCGACTCAACAACGGACAGGTTAAAGGTGGCTCTGGAGTCGTCCCGCCACACGAACTTAGGCCCAGCACGCCAAAAATCAAAATAAGCTTAAGCATTGATGGGCTGGAGCTTAGTGCTGCCGTGCAGAGCCACAAGGCCGCCCACACGCCAAATTTCTTGGTCTGCCCCATTCGATGATATTGAGACACCGGGCTTCTTGTCTGAAGCTCTTTGAACGTGTGACTTGATGCCGATCCTGCCGCTCAGAAACCAAATCCAGCCCTACGCCTGGGGCTCGCATTCCGTGATCGCACAGCTCCAACAGCGGCCCTTCCCAACGAGTGAGCCCGAAGCTGAAATGTGGTTGGGGGCGCACCCCAATGCACCTTCACAAGCTATCTTCCCAGACCGCACCCTCGCCCTAGATTCGTTGATTGCTGAGGATCCCTCGGCATGGCTGGGCGCCAGCGCTGCTGAATTTCACCAACAACTCCCCTTCTTGCTCAAAGTCTTGGCCGCGGGATCTCCACTCTCGTTGCAAGCTCACCCCAACCAAGAGCAGGCACGCCGGGGATTTGAAGAAGACGAAGCACTCGGTATTCCCAAGAGCGATCGCCGCCGACGCTATCAAGACGCCACCCACAAGCCCGAGATCTTGTGCGCACTCACAAGGTTCGAGGCGCTCTCGGGCTTTCAGAAGATCGAGCGCTCCCTGGCCGTCTTTGCTCAGTTGGACGTGCCGACTCTAAAACCTGCACTTGCGCGCTTCAACAAGGACCCTTCAAGTTTAGGCTTGCGCGAGTTTTTCAGCACGCTGCTTCAAGCAGACGAGCCCACTCGCTTGGCGTTCGTGAGCGAGACGGTCGCACGCTGCCAGGCACTCGCCGGGAAAGGTTCCGAGTTTGAGAAGAATTTCGCGTGGTGTCTGCGTCTGAACGAGCTCTATCCCGGTGATATCGGTGTGGTTAGTCAATTTTTGCTCAATCTGATCGAGCTTGAGCCTGGCGAAGCGATCTATCTGCCGGCTGGCAATCTCCACGCGTACCTCTGTGGCGCCGGAATCGAATTGATGGCCAACTCGGACAATGTGTTGCGGGGCGGGCTCACGCCCAAAGCGGTGCACAGCGCTGAGCTGCTCCGGATCCTGGATTTCTCACCCCTCGATGTCGCGCCTCTGCGTGGCGTTCAAGCGGGCAGTGTTGAAGAAATCTATGTTACCGAAGCTCGGGAATTCCAACTTTCTCGCTTGAGGCTCCTTCAAGAATCCTGGAGTGGCGTTGTGAGAACGGCTGAGATCTGGCTCTGCACAGAGGGCGCGCTGCTGCTTGCCTCCGAAGGCTGCAGCGTGGCACTCACGCAAGGCGAAAGCGCTGTCGTGTCAGCGAACACCGGCACGCTCAGCGTCACAGGTAGCGGCACGCTGTTTCGGGCCACGGAGGGTTCAGTCCACGCACGCAAAGCCTGACGAACGTCGACCTGCTGGAGCGAGGGGTGAGCGATGGGCCCTTTCTTAGGCCTTTTCTACGAGAGACGGAGACCGCTTCGAGACCTCGGAAAGTCGATCTAGAGTCCGCGCCACCTATGGCCAACCCGGCAGTTCATTCACGCGCACAACTCTGGCTTAAGCTCGTGTTGAGAGCAGCTCTCGTCAGCGCTCTCCTCCTCATCGGCTGCAATTCTGGTTCCGGGTTGGGCTCCTTGGGAGGCAACTCTGAAAACTTGCTCAACGGCAAGACACCGATTTCTAGCGAGAGCGTACGTTCCGGTGGCAGGCTAACCGACAACGTCGCCGCCTCCGATGGGGACTTCTGGAATACCGATCTTTCTACGATCTTCAACGGCCCCGCAGCATACGCCACGTTCGACCTGGGTCGCGTGGTCAACATTGATTCCGTCTACCTGCAGGGCGACAACAACGACATTTATCGCCTCACGATTTCCGAGGATAATCGCGCATTTTCACCGCTTTGGGATGCTCCCGCCATCGGCAGAGCTGGCCTTCAGACGCGCTCAAAAAGTTCGCTGGCAGCAAAAGGGCGTTATCTACGTGTTGCCGCCGCCGGCGGCGACGGAGCTTATTCGCTCACCGAACTTCAAGCCTTTGAGAAGACACCCGCGACATTCCCGCCGCGCCCGAGCCTGCGTTCAGGCGTTCGCCCGGACATCGGTATTCGCAGCAAAATTCTGTTGCTGGGCTTGGGGCTCATGGCGTTCGTGCTCATCGTGTCGCGAGGAACTCCGCTCGTTTGGCTTGGCGTGGCCGCCCTGCTGCCACTCGCCTTGGGCTGGGATCTGTATCAAACGCTGATGAACAATTGGCCTGTCGAAGCCCGACAAGTAGCGCTGATTCGCGGCATGTCCGCTGCTGTTGCGGGCTTTGTGGTGCTGCGTGAGCTGTGGGCGAAAGGGCGCTATCGCGCGCATCCCGTTGCCGTCTACGGAACACTCAGTGTTGCTGCAGCGCTTGCGCTTCTGTCATTTGCCAATCTCGGCCGCGCCCAGTTTTACAATCATCAGGCCAATACGCCGTCGTTCATCCACCCGTTTGATATGCGGGTCTATTATCCCGTCGCCAAATACTTCAAGGAGCTCCGCTTCGACGGCGTCTACCTGGCCAGCGTGCTCGCCTACGTCGAAGATCAGCCGGGCGTGACCCTCGATCAATTGGCGTCTGTCGAATATCGCGATCTCAGCGACCATCACATTGCGCGTGTTTCAGATCAGCGCGCTCAAATCGAAGGCATCAAAAAACGCTTTTCACCCGAGCGTTGGGAAGCCTTCAAGTTCGACATGCGATACTTCCGTGAGACCATGGGCACGGGCGATTACCTCGGCAGCATGAAAGACCACGGCGGAAACGCGACGCCGGTGTGGATCTCGATAGCGTATGTGATGTTCGCGGGTACCACGGCCAATGATCTCTCGCTGGGGGTCGGTGCACTCTTGGATCCGGTGTTGCTGGCGCTGGCTTTCTTCTTCATCGGGCGCACCTTCGGCTGGCGTACTTCGCTCGTGAGCATGGTGATTTTTGGCGCGAATGATTACTACATGTTCGGGACGAACTGGGTGGGTGCCACGCTGCGCCACGACTGGATGGCCTACTTGGCCTTTGGTGCGTGTGCGTTGAAGACGAAGCGCTACAAGACCGGCGGCGTCTTTCTGGCGATGGCAAGCCTCATCCGTGCCTTCCCGATGACCGCCTTGATGGGCGCCATGATCCCGACGTTGTGGTGGGCTTACGATAACTACCGACGTGATGGCCGCCTGTTTGATTGGAAGACGTTACGAAAAGATCAGGCGCCGATCCTTCAAGTGTTACTCAGCGCCGCCGTTTGCGTGGCCGTTTGGGTTGGCTTCACTTCTGTGTTGTTTGGGCCAGCGGCATGGCCAGAATGGATGCACAAAGTCCACCTTTTGAGCAAAGATCCGCACGTCAATCACGTGAGCTTGAAAGCTGTGATTGCCGGATCCGAATACATGCAGGCCAGCACGCTTGCGCAAAGGCTCCCGCTCTACCTCTCAGCAGTGGCACTCTACGCAGGGCTCATCCTTTGGATCGGCCGGCGCCGCTCGCTTGAACAATGCGCCATGTTGGCGCTGATCCTGATCCCGGTGCTGTTCTACCCCGCCAATTACTACGTTCACTTCATCTTCCTGCTCCCGCTGGTGGCGGTGGAACGGCCAGGCGAAACAGGCGAAACGGAATCTCGGCTCTCACCGGCGGACGCCACGATCTGGGTCAGCGTGCTCGGGATTTGCGCCGCGCAGTACTTCACCACGCTGGAGGCAGATCTGGATCTTCACTTCTACTTTGCGAGCGTTCTCTTATTCGCTGGCGTCACTGCATTTCTGGTCGCACTCGCGCGGGAGCCGAACCTTCCGCTACTCACTTTAGACGCTCCAACCAAATCAGACGAGCCGCTTACCGCAGACGCCACTCCCACGGCAGAGCCGGATAATGCCGCTGCCCCGAGCCTCGTCGCAAGTTAACTCAACGGGGAGCGCTTACTGCAGGTCCTCCTTCCGGCGGACCCCCTTCTCGACCGCGATCAGGGCGGCCACCTCCTCGGCCACCACCGAACATACG
>JBBSBI010000245.1:0-7135 GCA_038251425.1 Polyangiales bacterium
AAGCTCTGGCCACTCCTTAGCGTAAAATTCGGGCACGACTACGTTGAGTGCCTCGGCGTACTCGCCGGCAGCAAGCTCCCAACTTCGCGGTGAACCTGTAACTTCGGCCGAAGCCGCCACGACGTCTGCGAAACGGGTGCGGGTCTGTGCGTAGAGCGCTGGGTGATAGCGCTTGCCGTAAGCTCCCGCCGCATTGCGACAGGCGTCGACGGCCTGTTCAAAGAGCCTATTCAGAACCTCCGCTGGGCTCTTCTCGGCTCCCGCAGCGCGTGCCCGTGCAAGCTCAAGCTCGCACAGGTTGGATTGCTCATTGGCCCAAACATACGGGTCGATCTCGCGCACGGTGCGGGTGAGCAGCTCCTGTTGTTTCGCCACCAGCGCTTCAAGACGTTTGGGATCCTTTTGCGAGATAGCGAGCTTGGTGTCACACCGAATTTGGCCGAGCTCGGCTTCCAAGAAGACCGCCTGCGAGAGGCCTCTTCCACTCGCCTCATGCCGAACTAGTTTGGAATGGATAGCATCGTCCACTTTTGCTTGGGCACTGGCCGCGCTGGTTCGTAGCGCCAACGCGCGCGCGTAGCGTGTGCGCGCTTCCGCCAGGAGAGCTGGGGAGAAAGGCTGAGCGGCTTGGGCTTCCTGTGCGAGCGCGCTTCGTAACAGGAAGTCAGCCTGCAGAGGCAACGCCGACCCCTGGACTACGGCTCGATCATAGGCATTCACTGCTTGCTGATACTCTGCCGGAGCGCCGGTTAGGAGCGCGCGCGCGGCGTGAATATCGCCGAGCGAGCGCATGAGCACGCCTTTGATATCCTTGCTAGCATCCTGTTCGAATCGTTCACGGCTTTGCAGCTTCGAGAGCCCTCGCTCAAGCAATGCGAGCCTATCCAAGCTCTGCGCGTCCCGAGCAGCGAGTGTTTGCCCTTCGACAATGCCAGCCACGAGCGGCACGAAATCCGGCCATTTCTTGGTGATTTCTTGCTGAAAAATATTTGGGCGAACGGAAGGATAGCGCTGATGGTTGAAATAGGAGTTTCCCCCGGACGAGTACACGAGCGCATCCGCTCCATTGTTTTCGAGCAGGAGCTGCGCCTGTTCGCTACAGGAATCTTCTTTGGCTCCGCACGTCAGCTCCAGATCGAGATTACGAATCGAAAGCACTCCCTTGCCCATCATGCTGTCGAGCGTCTTCAAGCTACCTTCAATGTCCGCCATGAGCCCCATTCGCTTGCCCGCGTAGTCTCTGCCGGCACCACCGGAAACCAACAACACAGTGATGGGCGCGCTGCTGGACACGGCATCAGCGCTATTGGCGGGCTGTGCAACGCAGCCCACCAGCACGGCACCACCAAAAACGACACCGGCGACAGCAACAGCAACAGCGGCGGCCGAAAATCGTGAAATGAAGGAGCTCCGTTGGGCCATAGGACTTCTATTCTCTCGGTTTTTCTTTGGAATTTGCGCTTGTTTGTTGCTTCGCTTCGGCCAGCATGGCGTCGAGCAAATCTTTGAGTACGAGGAGCCTGACGCGCTCGGAAGGAAGATTTTCCGTAGTGCGTTCAGCATGGCGGAGTTGCTCGCGGGGGGCTGGGCATTTGCCTGAAAGTTGCCGGCTCAACTCATCGGTTGCACCGCGAAACACATACAGGCCAGGACCGTAACTTCCCTGAGCCAGCAATGGCTCAAGCGCACTTACAGCACTTCCCAACACCTTCGTCACCGAAGTGAGATCGGCGGTGGGGCAGAGCGCATAGAGGCCAGACTGAAACAGATTCTTGCCCGACTGATCGTCGGCCGCAGTAGCCGTGGCGAAGGCTTCGCGACTGAGCCCCGGCTTGGCCGTGAGCAGCTCTCGAATGTAACGATTCGGCATCGCAAAACCCAAATTCTCTCCCCCTCTCACCACAAACGTCGCAACGCCAATCACGTCCCCGTCCTCCGCAACGATAGGCCCTCCGGAGGAACCCGGCGAAATGGCCGCCGTGATCTGCAAGACGCGCATGCCCGCCATGTGTTCGCGGACTCCGCTCACGATGCCATCACTGATGGTCGCTTCAAAGCCCAAGGGATTGCCGAGTGCGAATACTTTCTCACCGCTCGTGACGGCGTCTGTGGCGCGAAGCGACAGCGCTGGCAGGGCTTGATCGACCTGCAATACAGCCAAATCCCACTTGCGATCAAAAGCGAGCACGCCCAAAAACTGAAGCTTATCCCCCTGATGGGAAGTGAGCTTGAGCTCTTTCTGCCCAGCCACCGCATGCAAATTAGTGACGAGCAGCTTGCCATCCATCACCGCGAAGGCCGTGGCCTGTCCGGTTGGGGTTTCGATCGAGACTAACGACTGAGCCACTCGTTGATAGATCTGAGTTGCGCTCAAGCTGCGCCGCTCGGTGCGCGCACCGAACTCCAGCTCCTCGATTCTTTGGAGCTGCCAACTGAGCTCCGTCGCGCTTGAGTTGCGATAGAAAAAGGCCCGCTTGCCACAACCCTCAACGCTCATCATGTGGGTATTCACACTGCGCCAGCTGATGTCCCGAGCGTCGCACTTGAGCGCTTTGGCGCCTTCGAGTGTTAACTCATTCTTACCGCTCTTCCACTGGCAGCCATCGCCACAGGAAGCGAAGTAGTAAAGCGAACGGCCACAACCAGCCGCAAATTTCAGACCTTCGCGAGCCGGCTCGATGATAACCTGAGAAGACGCACAGCCCAGCTCGCTTGCGGCAAGCTCCTTGGGGAGCGCACTGCCACAGCCGGTTGCCAAAAGGAGAGCTATTGCTGCCCACCTGCTTAACTTCGTGCTCTTGCCACCCATGGGGCGCGAAGCTAGCAGAAGCCCGGGCCAGAATCACTAGGGGGAAACCCCATGTAACGGCGCTTCGTAGGCCGCCCAGGCAACGTGCGACTCATGCAGGGTCACCCGCAGTGCGTGAAGCTCGTGCACGCTGGCGCCGAGTTCGCCCGTTTCAAGGCGAGCCTTCATGGCATCAAAAACGGCCTTGGCCAAAAACTCGGTGGTGGTGTTCTTGCCCGTGAACGCAGGCGTTTCGTCGAGATTACTAAAATTCCAAGCTTCGAGAATCGCCGTTAATGCGACGCCAGCTCTCCCAATATCAATCACCACTCCGTTCGGATCGAGCTCCAACCGTTTGAACTCCACATCCACAATATAGGTGGCGCCGTGCAGCTTCTGAGCGGGCCCGAAAAGCTCTCCCCGAAAGCTGTGAGCGATCATCATGTGGCCACGAACAGAGACTGTGTACATTGGATCTGCCTTTGGGTTTCAGCGGTTGGGGGGGAGTGGTGAACGATTTGGCATAGTTGAGCTTCGACTCCGTTGGCAATTCGGCCAGCTTGCCTGCCTAGGCCCCTGGCGCTAGGATGGCAGCTCGTGACGACTTCCGCTCCCGGCGCAGGCATGAGCTATCAGGAATACGTCGCACTTGAGAAAGGCGCGGCGGAACGCCACGAATACATCAACGGCAAGGTATTCGCGATGGCCGGGGGCACGCCGGAACATGGGGCACTTGCGGTGGCGTTTGCCGCGGAGCTTCGCACGGCTTCGGTGGGAAAACAGTGTCGAGTTTTTTCATCCGATGTGGCGGTGCACGTTGCTGCCACATCGTTCACAAGTTATCCGGACGTCAGTGTGGTTTGCGGAAAGCTGGAAACGGCTGCGGATAATGAGCGAGCCATCACCAATCCCGTCATTATCGTGGAGGTGCTCTCGCCTTCCACTGAGGGCTATGATCGCGGAGCCAAGTCCGCCCACTTTCGTCAGCTTGAATCCCTTCGAGAGCTCGTATTTGTGGCCCAGGATGAGCGCCGCATTGAGGTGCTCAGGCGAACATCGCCGGGCCACTGGGAGCTCACCGAGGCTCGGAGAGGGAGCTCGATCGAGCTTCAAGCGCTTGGGATCAGCCTATCGGTGGATGCTGTGTACAGTAATCCGTTGGAATAGTTGTGGACGCCGATCGGGCACTTCGCACGAAACCAGCGTGGGCTCGATGGCGCCTAGGTTAGCGAATGGAATATCTTGCCCGCTCACGGAGCAATTCGCCGCACAAACACCGCACCACTCTGGAGGGCAGCGTTGCTAATCTGGTCCCCGTTGACTCCTACCGCTGCGCTAGATTCATAGCGTGCACCTACCGCCAGAGTGTTCCCCGACACTGACACCGAACCGCCGAAAAAGTCGCCGCTACCCGTATTCGAGGCCTTTATGTAGGCCTGCTGGGTCCATACGTCAGCGCTCCGCGTGAATACATACACCGCGCCACTGTTGGCACCGTTGATGCTCTGGTCCGCGTTGATGCCCGTCGCCGTGCTAGCTTCAAAGACGGCGCCCACCGCCAGCGTGTCCCCTGACACTGATACCGAAATCCCGAAATTGTCGGTTCTACCCGTGTTCGAGGCCTTCAAGTACGCCTGCTGGGTCCACACCCCCGCGCTGCGCGTGAACACATACACCGCGCCACTTTGGTCGGCAGCGTTGCTGCTTTGGTCCCCGTTGACCCTGGTCCAACCCCTTCAATCCCGGCGATTGTGGTTATCCCCGCGTCTGGGGTTTTCGGGAGGGCAAGGCTGAAGGTTTACGAAGCGTTCTCGTCAAGCTGCTCACGCTCAAGTTTAGAAACCTCCCAGACGCCGTTCTCAAGCGCATCTCCTCGGCTCCTGAGGATCGCCTTGAGCTCTGGGCTGAGCGCACTATTCCAGCAAATTCGCTCGATGAAATCTTCTCAGATTAACGTCCGTGACCGCGGCCACGGTGAGGTTGCCATATCGACAGCCTTACCGGCCATTAAGTTGCGAAGTGCGCGGGTTCTTAGGCACGGCGCCTTCACGACATCGGCACAGCTCCGCCACTTGTGGATGCTACACCTCCCGCGCCTCTAGAAGGACTGGTGCCACATTGAAGTACCAGGTGTCGGGTGGGGCGCAGCTGAGTTTGGCGAACTGGGCGCAGGCGATTTGCTCTCCGTTGGACTTTTGGCGGAATGGAAGAATTGTGCGCATGGCGCCCCCAAACCAGGAGGCGACACTTGAACGGATTGGGCCAGGAAAATCGCGACATGCGGACCACAAAGGCGTAGAGTCACCTCCTGACCGCACTCTGGGAACTTGATGCCTCCAGTGCTGGTTTCCCGCCCGCCTTATCGATCCAAAGGAGTTCGCGATGCGCCTGTTTTCAACAAGCTTATTAATTCTTGCAGCAGTTCTATCCACGGTCGCTGCGCACGCGGCGTGCGATGGAAGTCGGGCGCTTTCTGATGCCAGTATCAAAGAGTGCACTCGCGAAGGCATGTTCTGCGCGTATTGGGAGCCGCCGACCAATGATCCCAACACCAAGTTCCCGTTGGTCATTTTTCTGCACGGGGCGGGCTCCTCGGTGGCTTGTGCTGCCGGGCACGAGACTAGCTTCAGTTGGCAGGTAGACGACGGTTGGACCTGCCAGCTGCAGGAGATCATGGACAACCGAACGCAGTTCCCGGCCTATGTCATGGCTCCGAGAGCTCCAAACTGCGACAACAATCTGAACGAGAACCCGAACGCCGCTTCCTTCGTCACCTGGGATTGGGCTTCGAAGGATTCCTACAACATGACCACTCTCGCCGAGTCCAAGACGCTTATGACGACTCGAGCGATGATTCAGGCTCTACAGGCTCAGTACCCCAACATTGATCCGGAGCGGATCTACGTCACCGGCGTTTCGATGGGCGGCTATGGTGCATGGGACATGATTTCGCGCACTCCGGAGCTTTTTGCCGCGGGGGTTCCCGCCGATGGAGGTGGTTCGCCACAGGCGGCGCCGGGCCTGAAAAATATGGCTGTGTGGTCGTTCCATAATGGTGATGACACCGTGTGGCCCGATAGCGATCGAGCAGTGTTTGAAGCCGTCGCCAAGGCCGGAGGAAGGCCCTACTATACCGAGGGCGCAATTGGGGGACACGGTGGTATGTGGCGTGCAGGTCCGGCTGGCTTTGTGCCTTGGATGTTCGCCCAACGGCGTGGTGTTCCTGCAACACCAGTTTCCTGGCTGACCTTCTCACCCGAGGGTGGTGAGTTACCAGGCCCTACGGCGACGGTCACCCTCACCACGACCCCCGCAGCTGATGAAGTGCGTTACACCACAGACGGGACCGTACCGAGTACAGCCAACGACGTCGGAACCCTCTACACCGGCCCGTTCACCCTCAGCGCCAGTGCCGTCGTGATTGCGGCGGCCCACTCCGGGGCCGAAGGTGACGAGGTCACGGTCTTCCACGCAGCACCCTTCAAAGTGGGTGATTCCCCCTTGCCTGCTGGTGCTGAACTCATGCCCTATACCGCTTACGTTCCTCCGGTTGGGAGCACAGGTGGCGCTTCCACGAGCGGCACTGGCGGCGCCTCTGCGACTGGCGGTGCTAGCTCAAGCTCCGGCGGAGCGAGCAACTCAGGCGGTGCGTCGAATCCTCCTCGCGGCGTTGGGGGGACTTCTGCCGCTGCAGGTGGCGCCTCGTCCGGTAGCGGCGGTACCAAACCGTCAACCAGTGGTGGCGTGGCGAGCAAGCCTCAAGGACCCACGAAAACATCGGGCTGCAGCCTGGCCCGCACCGAGCAGTCCGGGAACTCGATGTTGAGCTTCGGCATGGCCTCGGTGGCGATTGCAGCTTTTGCTTCACGGCGCCGTCAGCGGAGCTCTCGATCCTAAGCGTCCCGTGGTGAGGCGATTGGGGTCGACGGTTGCCTCACCCAGCCGCGCCCCAGCGGTGCCGAAAAACGGCATCCACCGACGGCGCAGAGTGTAAACGCTCAGTCCTGTTTGTTGTGAACCGTACAAGATGAATGAGAAATCTGTGAAGGCGACTAGAGCAAATTCCTTAGTTCCGATGTCTCCCCCGGTCGCGCGCAGCGGTGAGCGAGCACGGCTTTGGGGGAGACCGGCCGCCCGTAGGCACCAAGCTCAAATTCGTTCAGACTGAGACGTGAATCTGAAGCCGAGGATGGACGAGAGGGGGCAACATCTTCACCATGAGACGCCTTCATTCGCGTGTGAAGCCTTATTCCCGCACCACGTCATCAATTGAAGTCGCGTAGAGGATCCGCTCAAGGAAAAGAGCATAAGGAGCATAAGGAGCATAAGGAGCATAAGGAGCATAAG
>JBBSBI010000246.1:0-7131 GCA_038251425.1 Polyangiales bacterium
ACGCTTGAGCTCAAACGCTCGACCGCCGAGCTGAAGTGCGCCGGCGAGCCGCTCTGTGCGTTTCTGAACGGCGAGGGTGGCAAGGTGCTGATTGGCGTCGCCCCCAATGGCAAGCTCGTCGGCCAAGAGGTCGCCGACATCACGCTTCGCGACATCGCGGCGATGCTCGGGCGCTTCGAGCCGCCCGCGCGCGTCGAGCTGAGCCGCGTGGACGTTGGCAATGGCCGGCAGGTGATCGTGCTCGAGGCAGCGCTATCTCGGCAATACGCACCGTTCGTCTTCGAGTCGAAGCCGTACAAGCGCGTCGGCTCGACGACCACGGTGATGTCGCAGGAGGAGTACGGGCGCCTGCTCCTCGATCGCAACCACAGCCGCCATCGCTGGGAGAACCAGCCCGCCGTGGGCGTGCGTCTCGAAGACCTCGACCGCGAGGAGATCCTGCGCACGCGGCAGACCGCGATCGAGCAACGACGGCTCTCGGCCGGCACGACCATGGATGTGGGCGACATCCTCGACCGGCTCGGCCTGCGCATCGACGGGGAGAACACGCACGCCGCGCAGATGCTCTACGGGACGAAGTTTCTCCCCGACTACCAAGAAGCCCGCCCCCCGCGAGCCAAGCCCCGTCGCACGCGCCCCGCCTCGGCGAACAAGGGTGCGCCGTGACCAAGCCCCCGCGCAAGAAGCCCGCGAAGGCGGGGGCGAAGAAAGTCTCGCCAGCGGTGAGACAAACGCCTGCCAAGGCGAGCGCGACGGTCTCGGCACCGCAACGACCATCGAGCGCCCTCGCGCCCGACGAGGACAGGTTTGCCGAGGTGCTCGCGCTCATCGAGGCTGCACGCAACCGTGCCTACCAGGCCGTCAACACGGAGCTCGTCCGCCTCTACTGGCAGCTCGGCGAGCACATCAGCCAGAAGCTCGAGAAGGCCGAGTGGGGCGATGGCGTCGTCGACGAGCTCGCGGCCACGCTCGCCCGTCGCTACCCCGGCATGCGCGGCTACACGCGGCCGAACCTGTTTCGGATGCGCCAGTTCTTCGAGGCGTACCGCGGCAAGAAGAAAGTCTCGGCGCTGCTGAGACAATTGCCGTGGACGCACCACATGCTCATCCTCAGCCAGGCGAAACCGCCCGAGACGCGGGAGTTCTATATCCTCGCGGCGATTCGGGAGCGCTGGTCGTCCCGTGAGCTCGAGCGCCAGATCCAGTCGGCCGCCATCCTGCGGAGCGACCCCGCCGCGAAGAAAGTGTCGCCAGCGGTGGCACAAATCCATCCGACCGCGATCGACGAGCTGAAGAACGCCTACTCTCTCGAGTTCCTGTCGATGCACGATGGCCACTCGGAGGCCGATCTCCACGGAGCGCTCCTGCGCAACCTCGGGCGCTTCATCACCGAGCTCGGTCGCGACTTCTGCTTCGTGGGCTCCGAGTATCCGGTCCAGGTCGGCAACCAGGACTTCGCGATCGACCTCGTCTTCTTCCACCGCGCGCTGCAGTGCCTCGTCGCCTTCGAGCTGAAGGTCGACAAGTTCAAGCCCGCCGACCTCGGCCAGCTCAGCTTCTACGTCGAGGCGCTCGATCGCGACGTGAAGAAGACGCACGAGCGCCCCTCGATTGGCGTTCTCCTCTGCGCGACGAAGGACGATGAGGTGGTCGAGTACGCGCTCGCCCGCACGACCTCGCCGACACTGGTCGCCGAATACCAGACCATGCTCCCGCCCAAGGCGGTCCTGCGCCGCAAGCTGCACGAGCTGTACGCGCAGCTCTCGGTCGATGAGCCTGGCGACGAGCGCGGAGGGAGGCGGCGCCGATGACGACCGCGCTCTCGCCCGTCGTCGCCTCGCGCCTCGAGGCGTGCCGCGCGTACGGCATCGCAGACCCGACGTTCACCGAGGCCTTGGGCGCCGTCACGGTGACGTTCAAGGCGGAGGTCGTCGCCGGGGCAAGGGACTTGGTGCCGGGTGGGCACCAAGCCGGCACCAAGTCGGCACTAAGGCCGTACCAAGTTCACGTCCTCGAACTTGCAGACGTTCCGCGCGCGTTGGCAGAGATCATGGGGCCGTCAGGCCGAACCGACCGGACCAAGTTCCGGGACCAAGTCTTGCGTCCTCTGCTCGGTGCCGGGATACTCGCGATGACGATCCCGGACAAGCCGCGGAGCTCGAAGCAGCAGTACCGCATCACCGAGGCGGGGCGCGCCGCGCTCGCGACCGCGAGGAAGCCATGAGGGGGAGAAGAGCATGAGCATCGCCATCACGACCCAGCGAGTCCACATCGAGTTACAGCGCGTGCAGACGTGGCTGTTCGCGGTGCCGCGCCTGCGCGCGATGGTCGGCGCCAACGCGCTCCTCGGCGAGACCTTGCGCGTCGCGCTGCCGAAGCTGGCCCGCGAGACCGGACGCGGCTGGATGCTCGCCCCGAGCAACGAGACGTACCCAGCAGCCGACCCGAACGATCCGCTGAAGGAGCACGATGATCCCTCGGTCGACGCGAACGACGGCACCTCATGAAGGACGCGCGCTGCCGCATGCAGACGGCCGTGCTCTGGTCCGGGGCCGACACGTTCCTGAGTCAGCCGATCGTCCAGGCCGTCCTGGAGGAGCTCGGCGAGCAAGCGCCGGAGAAGCTGCTCGCGACCCTCTTGGCCGAAGTTCGGCGTCGCCTCGTTGTCGAGGGAGCGGGAGGCACCGCGTGACCCGCAAGAAGAAGCCGACCGCCTCCCTCGTTCGCTCCTCCGCGGCCGAGTACCTGACCTTCGTAGCGGCCAGCGGCAAAGGTGGTGTCGAAGCGGTGTACGCCGACGAGAACGTCTGGCTCAGCCAGAAGATGATGGCGCAGCTCTACGACATCGACGTGCGAACCATCAACTACCACCTGAAGACCATCTTCGCGGACAGCGAGCTGCAGGAGGAATCAGTTATCCGAAATTTTCGGATAACTGCCGCCGACGGCAAGACCTACGACACCAAGCACTACAACCTCTCGGCCACGATCGCCGTCGGGTACAAGGTCAACTCCGAGCGCGCGGTGCAGTTCCGCAAGTGGGCCACGCGCGTCGTCGAGGAGTTCACCGTCAAGGGCTTCGCGATGGACGACGAGCGCCTCAAGTTAGCGGCAGGTGCGACGCGACAACACGCGGGCGGGCCGAAGCGGCCGAGCGGGGCGCAGCGACGCGCGGGCAAGAAGTCACGGGCTGGGGCGGTTAAAGGGGCGAAAGGGACAAAAGTGAAACTGGCTTTGATCACTGTCCGGTCTGCATCCGGAGTCGAGCAGAGTTGCGACGGATCACAACGATGGCTCCCCTACGCAACTCCTCGTGAAACTTGCGGAGGTGCTCGTCGATCAACACAGCTAGCTCGCGCGGGGGCCCGTACGCATCACTGCGCACATAGACCAGAGACGCTTTCGTTTGAGGATTGCGAACCAAGAGCTCCCCGAAGTCTGAGTCGAATGAAATCACAATCCGACCTTCCAACACGGCGTGAGAAAGTATTTCGGAATCTTCCCCCTCTTGAAGGCCAAGATCACGAACGTGCACAGCATCCCAGCCCATCACGCCAAGCGCTTCGGCAACGCGGGGGGAGATGGGAGCGTCGAGCAGTAAGGCTATTTTCCGGACATCAGAGGGCGCGTCTCGTGCGGGCCTTTCGAGACGTGGAACTGGAGTGCCTCCAGAATGTCCTCCTTCTCCAGATCCGGATAGGCGTCGAGAATTTCCTCGACCGACATTTCTCGTTTCACCATCGCAACAATCACCGCCACGGGGATCCGGAGGCCGCGAATGCAGGGCTCGCCTCCAAGCTGCTGCGGACGAATTGTAATTCGCTGAAAGACCATTTGATTGCACCCCCGCGTTCGAGGCGACGATTCGAGTGTTGTTCAGTCTACTGCGCGCGGGAGGAGGTGCCCACTCGGGGATCGAGGCCCGGTAGAGATAGGAAGGGGTTTCGGGCACGGGGGCTTCGCGACGGCACACGGAAGGGCCAGAATAGGCGGCGCGACGGACGGTGGCGGAGCAGCGTAGCGGTACGCAGCGACGCAGGGACGTGGCTAAGTCTGCGAAAAGGAGCAGTGATGACGCAGTTACTGAACGGACGACAAGTGGGGTCTAATCATGCGCATGGTTGGGGAGTTGGGGTGTGGGAGGGTGATTGTGGTCGTCCCGATGGGCGAGCTCTTCTGAAAAAATACCCAATGGCAAGGACTCCCTTTTCGTATTCATTCTTGAGCACTTCCCTGGTGGGCAGTCCTGCGGAGGCCCGGTGAGCGTGATCGCATTCAACGATTGGTTCAAGGCGCTGACAGGCGCAGAGGACACGACACCCCACGAATGGCAGCAGTCGCTGGCGCGCGAGTCGGAGCCACGCACGCGCTTGATTCGAATTCCAACAGGGATGGGCAAGACGCTCGGAGTGTTTGCGGCATGGTCGTGGCACCGCATTGCCCTCAAAGATGATAGGTGGCCGCGTCGCCTCGTGTGGTGCTTACCGATGCGGGTGCTAGTCGAGCAGACGGAGGCGGTACTGCGCGATGCACTTTCGAAGCAAAGCCTCCTGTGGAGCGGAAAAGCTGACCACCGCGGCAAGGTTGGCGTCCACGTTCTGATGGGCGGTGCCGCTCCTGGGGGAGATTGGAATCTGTTTCCGGAGGAATGCGCAGTCCTCGTGGGTACGCAGGACATGTTACTTTCTCGGGCGCTCAACCGTGGCTACGCCGCGGGGCGGGCGCGTTGGCCGCTTGAGTTCGGGTTGCTCAGTCACGACACGCTGTGGGTCATGGATGAGATCCAGCTCATGGATGTTGGGCTCGCGACCAGTGCTCAGCTTCAATCGTTTCACGACGAGGACGCACCGAAGGGATTCCGCCCGCGCCACACATGGTGGATGAGTGCGACGCTTCAGCCGGAGTGGCTCAAATCGGTCGACTCGCAATCGCGGTACGATGAGTGGGCGCGAGACACCTGTGTAGTGCAATCTACGCAACGGCGTGCCGGGCTCGGAGAGATTACCAAGACGTTGGCCACGGACAGCATTGTCGCGAAGGATGCAAAAAGCTTTGCGGATCGAGTACTCGCAGAACACAGCCAACTGGCGAACGGCCCGTATGGCAGAATCACACTCGCCGTATGCAATACAGTTGACCGCGCTTGCGAAAGTTATGATGAAATCCGCAGGAAGGCGCCTGAGCAAGCTGTGGAGCTTGTCCACAGCCGCTTTCGTCCAGCCGAACGTGCCCTATGGCGTGATCGTTTCCTGAACCGTGAGGCCTGTAAGACCGGCGTCGACCGCATAATCATGGCAACCCAGGTTGTTGAGGCGGGAGTAGATATCTCGGCAGGCTGCGTCGTTACGGACCTCGCACCTTGGCCAAGCCTGGTGCAGCGTTTCGGCCGATGTGCTCGCTATGGCGGGACTGGGCATGTGTTGGTTGTTGATCGCGGCCGCGATGAGAAATCCGCGCCGCCGTACTCGCCGGAGGAACTCAACGAGGCCGCTGCTGCCCTTGTGGCACTGACGACACGCGGTGCGGATGTTGGCATCGCGAGTCTGGAGGAGTTCGAGGAAACACTAAACAACGAAGATCGTGCGCGCCTGTACCCCTATGCGCCACGACATCTGCTCCTTCGTCGCGAATTCGTCGAGCTCTTTGATACGACGCCCGACCTCTCTGGCGCCGACCTAGATATCAGTCGTTTCATTCGAAGCGGTGACGAGCGCGACCTTCAGGTCTTCTGGATTGACGTGCCCAAACCGAACAAAAATGAACGCCCAACACCTCCCGATCGAAAGCGTCGCCCACATCGCGAGGAGTTGTGTAATGTTCCATTCCTCCGTGCTCGCGATTGGCTCTGCGGCGAGGAAACCCAGAAGGCACCCAAGCGTCGGCTTCGACCTACCATGCGCGCATGGGTATGGGACTGGATTGACGCCGAGTGGATCATCGCTGAACGCTCGATGCTAATCCCCGGACGCATTGTCTGTGTTGCATCCGACTGCGGCGGCTATCGGATTGAGCGCGGCTTTGATCCGGACCACAAAGGCAGCGTCCCTCAAGCCGAAGTCGCAAAGCTTTCCGCCATCGATGCGGCTCAAAATCTGGCGGATGAAGGAGAGGACGACGAAGAGCTGAGCGCGACCCCAGAATGGAAAACGATTGCATGTCACGTGGGCGAGGTAGCCGCGGAGGCGCGAGAGATCAGCAACACGCTCAGGCTCGCCGAACGTCTGCAAGAGTTGCTTGAGCTCGCGGGCCGATGGCACGACTTGGGCAAAGCACATCCCGCATTTCAAGGATTGATCCGAATCGACAACCGACCCCAGCGCGTCGACCTGGCCAAGGCACCAAAGAGTGCGTGGAAGCGAGAATACAGAACGCTGGACAATCGCGAAGTTCGTCCAGGATTTCGACACGAGCTAGCAAGCGCGCTTGCTCTTTTCTCAGTGCTACAGCGTCATTCAAGAACGCACGAGGCCCTACTTGGACCGTGGCTGGAAGCCTTCGAACGATTGGGCACTCCCGTGCTCGAAGGCGATGGTGGTTCGCTTCCCACACCTTGCGAACAAGCAGTGCTCGACTGCACTGCGCAAGAGTTTGATCTTCTCGCCTACCTAGTCATTTGCCATCACGGAAAGGTGAGAGTTGCCCTTCACGCGGGACCGAAGGATCAGGATTACGTGGTTCGGGACGAGCGCGGTCTACCAATTGGGGGCGTGCGCGAGGGTGATGTTCTGCCATCGGTGCTGCTAGATTCTTCGAAACCAGCTTTGCCGGAGCTCCGCTTGAGCCTGGAGCCAGCCGCCCTGGGCCTGTCGTCGGTCACGGGCCGCAGTTGGCGGGACCGAACCAACGATCTTGTTTGCCGATACGGACCTGGTGCTCTTGCGTGGTTGGAAGCGCTGATCATCGCAGCTGACCGTCGTGCGTCGCGTTTGCGAACGGCCGATCCGTTGCTCGCAAATACTGAGGTGCCTCAATGACGTTGCATCTGCATCATCTCACCGGGTGCTCGCCCGCGCCCTTGGCACACTATCTGAAGGCCCTCGGAATTCTAAGAATTGTCGCTGAGCAGAAAGATCCCGAAGCTAGGGGCTTTTGGCAAGACGAGCATTTCTGTTTGCTTACAAGGCTCGATCG
>JBBSBI010000247.1:0-7091 GCA_038251425.1 Polyangiales bacterium
CGAACACTGCTTTCACTGCGCAGCATTGTCAATCCGGGAAAACCCCGACAAACTGCACCCAACCTAGCGAGCCTTCAACACGCCCTCCGCCTGGGCTTCGGCGATATGCTGCGCAATGCTGACGCGCTCTCGGACAACAAACTCGCCCACCGCGCGCGCAAGCACCGGATGCACCAAATAGTGCAAGGAATCTGTAGCTGTTGGTTCAAAACCTCGAGCCAACTTGTGCTCCCCACCCGCTCCGGGCTCAAACACTTTCAGCCCCCGCGCGATGCAATCTTCAATGCCCGAATAGAAGCAAACCTCGAAATGGAGAAACGGCCGCTCCGCACGCGCTCCCCAATACCGCCCAAACAGCGCCTCTTTGCCGAGAAAATTGAACGCGCCGCCGATCGGCTCGCCCTTCTCCCAGGCCATCACAATATGCAGCTGCTCCGGCATGTGTTCACACACCGCGAGGAAAAGCTCGCGCGTAAGGTAGTGCCGACCGTAATAGTGCTTCGTCACCGTATCGGCGTAGAACTCGTACATCGCATGGGCGACCTGCTCGGTGATGCTCGGGCCCGTGTGGATCTTGAGTTCGATCCCTGCCTCACGCACCTCACGGCGTTCACGGCGGATTTGATGTCGGCGCTTCGCGGTAAAGCGGGATAAGAAATCATCAAAGTTCTTGTACCCTGCGTTGAGCCAATGGAATTGCAGACCTTGGCGATGCAAGAGGCCCCCCTTCACGAGCCCTTCACGCTGCGAGCGATTCGGAAAAAGAACGTGCGCGCTCGAACACTGCAGCGGCTCCACGAGGCTCCGTAGCCCTTCGGCAAACACGTCCAAAAGCAACGCCTCATCGACGCCCTTCCGCACCAAGAGCCGCCGACCGGAAGCTGGAGTGAACGGCACTGCGACTAAGAGCTTCGGATAATAGGCCACTCCCAAACGCTGCTCGGAAAGCTCAGCCCAACTGTAGTCGAAAACGAATTCGCCTTCGCTATTGCCCTTCAAATAGGCGGGCGCCGCAGCTACCAGCACGCCGCCCTCCCAAATCGAAATGTGCGACGGCTGCCAGCCTCTTTCGGGTGCCACGCATTTCGTTTTTTCGAGCAGTGAAAGCCACGTGTAAGACAAAAAAGGCGGATCCTCGTCTGCCAGCAGCGCATCCCACGCAGCTTGGCCGATCTCATCGATGCTCCCGTGTGTCCTCAATTCAAAGGCCATCCTGCCGCCTCCAACCTTAAAGAAGCCTTCTAAACTGATACAGCCCCAGCTCAACCAAACGCTCAACCCAAGAGCGAAGCTTGAATGCCTGAGGATCGATTTCTGTGCAGCTCTCAAGATCCTTCAGAAACGTGGCTTCCATGGTCTGGGCGAACGTTTCGTCCAGCACCGCGAGATTCACTTCTAGGTTGGTTCGGAATGACATGTGATCCAAATTGAAGGTTCCCACTGTGCTCCAGATGCCGTCCACCACGGCCGTCTTCGAGTGCAATACGCTTGGCAACCATTCGAAGATGCGCACTCCATTCCGCATCAAGCCCGCGAACGTTCTCTGGCCAGCGTATTTGGCAATCGGCACGTCACTGTTTCTGGGGACGATCACCCGCACGTCAATCCCGCGACGAGCCGCCCGTGCCAGCGCCTGGCGCACCCTCCGATCCGGAATAAAATAGGCATTTTTAAGCCACACGCGCTGCTTGGCGCCCCGGATCTGCTCCAGGTAGGCGCGCATGATCTGGGTGCGCCTGCGGGGCCCGTCTTGCGCCAACACCCGCACCAACATCGGGTCGGAAACGGGCAACACGTCGCTGCAAGCAGGGTGCGGTGCGTGTCGGCCCTTTTCGCGTCGGTAGATCGCCCAAAAACACGCAGCCAGCACGCCCACCGCAGCGCCTTCCACTTTCACGGCGTCGTCCCGCCACCCATACCCACCCTCCGCCTTCGGCAAGGAGTGCTTCGAGAGGTTCAAGCCACCGGTGAATCCCACACGGGCGTCAACCACCAAAATCTTCCTGTGATCACGGCGACTCAAACGGCTCCAAGCAAAGCGCAGCCGCCAAGGAGCGATTGGGCTGAACTCCACGACCTCAATCCCGCCCGCGCGCAGCTGGTCGAACAGCTCCTCCGACGTGTCCCAGGAGCCCAGGCTATCGTAGAGTACTCGGACCCGAACTCCGCGCGCAGCTGCTGCACGCAAGTGTTCGCAAAATCGCCAGCCGACCACGTCGCTCGCGAACCAGTACATCTCAAGCAATATCTGGTGCTCTGCGGCATCGATCGCCGCGATCATAGCGTCGAAGGCCAACCCCGCATCGGAAAGCAACTCAGCCCGCGTGCCGCCCAGGAACACCCCAGAATCGCGAGCGGGCCTCCAGGGAAAACGAAGTGTGAGTGCCATGGTTCTGAACCCCAACCTCATACCGCCAAAGGGGCATTCGTGCTCGGGATTGTTCGCGCACACCGCAGCCGAACGCCTCGCAGCTGGCCAAGCCGCCTTCGGCGTGGTTTGGTTTTGGAGCACCCATGGCCCTCCGACATCTCGCCCAGTGTTTGGCTCTCGCGCTTACGGCTTCTCCTATTCTTGGTTGCGAACCGGATCGGCCGGTCCAGTACCCCAACGCGGGACCGCCTCCCGGTTACAACGCTGCGCCTCCTCCAGGTTACGCTCCTCAACCCGGCTACCCTCCTCAGCCCGGCTACCCTCCTCAGCCCGGCTACCCTCCTCAGCCGAGCTATAGCCCCGCTCCGGGTTACCCGCCGCAGCCGAACTACCCTCCAACGCCCGCGCCGCCCTCCGCGCCGCCCTCCGCGCCTCCCCCCGGCCCGACCTGGCAAGCACCGCCAGCTGCGCCGCCCTCCGCCGCTACGCCGCTACAGGTTTCCAACGATCCGATCAATAACTTGGACATGGCCTTCTTGCACGCACGTGCCCAGGCCATCATCAAGGAGCTGATCGCGGCGCTGCCCGAAGCCAAACGCAGCCGCGTGAATGGGATCCCGCTCCTGTTCGACGACAACCTGGCGGAGGTGAACGCCTTTGCCTCCTGCTCCAAGGGGCAAGCGGCGATGGTGATCACGGCCGGCATCCTGGATATCGAGGCCAACTTGGCGCGAGCGGCGGCCACCGATGAAGTCTTCGGAACGCACAAGCTCGCGGAATACATTCAGCTGGTCGCCTCCACGCTCGCCGAAGATCGGCCTCCCGCGCGGCCGGCACCGGGCTTCTATTCGCCCGTTCAAGCGCAGGATCCGAGGAAAATTGAGCGCCAACATCAACTTCTCGACGAGCAGATCGCATTCGTTCTTGCCCACGAGCTTGGCCACCACTATCTCGGACACCTACCCTGTACGGCCCAAGGCATTGGCGTCACGACGGCAGAGCTTTCCCACATCCTTTCCGCTCAGGTCCCCGTCTTCAATCAACCGAACGAATACGCCGCGGACGTTGCCGGCACCGTGAACGTGCTGGATGCTGGCGCCCGCAGCACAGGTTATCGCTGGACCGAAAACGGCGGGCTTCTCACCATGAAATTCTTCGCCGGGCTCCGCGGCGGTTCGCCCCGCAATATCCTGCTCGATTTTGAGCGCTCGCATCCGCCTTCCGAGGTCCGCGTGCCCGTGATTCAAACCACCGCCAACGCCCTACGCGCCGGGATCCGTCCCTTTTTCTGAATGCAAAAAACCGAGAAGCCCACACGACGCAAGCTGCGAAAGGCTCGCCTGGAGGGAGACAATCCGACCTCTCCTTTGCTCGTGTTCGCGGCTTGCCTCACGGTAGCGCTCTTCAGCTTGCCCAGTTTGGCGCGAGCGGCGGTTCAATCTTTTAGTTCGGAACTGAACATTGCCTTGGCCTCTAACGGAGACCCCGCTTCGATCACCATCGACTTGCCGAGCCGGCTTTCCAAAAGCATCCTGTTGCTGACGGTCCCACTCTTACTCGTGTGCTTCGCGAGCGCGTTGTTAGTCGGCTTGGTGCAGACGGCGGGGCATCTGAGTTGGAAACGTGTCGGCTTTGATCTGGGAAGGTTGAAGCCAGGCTCGGGCCTGATGGGGGTGTTTTCAGGAGAAAGATGGTGGAGTGTGGTGCGGGGCGTGCTGGCTGCGGGCGCCGTCTTGTACGCCACGCTCTCGGTGCTCCGACACCACGCGCTCGATAGTGTGGCTGCGCTCGGTAGTGTGCGCTCGGCGTTGAGCGTGCTGGGAAACGTGGTCTACGAGTTGGCGGGGGTCGCGGCGGGGGTCGCTCTGTGTTTGGGTGCCTTGGACTTTATGTACCAACACCGCGCCTGGCTGCTCCGCCACCGCATGAGCCGCGCTGAAGTTCAACGAGAAGCTCGCGATACTGAAGCTGACCCCGAACTCCGCGCACAGCGACGTCGCACCCACGCCCAGGAAACGAGAAAGCCAGCGAACTACGGCAGCCAAGCTTGAATCACGCCGCGCCGACCTTTCACGAGCCACTCCGGCTCCTCAAGGCTCAGTCGCTCGGACGTACCCGGCGACAGACCCACGATCAGCTCTGATTTCAAGGTCCGCAGCGCAACCAACGGTGCTGGAAAATAATCTACAACGTCTGAGAACGGCGTGGTGTGCGGCCAGTGCGCATCTGAGCACAGTCGTCGGTAGTTGGCGTCGCCTTTAAGAATCACGAGTTCACAGCCGCGAAACCGTTTAACGAGATCTCCTGGCAACTGCGGATAATGCCAAGGCAAAGTGTAGAACAGGTCCGTCACCACTTCGAGCTGCCCTGCATCTAACGCCGCATTCAGCGCTTGCGCGAGTGCCCTGAGAACCCCAGGCGTTTGTTCCAGACAAGCCAACGTGCCAATAAAATCCTCACGCGTGGCGTCTGAAACAAACGTCGGTTGGGACTTCAAGTGAAGCTCCACGTTTTTGCCAAGGCTCAACAATTCACGCACCAACGCCAAGTCCATCAATAGCTCGGTCCCGGCATTGTCGGCGATCAGTGCGATTTTTCCGGCGCCCCCCGTCAAACGTTGAACCACAACGCCCGTATCATCGATCAGCAGATCGGAAGCTGCGTTGCCCTGGTACGCTCCGAGCGCCGTGGCAACATTGTAGCTCAAGTCCACTCGATTGCCCCAAAGGCTCGCCAGCAACAGCTGGTGCACACGCGCCTGGGACGCATCCGCCAACGCCGCCAATACTTTGCAAAGGCGACCCAAGCCTTCCCTGGGCGTGAGCTCGGCCTGCTTGGCCCGCGCATACGGATCGACCCGCGCCAACGGCCCTTCACCGAAGAACCCCATGGCATGTAGCACTCTGCGATAGAACAGCGCCTCAGCAAAAAACCACGGCAAATCAAGCCACTTTTTGCCCAGGTGAGGGCGAATGGCCTCAGCAAATAGCTCGCTGTCAGCGCCAGCATCCGCAAACTCCGTCACCCCACCCGAGGTGAGTTCGAGGTGCAAAGCATCAAAGCGCTGCGCGCTATCTGGAGGCAAAGGCTCAAGCCCGCGGCGCACACCGCGCAGGATCTCCGGCACCCGGACACGCAGCGTGCTGTGCGCGAAGGAGCCAACCTCACTCGTGTGAAGACTCTTCAGTACGATAGAAATCCTCGGTCCATGACCTGAACAGCATAGCTACCAAGGAATGCGCCCTCGGGTCGCGCACTGCTGACGAGGGACGCTAGGTAGTCGTGATTCCACAAGCTGCAACAACCCCCAGTTTGTAAATCAAACAAGTACGTTGCCTCGCCGGCTGCGCCAATGCCGATCGAAGCACCCGCAGGACCCGTCGGCGCGAGGCAATAGTCGGTGGCTCGGAGGCTCAGCTGCAACCCACCCAAAAGGCTCTTGTCGACCGGCACACCCGTTGGGTTATCAATAGCTGCGTACAAAAGGCGCCCATCCTTCGCAAGAATGGTCCATGCGGCCAGGTACTCGTCGTTCGCAAGTGGCGTCAACTGGCCAGCCATGGTGACTTCATCTCCGGCTTTCGCAGTAATGACAGGCGTTCGCTCCGTCACCACATTCAGAGCAAATACGTACCCGCATGGAGTCTTCGCAACCCCAGGCGCTGGATCCGCGATGCTCCCCTGAAACACGAATCCGTGAGAGGTTTTGTAGGGGCCTGAATCAAGGACCACCTTTTCCAACACAAAACGGTAACGATATTCGTACCCAAAAAGCGCCTGCTGTGTGATCACACACCTGGGCAATGGACCGTCGTAAGTGTCCGGGTATTGATTCATCGTGGCCTGCGGCACGAACGGCCCCTGCTTTTGGGTATCAATACTTGAACAGGGAAGGTCGGGAAAGAATTGCAGCGAGATGCCGCTGCGCAACGACGCCGAACACGCCGTTCCCATGTTTGCGGGGGCGGGTGCGCGTTGGCCGCCACCCGTTGACGCTCCACCACCCACACCCGCTCCACCGCTACTCGTGCTTCCACCCATTGGCGCCGAGTTACCCACCACCGGGTTCTCACTTCAAACTCGACCACAAGCTTGACCAGCAACGCCGGCCCCTACCAGCGCCGGAAGTGCCAGCCTTCGCCACGTTGCTTTACTCAACGGCATAGGCACGCCCGCTGGTTGGCTCCACTCGAAAATCGCTGCCTTCGATCATTCCTTTCGAACGCAGATGCTCTATCCTCGTTTTGGCGAATTCGGCCTGCCAGGGCGTACGCCGCGCCGTGTCGCCCCGAAAGAAGTCCCCGGCCTCAGCCTGCCGATTTTCGCGCGCCGACCTGAGGGCAGACTCGCCTGCGCCGGCGCAGTTGCCGCCGGGCAAGGGGCAGCCAAAGTCGAACGTCGTCAAGACGCCGATGCCGACAAAGTTGGTGGTCACTTTAGTGCCCCACTCGTTAACGTCACAGTCGCATCCCGCCGCGCCTAAGGCGCAGGCCGGCTGCTTGGGTGAAGTAAGCGAGAAAGGGGCGGGCACGCACCCCGCAGTACAAGAGAAGCCGCAGCCGATCGGCTGAACAGCGCTGCACGTGCCCTTCGAGTAGCCGAAGCCTCGCAGGTTCGTCGCCGCACCCCAACCGCCCATCTGATACCTGTAATTCATAACGCTCGAGTGAATGCAGCTGTTAGCCGAAACTGGCGGATTGCTGGCATTCCCATTGTGGAC
>JBBSBI010000248.1:0-7080 GCA_038251425.1 Polyangiales bacterium
ACTGAGCCTGCGCAGAAATCGCCTGCGCGCGCTCGAAGAGCTGCACCGCCGTCTGGAAGGTGTGGGAGCCGGAACCCGCGCAATCCTCGGCAAGGCCGATCCGAACGTGCTCGGTATGGTGGCTGATCGGATTGAAGCCCCGGAGGAGCTGACGCTGGCATTCGCTTCGCTCTTGGGCGAACGGCTGCAATACATCGTTGTTTCTGAGCTAACTGACGGGCTCCATTTATTAGATGAGCTGCGCGAGAAGCAGCGTGGGCGCGCGAGTGTTGTCGCGGCAAGGCCAGGCTATGTTGCAGGGGGCGCGCGAGCTTTCGGGGATGAGCCCGGTGTTCTCGGTGTCCTGGCGGACCAGCTGCGTTACGACCCCAAGGATGAAGCCTTGGTGCGAGCCGTCGTCGGCGACGCCATTTTGGTCACCACAAGCGAGCATGCTGTACAGTTTGCTGCGCGCCACCCCGAGTTTACTGCTGTTGCTCTAGACGGCACGGTAGCGCGTCCCAGCGGGGTCGTGAGTGGTGGCGGTGGCGACGAAGTGGCCTCAGCCATGGTCGAGCAAAAACGCGAAATGCATTCGCTGACCAACGAAGTTGCACGCCTGGATGCTGAATATCAGAAGCTTTTCCAGAGCCACAATGCATTACGCGCACGCATCACAGCTGTGGAAACAGCCGTGGATCGAGCCCGAAAAGGCGCGCACGAAGGTGAATTGGCCCACGTGAGCGCTGAGAAAGACCTCGTGCGAACCAACGCTGAGCTTCAGCGCTTGCGGACGCGGCACTCAGCTATCGCAACCGAGATGGCTGAGCTGGAGGCGTTGATTGCGCGCAGTACTCAGGAAGAACAGGAGTCACGCCAACAATTGGATGTGCTCAAGAGTGTTTTCGAGCAATCGCAGACGGCTCTCACCAAAGCAGAAGCACGAGCCCTTTCGTGGAAAGAACAGGCTGGAGCGCAGGCTCAGTTGGTCATGGATCGCAAAGTTCGCCTGGCGCAAGTGCGTGAGCAGCTGGACGCGACAAGAGCCTCAGCCACGCGCGTGGAGTCGACCATTTCAGAGCTGGTGACACGAGCGAATCGCCTGCAAGAGGACATGGAAGAATCCGCCGCGAACTACGGCGAAACAGCAGCCGTATTGATGCTCTCGCGGGAAACGCGGATCGTGGCGCTCGATGGCGCACGCTTGGCCCACGAGCGTCTGACTACGGTTCGCGCACAATTGGATCAGGCGCGCCAAGCTCTCACCGAGCACGAAGCAGCTCTGAAGCAGCTGCGCGAAGAGCTTGGGCAGATCGATGAAGCGAGTCGCAAGCACGAAATGTCCGTGCAGCGCAACGAACTCGGGCGTACGCATCTCCTACAGAACATTCGTGAACGTTTCCGTGGGCTCGATCTCAACCGAGTGGTCGGCACCTATCATTTGCGCCTGGCTCCCGATGAGGAGCACCACCGTCGAATCGACGAGCTGACGAAGCTCATTGATCGGATGGGGCCGGTGAATCTGGACGCGAAGACGGAGCACGACGACGCAGAGACCCGTTTCGTCTCACTTTCGGCGCAAAAAGAAGATATTGAAAAAGCACTGCTCGACCTGGATCGGGCGATTAAGCACATGAATCGCGAATCAAAGAAGCGATTTCTGGAAGCCTTTGAATCCATCAATGCGCTGTTCCGCGCCACCTTCTCAAAGATGTTCCATGGGGGCCGTGGCGAACTCCAGCTCACGAACGCTGAAGATCTCCTGGCAACGGGTGTGGATATTATTGCGCAACCACCCGGCAAGAAGCTTGGGAATATTGAACTCCTGAGTGGCGGCGAGAAAGCGCTCACCGCTGTATCGCTGATTTTTGCGATTTTCCAGCATCGCCCTTCGCCTTTCTGCATCTTGGATGAGGTCGACGCGCCGCTCGATGAGGCCAACGTGACGCGCTACAACGAGGCAATTCGCTCGATGACGCAGCGGAGCCAATTCATCATTATTACGCACGTCAAGAAGACGATGCAGTGCGTGGACGTGCTGTACGGCGTGACCATGGGCGAGCCCGGCGTTTCCAAGCTCGTCAGTGTGAAGGTCAACGAAGGCGTGCAGGCTCGTAGCGAAACGTTGGCACCTCGTCACCGCGACAGCATGCTGAAGGGAGCGCCCATCGATACGGTGCTGCCCGAGAGCGACGAGGGCGACGAAGTTCAGGTAGCTTAGGAGCGTCGCGTCCCAGCCTTGCCATTTTCTGGGCAGAGGCTGCCTCAGTGAAAATCGCGTGAGACGCGCTTAAAATTCGCTTGGTTGAGCTCCAAACGCTGAAGCCTCTCGACGATCACGTGGATTGTCGGAGATTTTGCGGGAGCTAGCTTGGGCGGAGAAACAGGCATGAGCACTCCTTGAATCGGCCCCGCCGCTAGATTTGAGCCGTTCACCTCACGCTCCACTTCCCCATAGGCTAACAGCAATGAGGCGTGCCGTGCCACCTGCTGAAACTGTTCAAATACATTGCGCCAAAGCACCAAATTAATAAATCCGAACTCATCCTCCAAACTAATAAATACAACACCGCTCGCCGTGCCAGGCTGCTGCCGCGACAGCACCACGCCTGCCACCTTCACCTTCTGTCCCTTTTTAACCCGCGCCAAGCTGCGCGACTCCAAAGCCCCCTCGCTCTTCAAGAACGAACGCAGATGTCGCATCGGATGATCCACCGTGGAAAGGCCCTTGTTCGCGTAATCGAGCAAGAGTGTTTGCTGAGGCGCTAAAGGCGCTAACTGGATCTCGGGTTCAGCTAACGCACGCCCTTGAAAGAGCCCATCTAATTGAGGGGCACGTGCTTGCCACAGCGCTTGCCTGCGCTCAGTTATCAATTCGCTGAAAACGCCCGCTTCAGCTAAACGCTCCACCTCATCTTTCTTGAGGCCCGCACGCTCCACCAGATCCCGCAAGTCATCAAACAGCCGTTCTTTTCTAGCCTGCACCAGGCGCCGCCCCGCCGCTTCACTGAGCCCTTTGATCAAACGCAAACCAAGCCGAATCGAACGCTGCGCTCCCGGCTTCTGACTTCGAATCACGCTGCCCGTGCCCGCTTCCTCCAAGCTACAATCCCACTCGCTTCGCAGCGCGCACACATCGTGCACCAGTACGCCATGCCGCGCAGCATCTTGAAAAATCGTGGAGGGCGAATAGAAGCCCATCGGCTGCGCATTCACGAGCGCACAGGCAAAATGCGCCGGATAATGGGCCTTTTGCCAGGCTGAAGCATAAACCAACAGTGCAAAAGATGCCGAGTGTGATTCAGGAAATCCATAATCACCAAAGCCTTTGATCTGCTCAAACAACGCTTCCCCAAACTCCCGTTCGATGCCCTTTTTTTCGAAACCTGTGAGCAAGCGTTCACGGTGTCGCAGCAGCCGCCCTGTTTTCTTCCAGGCTGCCATATCGCGCCGCAACTGGTCGGCTTCTCCGCCGGTGTAGCCTGCGCCAATAATCGAGATTTGCATCACCTGCTCTTGAAAGAGCGGCACCCCCAAAGTGCGCTCCAGAATCGGCCACAAATCGACATGTGGTACGGTGATCGGCTCCTCGCCATTCCGCCGCCGCAAATACGGATGCACCATGCCGCCCTGAATCGGGCCAGGCCGCACCAGTGCCACTTCCACCACCAAATCATAAAATTTCTGAGGCCGCAGCCGCGGCAACATCGCCATCTGAGCTCGACTCTCGATCTGAAAAACTCCCACCGTGTCGGCTCGGCACAGCATCTCATACACCTCCGGATCTTCCGCTGGAATGCGCGTGATCACCTCCAACGGATCAAAGACCTCCTCCTCCAACACCGACCACGCTGGCCCCTGCTCCTGCTCCTGCTCCTGCCTCTGCCTCTGCCTCTGCCTCTGCCTCTGCCTCTGCCTCTGCCTCTGCCTCGACGGCGACGGCGACGGCGACGGCGACGGCGACGCAGGCAACCGCAAACCACCATCGGCATGTATACTCAGCAAAGCCTTGCGAATCGCAGTTAACATCCCCAAACCCAACACATCGATTTTAAAAAAACCCAGTGTCTCCAGATCGTCTTTATCCCAAGGCACTACCGTGCGTCCTGGCATACGCCCGGGCTCGATAGGTGCCACTTCAAAAAGTGGCGTCGCCGACACCACAAAACCCCCGACATGAATCGAAAGGTGCCGCGGCATGCCTTCCAGCTCCTTGGCTAACTTCAAGATCTGCCGCACTCGGGCATCTTCCGGATCGAAGCCCATCTCCTTCAGGCGCTCAGCGGGCACTTCCGCGGGATCCCAATGCGTGATGGTTCGGCTCAAGCGTTCCACTTGTTCCAACGACAACCCAAAGACCTTGCCGACTTCGCGCAAAGCACTCTTGCCGCGATAGCAAATCACCTCAGACACCATGGCGGCCCGTTCGCGCCCATAATGCTCATAGATCTCTTGGATCACTTCTTCCCGGCGCTCGTGCTCAAAATCAATATCGATATCAGGCGGCTCAGCTCGCTCCTCGCTCATAAAACGCTCGAATAAAAGGTTCGAGCGCGCCGGATCCACCGCCGTGATCCCGAGCGCGTAACACACCGCACTATTGGCAGCACTCCCCCGCCCCTGACAAAGAATGCGACGGCGACGCGCCATTTCCACCACTTCCCAAGTACTCAGAAAATAGCTGGCCATCTGGAGCTTCTGAATCAACAAAAGCTCCTTTTGCACTTGCTCAGCAACACTGTTGGGCACCCCATTCGGATAACGCACCTCCAAGCCCGCAAGTGAAAGCCGGCGCAGCTTTTCATCTGCTGTTTCGCCGGGCGAAAGCGTGCACGGAAAGCGATATTGAAGCTCATTCAAGCTGAAGAGCAGGCTGCTCGCGACCTCCACGGTTCGCCCCACCCAGGCTAGCTGATCGTAAAAAAGACGCTGCATCTGAGCAGGCGAGCGCAACTCCGCCTCTTGATTAGCTAAAAGCTCGGTGCCAGCCTGATCGAGGGTGAGCCCACGCCGAATACAGTGCAACACATCGCGCAGCGATTTTCTTTCTCGCTCATGAAAGAGCGCCCGTGCTGTAGCAATGATCGGCATTCCGTAGCGCGCGGCCCAACGCCCCGCTAGACGCTCGCGCTCGCGCTCATGCCCATCTCGATGCCGATAAGTTGCGACGAAAGATCGCCCCGGAAATACGTCGCGCACCACACCCAAAAGCTGCTCCGTAGCTGTGCTCGAATCCCCCACCGCTTGGGGCATCGGCACCAACACCAGCAGCCCTTCGGCATGCGCCGCTAGCCATTCTGCCTCCAATAAGCTCTCGCCTTTCGGTCGATCACGATGCGCCAATGTGAGCAACCGACACAAATTTTCGTAACCGCGATGATTTTCTACTAACAGATTCAAAACGATCGGTTCAGCTGCCCCCTTGGGATCCGGCAACACTCGATGCCCCGCTGAGCCACACGCCAGCCCCAGGCTGAGTTCCGCACTCACGATCAGCCGTTGCCCAATTTCTTGAGCCCGTGTGTGCGCACGCACCGACCCATACAAGCCATCTCGATCCGCGAGAGCGAGCGCAGCAATCCCTAGCTCTTTAGCTTTATCAACGACCTCCTCCGGACGCGAGGCTCCACGCAGAAAAGAAAAACACGAACGTGCTGATAATTCCGCAAACATGTGCGCGCATTAGTCATAAATAGCTTGAATATAATGCGAACCACTGTCCCGATTCACATACCCGAGCACCGCTAAGCCGCCCTCGGGGCCCTTCAACCAAAGCCGCACATAATCACGCGAAACAGGCCGTTTCGACCACCATTGCACCGCCTCCAAGCGATGATCAAACAGCACACGCTCAATGGTATACAGATTAGCACCGAGCCCAATAATCTCTCCCACCTTGAAAGCGGCTTCAATCAGGATGGCTTTTGGAAGCAGGCGGGTTGGGGTGCGCACTGCCGGAGCTGGACCCTCCTGCACGCTGAGTTCACGAAACGGGATCGCACGCAACGGGCTCGCACCCATGCCACCCGAATTACCAGCTCCAGCTCCAGCTCCAGCGCCGACACCAACTCCCAGCAGCTCCTTGGAAACTATCGACTTACGGCGTTTTCGCTTAATCTGTTTTTGATTCGAGCTACTCAACACGACTGGGAACAGCGCGCTTCTGGCTTCTGGCCGATGGGAATCCAAAATCCGCAAGACACCGACATTTTCTCGCCCAATGTCGGCATTCAGCTCAGCTAAAAGCACGGCTAATTCACTTTCATCGAAGGCGCGTTCCGTTAGACCTGCGACCACGCTTGAGAACGTCAGCTGCCGGCTTTGCGCTGGCACAATCGAGGTGATCAGCAAGCGCACGGCCACAGTGGGAGACTCGAGCTTCAAGCGTTCCAGCTTGCTTCGCAGCACCCGCAACAGCTCCTCTTCCTTCCAGAGAGGGGAAGCCAAAACAAACGATAGCTTGGTATCCAGTGGGCGCCCGTGAAATTCGGCAATCGAGCGATCGTGTTGCAGGTGGAGCTCCAAGGCTTCCGCCGCCTCACCTCGCCCTAAAAGGCGCACGCAGACTCGCGCCAAAAGCCCACGCAACACGAACAACAGCGGCTCGACTCCTGAAATGCCGTCGAGAAAGCTCACTTGCTCAGCCAGCACACGCGGCGGCTGATACGCAACGAGCGGTGTTGGATCTTCGCCAGCAGCTAATCCTAAAACCTGCGCGGATTTTTCTCCCAACCGAGCACTAAGCGCCGCCTTTGGCAAGGCCTGCAGCTGCCCCACATTGAGCACACCTAAGCGTGCAAAAAAACTCAGCTGCTCAACGCTTAACGGGAGCGCCACCAGCGGCAACAGCGCAACCTGCGGCGGGCCAGCTTTTTGAGATCCCCACAAGGCAAAGGCTTTAGCCAACAGCGGCCCTTCAGCAATTGCTGCGCGCACCCGATGCCCGAAAGCCCGCACGCGTTCCACCACTTCACTCAACAGCGCCGCTTCGCCACCCCGCAAATGGCTGGCACCCGTGATATCAACCCAGACCGTATCTGGAGCACCCAGCGCTACGAGCGGCCCGAGGTCCATCACCATTTCCGCAAGCCGACCCAAAGC
>JBBSBI010000249.1:0-7066 GCA_038251425.1 Polyangiales bacterium
CAACGGAAGGAACACCTAGAAGGCCTCCGCGCACTCGCCAAGCAGAGCAAGAGCCCGTATTGGGCCGCAACAGCTTTTCTCCGCACCGCCCGCTACCACATTGATGCGGGGCGTTTCCAACGCGCGCTAACGGCCGCAGAGTATGCGGAACAGATGGCGGCCCAGGCGGGCTCTGCGATCCTGCAGGTGCAAGCCTATGTCCTTCTGGCAGAAACCTGGAGAGATTTGGGGGACGTCCAGGCTGCGCTTTCTGCGATGGATAGGGCGCTCGAGATCGCCGCTGATCCCCATGTGCCTGAACGCATTCGTGCCGAAGTGCTGCGTTCGCGCGGAACACTGCTGCGCCGCGTGGGCCGTGTGCACGAAGCGGTTCAGGGTTATGTTGAAGCCATCGCCGTTTTCAAGCGCTGCGGCGCGCGCCGCATGGAAGCGCGGGCCAAAAATTCGCTGGCCTATGCGATGTTCGTCTTGGGCCGCTACGAAGATGCCATCGCGTTGGCCCTGAACGCCATTCAGATCGATTTAGCGATCGGCGGCCGTTTTCAAATCGCGAAGACATTGTGCACGATTGGTCGTTCGCATGCCGCGCTCGGTGACGCCCCACGCGGGTTGGCCTATATGAAGCGAGCGCGCCTGGCCCATGAACGCTACGCCGATCAAGATGCGCGCGCGGACACACTGCTCTCAACGGCCTCAGTGATGATAGAAATCGGCGATTGGGAAGCGGCCGAGCCACTGATTGGCGACGCGGGCGCGTTGGCGGCCGTCACTCAGAATCCCTACGATGCCGTGCACGAAAAGATCGTGCGTGCACTTTTTGCTCGTGCCAACGGTCAGAAAGAACAAGCCGTACTTTATGCCTTCGAGGCGAGACATTCGGCCGAGGCGCAGGCCTACGTTTCATTCTTATTCTACGCGATGGCGATCGAAGCGGTGGCCAGGGTCGAACTTGGGGAAAACCACAACGGCATACTCTTAGCCACCATGGCCATGGGAGCGCTTGAGACGTTGCAGGGCACCGAATACGGTATCCAGACTCGGGCGCTTTGTTGCGAGGCCTTGGAGCGAGGTGGGGCGACGCAGGTTGCGGAATTGCGTCGAAGGTCTACCCTGTATGTGAGAAACGTCTTGGGAGCTGTGCGTCACGCTGATAGTCGAGGAAGGTTCTTAACGAGGCCTGCGGTGCTCCAGTTACTTTCGGATTTGGATACGCCCCGGCTGGCAGCTTGGGTAGCGGCCGCAGCAGGCCCCGGATCTGCAACGGGGAGCGCGCTCTGACTGCCGAGGGATGGCTGCCGCGCAAGCTGGCGGTGGTGATGGCTGGGGGTGGTGCCCGCGGTGCGTATGAGGCCGGCGTGCTCTCGTACATTTTCGATGAGCTCTCGGGCGAAAGGCGTTGTTCTCCCCGCGTGGATTTTCTGTGTGGTACGAGCGTTGGCGCTATTAACTGCTCCTTCTTGGCGTCGCATCTCGAGGATCCGGTGCAGGGTGCGCGGCGTTTGGTGGACGTTTGGACGCGCATGCAAATGAGTGATGTCCTTGGCTTTGGGGTGCGGCAGACGCTCCGCTTGCCGCGCGTTCTTATGGGTGGGGACGACGGCGCGGGGCTGTTCGATGTTTCACCGATGGCTGATTTCTTGGCCAAACAAATCCCTTGGCGGGCCATTTCGCGCAACCTGCGGCGCGGGCTCTTACACGGCCTGAGTCTGTCTGCGACCGAGGTCGCCAGTGGTCGGACAACTCTCTTCATGCAGCTCTCAGCTGAGACGCCCCTGCCGACACGCGCTCCGCTTCGCACTTTGATCCGTCCGGTTCGCATCGGTCCGTTGCACACGCTCGCATCGGCCGCCATTCCGCTTCTATTCCCACCGGTATCGATCGACGGGCAACTGTATGTCGATGGAGCCGTACGCCAGAGCACGCCGATCGCGCCTGCGATTCGGCTCGGCGCATCCCACGCGCTCGTGATCGGAACATCGCGCGCCGCGCGCGGTGATTCGCCGCAGACTAGTGTGAAGGCGCCGAGCGCCGCGTTCTTGCTGGGCAAGATGATGAACGCATTGCTTCTGGATCACTTGGATTCCGACGTGGGGATGGTGAATCTCCTGAACAACATCGTTGGCACTGGGGAGGCCGCATTTGGGCCGACGTTCGATGAGCGCTTCAACACCGCTGCCATTCGACGGGGCGGTCACGTGCTCCGTCCGATCCAGATGTTGGTCGTGCGCCCGAGCCAAGGTATCGGGCACTTGGCGGCCCAATATGTGCGTCAAGGTCGCTTAAAAACTGGGCCGCTGCTGACACGCCGGCTGTTTAAGATGATGGACGTAGGAGTTGGGGATGATGCCGATCTCACCAGCTATTTCTTGTTCGATGGCGGCTTCGCGCGTGAGCTCGTGGAGCTTGGACGTTCCGACGCCAAGGAGATGAAGTCTGAGATTCTGTCATTTTTGGAATCTGCAGCGAGCGCCGACGCCGTGGGCCTTTCGCCGAGCCACGCCACGGCGAGCGACGGGAATTGGTCGCTTCCGCCCAATCGGCGCGCTTGATACGCTGGGTTGTTCGCAGCCTAGATTAAGCGGGAAGCTCCGCGAGCAATTCGCGAAGCTCGCCGAGTGCCTTCGAGTCGCCCTTCGACGCAGCCGCGCTGAGGCCGTGCTCAAGCCAGCCGCGCGCTTCCTCATATCGAGCCAGCTCCACCAGCAGCTGAGCCGCCATCAGATGCACGGGCACATAGCTTGGGTCTCGTTCGCGAAGCGCATTGAAGCGTGAAATGGCGTCCGCGTGACGGCCAACCTTTTTATACTCCATTCCCAGCGCGTACTCCGCGAACGCATCAGCCGTGCCAGAATTGACTAGTTTTTCGAGCATTTCGAGCCGTTTGTTCATATCTTGGGGCTTTTCCGTGACTGCGGTACGCGGGTTAGAGCCCCAGCCGAACGTCGTCCACGGTCAGAGTAGCGTTGCCCATGTCTTGCTTTTCGAGGAGGAGCCAGCGTGTCATGGGGGTTGTTGAGGGAATATCGAATTCAAGCACCTGCCACCCCGAAACGAGCCTGAGCTCTCCGATGAACTGATGCGGATCGGTTTGCCCGACGGTGACTGCTGCGAACGCCCAATCGCTCGCGACGTTAACATGTACACGAATTGAAAGATGCTTGGCCGAAATGGCATTGGCGTCGAGCGTGTCGAAGGCCACACCGTCATACTGTTGTGCTTGATACTGGAGCGCCTGAGTCCCCGAGCAGACCGTGCCGCTTTGGGCGGCAAAATTGCCATGAAATCCGTAGGCCGACCAACCGTTGGCCACTTCCTCGCCGTACACCACAAATTGCTGAGCGTTGGGTGCCGGGGCTGGGCACGCAGAGCTGCCGCTGCCGCCTGTTTGGCCAGCCCCGCCGCTGCCGTTGTTGCTGTTGGTACCGCCACCGCCGGTTGCAGGCTTGCCGCCGGAACTTGCAGAAGCGCCCCCGGTTGCAGGCTTGCCGCCGGAACTTGTAGAAGCCTTCCCGCCAGTCGCAGGTTCCCCGACGACAGCTGCCGCGGCGCCACCGCTGCCCGTGCTCGTCTGGGTGGATGGCGGCGAGCTGCATCCTGTCCAAGCCAGGGCTGACACCAACGCCAAGCTACTTGCGGATCTGAAACCAGTCGGCATCGCGCAATGCTACCACTGACTGAGCTACGCTCGCTCTAAAAACTGAGCCGCGATGCGCTTCGTGCCAACCTTAGGAAATTCGGCGGTAACGAATGGCTGACTGCCCAGCTCTACGCGGCGCACGATGCCGCGCCCGAAGTGCTTGTGAAATACGCGATCGCCGGGATGCACGGGCTCGCCCATTTCATCGCCCGGCTCATCTCCAACTTCCCGTTCGATGATGCGCTCTCCAGGCAGAAGTGGATGGCTCGGCGCGGATGGCCGGTGCGATGCGCCAGCGAAGGAACTAGAGTCAGAGTCGGCAGAGTAGCGATCGGAGGAATAGCGATCGGAGGAGTACCCCGCACGCGAGCTGGAACGGCTATGGCCGTGAAGCTCCACGACATCCGTTGGAATATCGGCGAGAAATCGGCTTCTTACCAGGTAACGCGTTCGACCAAACAGCATGCGCGCCGAGACATGGCTCAAGATCAGATTCCTCCGGGCACGGGTGAGCGCGACGTACGCCAGGCGCCGTTCCTCGTCGAGCTCTTCCGGATTTTCGCCGCCCACACCCTTGTACGGGAAGACTTCCTCTTCCATCCCCGTGACAAATACTGTGTCAAATTCGAGCCCTTTGGCGCTGTGCACGGTCATCAGTGAAACCTGTGAACCAGCCTGCATGTTATCCACAGCGGCCACGAGTGAGATCCGTTCTAAATAGCCGCTCAAGGTAGGTGGCTCACCGCCAGCCTCGACTTCTTTTTCATATTCCTGCAAAGAGCCGATCAACTCCTCCATGTTGCCGAGGCGAGCGTCCGCTTCAGCGGAATCTTGGGCCTGCAGCGACGCCCGATAGCCGGTGCGATCCAGGACCGCGTTCGCGAGCTCATGCGGCACGAGCTTCTGGGCATCGGCCCTGAAATCTTCGAGTAAATCGTAGATTTCAGCCAGCTTCTTCTTGGCACCACTCGCGAGCAGCGTGTCCTTGCGCGAGCGCCCCAGGGCCTCATAGACACTCGTCGAATTTTCGCCGGCGATATCGAGCACGCGTTCGACGGTCTTGTTGCCAATGCCGCGCGTCGGGACATTGATGATGCGCAACAGATCGGTATCGCTCCGGGGATTCTCGATCAGCCGCAAATACGACAGCAGATCCTTCACCTCCGCCCGCTCGAAGAACTTCATCCCACCCACGATCTGGTACGGAAGATTGTGGCTGCGTAGCATGTCCTCGATCACACGCGATTGAGCGTGCACGCGGTAGAAAATCGCAATGTCGGCAGCATCGGTGCCGTGCTCGATGGCGCGCCGGATGGAATCCGCCACGCTTCGCGCCTCTTCTCGTTCGTCCGAAAGCGAGCGCACAATGACTTTGGAGCCGGGTGGCTGTGCCGTCCACAGGTTCTTATCTTCACGCTGGTGAGCCGGAGCGATCACGCCCATCGCTGCGCGCACGATGTTGGCGCTGGAGCGATAATTTTGTTCGAGCTTGATCACCTCGGCATCCGAAAAATCCCGGCGAAATCCGCGGATCAAGCGCACGTCGGCGCCGCGCCAACCATAGATGCTTTGATCGTCATCGCCGACCACGCACACGTTGCGGGTTCGCGCCGACAGGGCTCGAATCAGACGATATTGGATCATGTTGGTGTCTTGAAACTCATCCACCAACACAAAATCAAAGCGGGTGCGCAGCTCCTGTGCAACAGGCCCCGCTTCATTTTCCACGAGCTCCGTCATGTACAAGATGAGATCTTCAAAATCGACGGCGTTAGCTTGGAGCAGAGCGCGTTCGTAATCGGCGTAAATCTCGGCGAGTATGCTATCGCTCTCGGCGAGATCTTGGGCCTGCTTGGCGCGTCGGCCTTCGCGTTTTTCCTGGCCGATCCGGCCCAAGACGGCCTTCACAGGGTATTCTTTATCGTCGAGCTCTCGGCGCTTGAGAATTCGGGCCAACACGGCCTTCTGATCGCTATCGTCGTAAATAACGTAATCGCGCGTCAGCCCGACGTGGTCGGCGTAGCGGCGCAGCAATTTGGCGCACACGGAATGGAAGGTGCCGATCCAAAGGTCCCGTGTGATCTCAGGGCCGGTCAGTTTTTCAAGCCGCGAGCGCATTTCGCCAGCAGCCTTGTTGGTGAACGTGACCGCGAGGATCCGGTAGGGCGCGACGCGGTGCGGGCCGAGCAGGTTCGCGATGCGATAGATGAGCGTGCGCGTCTTTCCGCTGCCCGCTCCGGCAAAGATGATCAGAGGGCCGTGGACGTGAAGCACGGCCTGCTTTTGGGGCTCATTGAGCAGAACTTCGGTCTCGGCGCTCACGGACGCGACTATTGCGGGACTTTCCGCTTTTGGCCAGACTCCCGTTTGGTGCGAGGCTTTGGGCCAACGCGCAGAGGCTCAGACGTCGATGACTTCCAACCCAAAGAGCGCTGTTCCGCCCCGTCTCGGCTATTGCCTTGCGCAGTGTCCGCCTGCGCTCAGTTCGCTCACGGTGTGTGCGTGCTGTCTGGCGCCTGCGACTTTGGCGCGTGAGGAGCGAGCGCTCAAGGGCGGATTGGTGGCGAGTGTGCCCTACTGCGATGCCTGTCTCGGCCATCGGACGGCTGCCTCGACACGCATCTTTGCGGCCGCGTGCGCCTCGGCGGTTCTGGCACTTGGGCTGTCGGTTATTTTGCCGCTGGTTTTCGACTGGCCAAGCTCGCTGATTCTTGTGGTGTGTTTCATGGCAGCTTGGGTGCCCGGTCTGGTGCTCCGCGTGTGGCAGCCGGAAGCGGGGTCGGGTCATGCAAGCTTTGGCCAAGCCGTGTGGTGGACAGAGCGCGGAGAGATTGCGTTTGCGAATCGCGACTTTGCCTTGCTGGTTGCCGCGGAGAGTCAGGCCGAGCTTTCCACGACGCCGCTCTCCGTTCGCATGCCGTTGTGGGTTCAGGCGGGAGCCGTTTGCGTGATGGTCGCATTCCCGTTTCTGTATTGGCTGTACCATCCGGTAGTGCGGGTCATTAACTTAGGAGATGAGGTGCTCACGGTTTGGGTCGATGGCGACCAGGTGGCTCGCGTTGAGCCCTCAAGTCTTGAGAGTCGCGCTGCGGGCGTGAAGCTGCGCGTGAAGTTCGGCGCGCGTTTATTCGAAGCCAGAGGGCCCTCCGGTAAACTGCTAGATGCGAGTCTTGGTCGCGTTCAGACTGGCGCCGAGCATCTCTATGCGCCCAAAAGTATCGAGTATTGCTTCTGGTTGGAGACCACTCACTACGGCCGAACGACAGCCCAGGAAACCAAACGAAAACCGCTCACTTCAGGGTCCAGATTCTTTCAGATCCCAGCCCAAGTCGACACTTGGTTTGGACCGAATCCCGCAGTTGACGCGGCCGACCATCGATCGACGGGGGGAGCGCTCACCGCACTCCGCCAGGCGCGCTGCAAAGAAGC
>JBBSBI010000250.1:0-7062 GCA_038251425.1 Polyangiales bacterium
GCTGGGTCGCCCCAGTTTGAAAGCGGCGCGCCCATCAGACTGCCAATGTTGAGCCCTAAGTTCGCGCGGGTAGCGCCCTTGAGGTCAACGCTGCGCCCCGTTCTGAGTTGGCCTCCGGCCTTACCGGCTATCAACATGGGTACGGGGTGATTGGTATGAGACTCCCCATCGCCCATTTCCGAAGTCACGACCACCAGACAGTTGTCGAGCATGCTTCCCGAGCCTTCGGGCGTGTCCTTGAAGCGCTTGATGACCACCGCGATCTGTGACATCAGCCACGTCTGGGCGGCGACGAGATCCGGTCCTGGCGCGTGCTGCATGGCGTGGTGGTCCCTGGTACCGCCGATCCAGGTAAAGACCGTAGTGGATCCGCTGGTGAGCCACTGCAAAGAGGCCACGCGAGTGGCGTCGCAGTTGATCGATTGGTAGAGAAGTTCACTCATGGCGGCGCTCACCGCTGGAACATCGGTGCCTCCTCCAAGGCTGGGCGCGCCGCACGAGGCGCCCGGCGTGATGACGATTCCTGTTCCTCCGCCGCTCCCGCCTGAAACGCTCATAATTGATTTCTCGAGCCCGCGGAGCGCACTCAGGTGCTCATCCAGGCGCCGCTTCTCGGCAGAGCCGACGAGGCCTTGAATGTCGGTGACCTGAGCCTTGAGCAGGTCGAGTATGCTTTGACGCTGAGCGTTGAGTGCCTGCAGCTTGGCTACTGCAGCCGCGTCCGTGGGCGTAGATCCCGTGGGCGCGGGCGCCGTCGGCGCACCATTGAAAAGCCGGCTGAACATCGTCGCTGGATCCTGAACCGCGGGGATCGAGACGCCGTTGGACCAAATGATGTTTGCACGATCAAAGCCGTCCTGGGGCGGACTCACCGAAGACACACCAAACTCGAGCGAGGAAAACCTAGTATTTTTCCCGATGGTTTTGGCAATTGCCTGATCGAACGATGTGAGTGTCGGCGGAGTGAACGAAAAGTTGTCTTCCGAGATGCCTCGCCCATCGCCCGTGAGGTGAACACGCACGCACCCGTGTCCGAGGTCAACACCCCCAGTTTGCGGATCGACCAGATTTTCAAGGATAAGAATATCCGAGCTGAACGGTGCGAGTGACTTCAGCATCTGGTCGTAGCTGAACACCCCCTGGTTGCTGGCCATGGACGCGCCACCCCCAAATTGGAGAATCACCAAACGCAGAGGCGCCGCTTGAGCCTCCGCCAGCGTTGCTCGAAACACCGGGGCAGCGAGAAAGCTGGCTGCGCCCAGACTCTTCAGGAGTGATCGGCGTTTGATGAGGGATTTGGACATCGATCGGCTTCCTTGGGACAAGGTGAGAAGTGGTTGGCTCATGGCACGAAGGTCCTGGTAGTGAAGCTCGCTGATTGGGTGATAGCGACCAGTACTTCGCGCACATCCATCCCCGACGCTCCGAGCTGTGTGTCGAGCGTTGCGGCAAGCTGTGTGTCGGTTGCTATGGCGTCGCGCCCGAAGGTGTAGCGCGCCGCGTGAGTGGCTGCGCACTGGCGAACCATTGCGCTAGTGGCCAGGCGTTGAGCGAGCTCAACGCCGCCGGTGTACTTTCCGTCAACATCGGTGCCCGTCAACTCGCCGCTCGAGTCCACGGGGCGCCCATTTTCGACGGTTCGATAGGTACCGATCGCGTCGTACGCTTCGAGCCCAAAGCCAATGGGATCCATCATGCTGTGGCAACCCGAGCAGGCGGGGCTAGCCGAATGTGCGGCAAAGCGTTCACGTGTGGTCAGGTTGGGATCGGCCACGGGAGGGTCAATTTTGACGTTGGGTGGTGGCGGCGGCAGGGTTTGGCAGAGCATGCGCGTGCGGACAAATTTCCCACGCCTTATCGGGGCCGTCTCGTTGTCCTTGGCCTGCAAGGCGAGCAACAAAGGCGATGTGAGCATGCCGGCGCGATGCACAGAACTCACGTCAGTCTTGACGAGCGTGTCGCCCATGCCCGGATCGGGAACCCCATAAACAGGGGCCAAGCTGCTGTTCACGAAGGCGAACGGTGACGAAAGCAATGTCTTTACCGTGCCGTCACCCTCCCACATCACCGAGTCTACGAAGCGGGTCGCAGAGGCGTCCATCGCGGCTCTCTGGGTCGAGGCAAAATTGGGAAACAGGCTCGCATCCTTCAGCAACTCGGTCGAATCCGAAACCAAAAACCACTGCTCCAGAAATTTCACAATGTTCGAGTGGGCACGCGACGAAGCGAGCAACCGTCGTGCTTGGGCCTCAACTTGCGCGGGAGTGCTGAGGCCGTTGGCGTCTGCCGCCTGCATCAGCTCTGGATCGGGCTTGGAACCTATGAATAGGTAGGAAAGCTCAGAGGCAACTTCGTAGGGAGAGAGAGAGCGTTCCGCCGTGCCAGCGCCGTATTCCATACGATAAAGCAGGGACGGCGATTGGAGCATCGCCTCGAACACGCGACGTATACCAGCGTCGTAGGTGTCCGTCGTGCGCGTGAGATCGTACACGCCGCGATAGCCTTGTTGCTCCGTTGAGGTCAGAGGCCTGCGGTGAACCTGCTTACCAAAACCGTCTATAAATGCGTTCGCGCAATCTGACTCCGCCGTAGGCGCAACGCAAGGAGCCAGCGTTGAAATGTTCGCTTCGCCGGCCAGGCGAGCGGCCATGGCGGCATATTGCTCACCTAAAACGACTGACACCGTGAGTGCAGAACTGAAATTGTTATAACCGAGCGCGCGGGTATCTGGGACCAGAGGGTCAGCGGGTGGCGCGGCCAGCCCCAAAAGATCCTGCACGGTCGTGCGATATTCGTCATTAGTCAGGCGCCGTAAGGCCGTGGGACCAGGAGCACCCGCTGGGATGATGAATGGCGGCTGAGCCCCCGTGCTAGAGGAAGCACCGCCCACGGCCGTATCGCCCACGCCGCCGGTGCCTGGGGTCCCAACCGACCCGCCGCCGCCGGAGGCGTTGTTCCCGCCTGGTGGCATGTTGGCGCTGGTAGGCCGCTGATTCTTCGAAGTCGGCGAACCTACCGAGGCCGTGCAGGCCAAGCAGAGGGCCACGGGGAGGAGCGTGGAGCCAAAGAGCTGCGTGCACGTGCGATACCGTGGCTTATCCATATGGAGGAGGATACGGATCGCCAGCTGGAGACGGGCGTCAAAATCCGCTGGCCTTTAGCACTCAACCCCCATTCCACACCGCCCAGAAAGAAAACTACGCTACTGGTCAAAAACATCCTGACTGACGACGGCAAGCTCCAGCTCACTCTCAAAAACGGCAGCCGCGCTGACCGTTAGGCCAGCGGAAAAAACGCATCATTGACCGCCTCACTTTGTGAGGTATTATGCCTCATATAGTGAGGCATGTGAGTCAAATCACGCTACGTGGTTTGGAGCCGCGGCTGCTAGCGGAAGTGCAGAAGGTTGCGCGTCGCAAGGGCGTCTCCATGAACAAGGCGGCGCTCAGTATTCTGAAACAGGGCGCTGGCATTGATGAGCCATCGGATACGACCCGCATCGGGACAGCTGTGGATCGCTACGTGGGCAGCTGGACCAAAGCAGAGGCGCGTCAGTTCTCGAAGTCGATCCAATCTCTTGAGCAGGTTGACGAAGATCTTTGGAAATGAAGCTCCTTCTGGATACCAACGCCTACGTTGCCCTGATGAAAGGAGATGAGGCGACTGCGACTTTGGTGCGGAGCGCGGAACAGCTGGTGTTCTCCACGGTGGTGGTGGGAGAGTTGTTATTCGGTTTCAGAAATGGCAGTCGCTACGAGCGGAATGCCACTCAGCTCGACGAGTTTTTGGCGCAAGCGTGGGTCACCCTACAGTCAGTAACGAGAATTACGGCAGACCGATTCGGCAGAGTGACAGCCCAGCTTCGCAAAGCGGGCACTCCGATCCCAAGCAACGACATCTGGATCGCAGCCCAAGCCTTCGAAACCGGCGCCGATCTCGTCACTTTCGACCAGCACTTCGCCACCGTCCTCGGCCTGGTGGTCAGGATGCCTGGTAAGAGCCAAAGTGAGTAGCTGAGCGTGGGCTCGCTCACCCACCGCCGCGCTTTCATCTGGTGCGCTATTTTGGTGTCGTCTCAAGCCACTCCAGGTTTCGATCCGAAGTCGTGCCTAAGCCACCACAGGATTCTGCCGCTTTCAAGTCGCCTCCCGCTTTGGCAAATCTTGACAGTTGTGTCCGCTGCGGCGGGCCCATGCGCTGGCTAGAAGCTGCCACCACCGTACAAGCTGCGACCTCCCTGCTCGCCAAGTTCGGCATTGCTCCTCAACCTCCTCCGACGCCACCACCGGTTTTTTTCGGGCAGCTCCGGCTCAAGTTCTGCTGAGCTTCTGAGGCTGGGCTTGTTGCCCTCGGGGGTGCCCTTTGAGATGCGTCTAGGGTTCTGACCACAATGAACGATTCGTCAAAACAGCCTTGAGTGGATTAACCGAGCGTTCATTATGGTCATATGCGATATCTGGTCGGTCCGATCCGCACGAGGTGCCGCCCGCGAACGTTCCAGTTCGGGAAGCGACTGAAAACATCGTGACGAAAGACGTCAGCTATCAATCCGGGGGCTGGGTCAAAAGTTTAAACTGCCGATAGCCTACGATAAGGTCGCGGACACGAAGTCGTGGGAGCAGCTGCAGAGGCTATTGCAAAAGACCTGGCCCGCCGCTTGAGTGGTCAAATCCCCTTGAGCGTCGATGAGTGTGTGGCTCCCCAACAATCCGGTGAGCCTCGAAGCGGCGGCGAGAGAAGAAGTGGAGTCTTTTTTGGCTGCTCTCGACAACAACGACGACGACGACGTGCAGCGGCTCTACGTCGGTCTTAGCTGAGCAGATTTTGGCGCTGCCTGTGGGGAAAGTCTGGCCCCTGTAGCGCCCCAAGCTTGGGCTTGCTCCTCAACCCCTTCCGACGCCCCCACAGGTTTCGTTCGGACACTTGCCCGCGAAGATGCTGGAATGCGTTCGTCAAAACCGCTCGATTGGCGCCACGTATGAGGCATCGGGGCGGTACGCCTCCGTACCAAGCGCTCACTGGGCAGCAGAGAAAGTGCTTGCTTGTAGTGCCGGGCGTTGCCACACTTGGCCCACTATGAGTCGAACCTTGTTTCTTGGCCTTGGCTTGCTTCCTCTCTTGTTGGCGAGCAGTTCCTGCTCCGAAGACGCCAGCAATGCAGGCCCAACTGGTGGGGTATTAACTGGTACTGGTGGTCGCACCTCCGGCGGCGCTCCGGGTTCTGGGGGCACTGCTAACGCTGGAGGCTCCAAGCCGAGCGGTGGCACAGGTGGAGGTGGCGCGATTGGTAGCGGAGCAACCGGGGGCGCAACGAATAGCGGTGGTGCGGCTGGTAGCGTGATGTGCAGTTCGGGTGCCACGGTTCCAGACCTCACGAACTGCGACACCGCCAAAGTTGCGGCCTTCTTCAAGGCTGGGAAAAAGTGTGAGGGTTGTCACTTTTCCCCGGACGATCCTAATGATTTTACCGTGAACAAGCTGCACGAGTTCGACACCGAAGAGGGTCTGAACGTGCTTGTAGGCAGGATTACCAGGAGAGTCGCGTTTGTCGATTGCGGGACAAAGACACTGGTTGAGCCAGGCAATGCAGAGGCGAGCCTCATGTATTTAAAGCTCAAGGGCGCCCCTCCAAATTGTGGAGTACAAATGCCCAAGCCGGAAGGGAATCGCCCGCAGTGTTCGCTAACGGCAGACGAACTCAAGTGTGTCGCGGACTGGATCAATGGGCTTCCACCTAACGGCGCTGGCGGTCAGGGCGGCACCGCCAACTGAAGTTGGGAGCCTTCCTTTTTGCGGGCGCGAGAAAGAAACGAGCGGCAGCGTATCGAAGAATGGGTGACGTCGGGCGCTCACTCTACAGCAGGGCACGGTAGCACGCCGAACACTTCAAACTGCTTTCGGTCAAAACGCAGAAAGGCGCGGGTCAAGAAAGATTTGCGGCTCAGTTCTACGTGCGTGGCTGTCACGATGCACTGCCAGGTTTCAAAATCGCGAGGTTGGGATTCAGCGAATGCTTTGGGCGAAATGATGACGACGTTCACGCCCGGTGGTTCGCGACCTGAAATATAACGTACAGCTTCAACGCCAGCGGCACGCAACCTGTGGCCGAGTGCTTGTGAATCGTAATAGGTGGTTGATGAAGAAATACGATCGCTGTGCTCTAGGAATGGCGGCTGTGTGAGATCAACGCCGCGATGGGTCCGCACTCCAACACGGAATAAGGAGAGCTCCAGGGTGAGCGGTGTCAGTGCCGCGCGCGTGCCTTCCAAGAAAAGCAGGCGATAATAGGCAACCTCAGCGAAAGCAGTCCGAGGCCGGAGCGAGCCATACCAGAGCCCCCCTTCGGCGCGCGTCCCAAAACGCGACCCGTGCTTGAGCGGGGGATAGCGAAACGGCGTGGTGAGCAGGAAGTGAAGCGACCTTCGTTCATCGAAGAGGGTGAGCGGTGGTTTAATTGACTCGATGAGTTGTTCAAGAATTTGCTGGTCGCTGTCCGAGCTCACGAGTTTTCGCGTGGCGATCAAGTGCTGTGTCTCGACAACGCGCCACACGCTTCCCCCTAGCCGACGTATCTGCGCTTTGCCTTTGCAGGCCGCCCAGATGTCCGAGGCTTTCGTCACCAGGCACCCTCCCGATCACTTCATACCCTGCCGCCCAGAGCATCTAAATATTCGGCTACGTGTACTAGGCCGTCTACTCGCTTCAACAACCTAAGAGGAATTCCGCCAAGGTGCGCATTCTCCGCGCGCAGCCAAAGCACCGCCTTTTCGCTACTGCCACCCACGAGCGCATCCAGACTTCGAAAGATACGAAGCAGCAGCAATGCTAGCTCACCCTCTTTACTCTTTGGATCGATCGTTCGTGAGCGACCGAGCCGGGAAAGCGAGGCCTCGCTAACTCCTAACACCACGCTCAATTCTTTTTGCGAGAGGCTCCACTCCTCAGCAAGCCGGCGCACCGCCTGCGTGAGCACACGCCGCTCATCGACCGCGGAAGCGGATGGTGTGAGCGACGGCTGCATCAAATGAAAGATAGGTTGGGATTCTTGCATCTGCAAGGGCC
>JBBSBI010000251.1:0-7052 GCA_038251425.1 Polyangiales bacterium
CTCATCCAGCACACAAAACACTCTCATCTCCCTAATGGAAAGCATCCGCTGACCTGTGCCTTCATATAGATCCCACAAAGTAAGAACAAACCGACATAGGGGGAACAAACCTACCTGTCGGAAGGTGCGCCCGCCCTGGTCGTCACGGCGGTCGGCAGGCGTCATGAGCCTCTGATCGGGCGGAAGCCAGCAATTCAGGCTGCGGCAACAGTGCGGCACGACTCTTGTAAGGTACCTGTCACTAACGCTCGCCATCACGGCGGGCTCGAAAGACAGGAGCTTCATTATGAGAACTACTATTCTGAAACTTGCACTTGCAGGAGCCTGCGCTCTCTCGACCTTGCCCATGGCTTGCTCGGCCGACATCCACGACAACACGGCCGATGTCCACGACAACACAGCCAATATCAAGGACGCCAAGGTTGAATTTACCACGAACATCGATCGCCAGAACGTGCAGTCTGGCCAAGCGGTGCCATTTGCTATCGTTGCGCAAGACGTGTTCTTGATCGAGCCGGGCCAGGCACCGCCACCGGACCGCGCTTTGGTAGCTGGACACTTCCAATTCTACTTCGACAGCACAGCGAGTGAACCAATCCTGATCACCGCTCAGACCAACGTGATGGTGACAGTACCCGCCGGTGCGACGCCTGGCGACCACAAGGTGATTTGCAGGGTCCACAAACACGACGGCACGCCCACTACCGCGACCTTCGAGCTGAGCGTCAAAGTCACCGCCAAAGTGAACTAACCATCAGCCCGCAGGTTTCGGCCAACGGGAAACTCCAACCATAATTAACACCGCAATAACCGAGCAGTGGGGGGGCTATCGGGGCCCAGTCGGTGTGAAAGAAGCCCAGATAGGCAAGGCGATGGGGTTCCCGCGGGCGCGTTCAACCAACCAAAAGCTTGAAATAATGACCAGAAGCACCGAACCGAACCCGAGCACGAATCTCGGGTACGCCCAATGTCGGCGGAGGAGAAACGCGATGGGCACGAATGCTATGACCACCGTTGCTTGACCCAACTCGACCCCGAGGTTGAAACCAAAGAGTGACGCTAAGAGTGCGTTTCGGGGTAAATTGAGATCGACAAGGATCGATGAGAATCCGAAACCGTGTAGGAGGCCCAAGCAGAACGCTACGCTCCAGCGTTGTCGGGTGGTGACGGGAAAGAGATTGTTGAGCGCAGCCAGCCCGATGGAGAGGGCGATGGCAGATTCCACGAATCTCGAGGGGAGAGTCACGAGTTCTAGGACTCCGAGGACCAGCGTGATGCTGTGTGCAATGGTAAAGGCCGTGACGATGCGGAGGATGTCGAAGAGCGCCGTTCGAAACGACTGAACAGGCCGCCAAACGCCTTCCTCGCGGCGCAATACCGACGGCAACAACAAAGCGAGCAGAAAGGCGAGGTGGTCCCAGCCGCTGCCGATATGTTTCATGCCGAGCAGCACGCTCTTCACAATGGTCTGCCCGACGCTGGCAAAGGTGAGCTCTAGCGTCTGTTCGGGTTGATCTTGCGAAAACACGACGCTCTCGCGTGCAGTGCCCGCGGGATAGCTCAGGATCGCGCGATGCAGGGGATCGGCGCGGAAAAGAAATCCGTAGCGCACCTTGAGTGAGCGGGGAACGTTAGGACACGAGAACGCCGACTGAAACACGGCATAGGAACCGTCCGAGTGCTCCACAATACCGCTCGCTTTGAAGGCCGCTCCCAGACAGCGTTGGCTCTCACTTTCGATTGTTAGGGCCTCCCTCAACTGTCGTTCAATCTCTGGTTGAGCGTCGAGCAGCTCCCCCCAAGTGACTTGAGAATTGTCATCTGCGTCCATCGCAACGACGAGTGCCAGGTCGCGCAGATGAATGTCCCAGCGGACCTTCACCTCACGCCCGTCGCATTCGAGGCGTAGGTAGCTGTCACTCGGTTTGTGCGCGTGGCACACCGAGGAGTGCAAAATAGAACTGAGCGCCAAGCACAAAAGCCAAAGATTACGAATGCTCCCTCTCATCGAGTCGCTCCAATTTGGTCTTTGAGCTTCCGTAGAATCGGATCCTCGTGATGAGTTCGCTCGAGCCACTCGAGCGCCGGGCGGGCGGCGTTTTTATCCTTCGTCGCGAGCGCTGCCTGAAGAAGAACGCGCACATCCCAGGGTTCCTGTTGACTCAAGAAATTTCGCTGCGCAAGTGAAAGTGCGCGAACGGAGTCCCGTTCGATGGCCAGGGCAAAACGCGATTCCTCGCGCATATGGATCGCATCGCCACGTAGGCGCGAGTCTGCAAACCTTGCTTTGATCGATGCAATCAGTGGCTCACCCTCCGCCTGATCCTCGTAAGCGAGCACAAGCCGCAGGAGCAAGCCATCGTGCTGGGATCGATCGCGCAAGAGGGCTATCACGTCCGCGCGCCGACCGAGATCCAGTAAGGCGTCGGCTTCCGCACCAAGATTGTAGACATCATCGGGCTGCAACATTTCAGCTTCACGAAAATGTCCAAGTGCTCGCTTCAAATCTCCCTGCCTCGCGGCAATCTCGCCCAAAGTGGTGAGCCCCCACGCTCGCTCGTCCGCCCCTTGGGCGTGCTTTAGGCTCAGAAGAAGCTCGGTGTACGCGGGCACAGCCTGCCCGGTAATGCTTCGGACGTTCGTTCCGCAAGAAACCGAGACAACCGAGTTGATGAGCGCAGCCAGGTGGGCGCAGCTGTCGAGCGCCTCGTCATAGCGCGCCACAACAGTGAGGACGGTGGCTTGGGTGAGCCACGATTGGGGATCGTTGGGCGACTGGTGGGTCGCGAGAGCGAGATCACCGAGGGCGACTTGGAACTCGTGGCGACTCTGACGTATTGTCCCGCGTAGGAGAGCAATTGGCACGGGAGGCAAAGCGGCTTCCCACCAGGGCGCAAGTACTCCTTCAGCGAGCCCCAGATAGCGCGGGTCGGACTGAGCGCGCGCACTACTTAGATACAGGCGCGCAAGGCTAACAGCCGAGCCCAGTTCGCGGGGTTGCATGCTCAATCGCTTGCGGAGCAACAGCGTATCGCCTGCTGATGGCAGCTTCGCCACGACCTCCTCACGGCGAACCGGCATGCGGACACGAGCATTACTCACACCTCGCCAATACGCGCCGACAGTTATCACCACGACCGTGACAACCAAAGAGACGAACCATGGCAAATAGCGGCGCACAAAAAAAGCAATAGGCGAAGCGCGTGATTTCTGCACGCGCTTCGCCTATTTAACCGGCGAATTCAGCCAGAATGGGTGTTTCACTCTGTTTGGATCCGCCCGAGTGCTACTGCACGATTGGATTGAACTTAGTGATGTCGTCAGAAACAGGCTGACAGAAGTTCACCCCGTCCGTCGGGGTGGGCGCGTTGTTTTCGAGGGTCTGGTTCTGAACGAGACCGATCACGAACTGATTAAAGTCCGTGCACGATACGCCTCCAGAACCCGCTGCGCCAGCCACGCCGCCGGTAGCCATACCTCCTGCACCCGCGGTTGCCACGCCACCAGCGCCACCCAGGGCTGCGCCGCCGGAACCGCCGGTCATGACTGTTCCCCCAGCGCCACCGGTTCGTGCACCACCGGAGCCGCCGGTGCTCTTGCCACCGGAGCCGCCGGTGCTCTTGCCACCAGTGCCGCCGCCGCCACCTTTGTTCTCGTCATCGCCGCAAGCGACCACGAGAAGAGCGGCAGCGATCGTCAATGCAGCCATATGAGGAGCACGTTTCATCATGTGCCACCTGTGGGAGCCTTGAGGTACGGGAATACGGTGTCGAACTGGACTTGGTCTTGAAGCACCGCGTCATGCAGCGGAACAGCCCCAGCGGCCGCGTCCGGCGCGGGAAGCAGATATCCCATGAGCACGCGCAGGGATACATCGACCACATCGTCTCCTGGCCGACGTCCATTCGGAAATCCAGCGACGTCGCAGCCGCCCGCGTCCGTGACCGCCACCAAGCTTCTATTCGGAAAGCACGCAGCCGCTCCGAGATTGTTCTGGGTGGCAGCTGCGGTGACCGGCAACGCGACGTTGAGACGCTGCATCTCAGCCGTCGAACCATTTTCGTTGACGCCAGTGACGCCCTTGAGAAAGACGGAAACAAGATCGGTCCGCGGGAACGCATTGGGCGCAGGGGCGTTGGCGGCGCCGTACAACGTCTCAATGATTTCGGGCAACGTCGGGTTCGTCACGTAGGTAGCGAACTGGGCGTCATCCTTAGGCTCACTTGAGTTAAAGAGATCCTTTTGTGGGAGACCGATGACGAGCTCGTTAACGAGCGGCATGCCCAAGCGAGACACCTGCGCCCATGCTCCACCTTCCACCGAAGGACCGTTGAACGTTGGGCTCGGATCGATGACCCGAGCTTGGCGCACGCTGGCGGAGGTCCAACCTCCGATGACGTCTTTATTGGCGGCCTTGATACACGAGACGGGCAGCTCAAGCGCGATACTGGTGACGTTGTTGTCCTTGATCACGCTCTGCGTTGTGCCACGAAGTGCCGCGTCACCAATGGTCGACAGCGGTGCGTTCACCAAATCGAACACAACTCCCAGGTTAACAGCAAAGCTCTCGGCGCGTTGCCCCACGAACACTTTTCCTGGTGTTGCGCAACCGGGAATGGTGATCGTTTGAACGAAGGTCTTCGCGTAGGTCGCATAGTCCGCGAAGGATTTGCTCCCGACGTTATCCGCGGGCTTTCGAAACGAGACCCCTCCCCCTGCTGCGGTTACAGCTGCGGAAGTTCCGGTTCTCCGATCTCCGGTGACCAGCTGCATCGAATAGGTTTCGATGATGTTCAGCCCGTTTTCGTCCGCAGCCGTGACGCTTGCAAGGTTGTAGAACGGCACGGCAACATTCTGGCCGCCTACTGGGACAGTCTTGCCAACGAGGGCCGTCTGAAACCGAAACTGAAACGTCAGATCTTCGATCGCATCGCCATTATTGTCGATGTGAATCTCGTACAGCGCATCTGGGTCTAGGGGAAAAAAGTTCGGACCGCCGTAGCGGCTCTGAAAAGGCTGATAATTCGCGACGACGGTAACGAATCCATCGCGCGCAGCTTCATAGCTTCTAAACATGTAAAAATCGCTAGCATCGACCTTGGGATTTTTACTGATAAACGGCGCCTCGCGGTGACTTGACGCCGACGAGAGACTCGTCACCGTGCTAACGCTCACAAGTAGCGCAGCACCAATCTTTGACAAATGGTTCTTCATGAATGCTCCTTCAGTTGTTAAACAGGAATTGACAATTGGCAGTTTTCGGAGTTTTGTAAATTGAAATAATGAACAAACTACAAATACTCTCAACCCACACAATACCGCCCCAGGTGAGTCATTATTGCTCGTCAGCTCGCTCCAGCAGAGCAGTAACCCGAGTTCTAATTTGGCTACCTGCGATTGTCTTTATGAACGCCTCCATGATCGGATGTTCCAAAAAAGACACACAAAACGCTGCGGCAGAGCCTCTTGCCGCATTATCGCCACATCCGTCGCCTAGCGCCAAAACTGCCACACCCGTGATGAACGTGGCGGCCCGCTTCGACTTCGAACGCACTAACCGACCGAAGGTTCCCCTCAGCGTCGAACGAGTGCTCACAACCATCAGAGCATCTGGGATCCAAGTCGACCGCGAACGGCAGCACCTTGGCGCTCCCTTCAATGCAGGTTACTGCCTAGGCTCCTGGGCGGGTGAAGTGGCGCTCAGCATTTGCGAGTTCTCGAGCGATCTCGACGCCAAAAATGGTCGCGCCAGCAGCCACGTTCTCGACAGCGTTCCCAATCGCGAGGTCATTTTCAACGGACACACCAGCCTCACACTCCGTCAACCGGCCATCAAAACGCCCGAGACGGAACGCTCCGCGAAGAAAATGAAGGAGCTCTTCACCGGCCTGAAATGAGCCCGCAGGCGGGACTTTGCTGCCTGGGCAAACCGGGTGCGTTGCGGCGGCTTTCGTGCGATACATGCCAGCATGGCCGTCCACGAAATACTCGCGACCCAACGCGCGGAAGTGCTGCTTCGTTGGAAGGAGCAGGTCCAAGGCACGCTCGCCCCCGAGGCGATGCCCACGATCGAACTCATCAATCACCTGCCAGAGTTTGTGGACGAGATCCTCGCCGCCTTGCGGGAAGACGCAGGTCTCTCATCAGTAGGTCCTTCTCCCGAGCATAGCGCGACCGCGGCTGGGCACGGGGAACAGCGGCTCCGCCTTGGTTTCAGCCTCGATTCCGTCGTGCGCGAATACGGAGCGTTGCGTGACGCCATCATCGCCACGGCGCGGGACGCCGGCGAGCAGATCACCTTTCAAGAAATGCAGGTTGTCTTCGACTGCATGATCACGGGGATTGCACACGCCGTCTCGGAGTACACGCACCAACGCGACGCCGAGCTGCTGCGGCATGCCAACGAGCATTTCGCCTTCATCGCCCATGAGCTTCGCAATCCGCTCTCCGCCGCAACGCTGGCGTTCCAGCAGCTCAAGACCAAGGGCCTGCTTCCCACCGAGGGCCGCGCAGTCGGCGCCCTCGAGCGAGGTCTGCAACGTACGAGTGAACTCGTCGATCAGACACTGCAGACCGCGCGGGTCGCGTCGGGCATTGAGCTTCGCAGGCAGTGGACGACCCTCGGGTCCCTCTTCGAAGACGTTGAAATGGGCGCGATCTCCGAAGCGGAATCGAAAAACGTCGACATCCGCGTGGTCCTCGAAAAGGACGAACGTGTACACCTCGACGTTCGGCTGGTTCGCTCTGCCTTGGGCAATCTGCTCCGCAATGCAGTGAAGTACACGCATGAGGGAGGCATCGTGGAGCTACGCGGGGCCATCACGAACGGACGTGCGGTGATCGAAATCGAAGACCGTTGTGGAGGGCTCGAGCCCGGGAAAGTCGAGGCCGCGTTTGCCCCGTTCGTGCGTCTCGACACCCAACAAAGCGGATTCGGCTTGGGCCTCGCCATCGCCAAGCAAGCCGTCGATGCCCATGGCGGAAACATTCGCGTTCAGAACCTTCCGGGCAAGGGCTGCATCTTCGTGCTTGAGCTACCTGTCACGGCGGAG
>JBBSBI010000252.1:0-7046 GCA_038251425.1 Polyangiales bacterium
CAGCGTACAGCCATCTGCCACACTTTCTCCGCGACCAAAGCCAAAGTGAAACCAGTGACTCACGGTACATTCCTTGACTCGCGCGCTCATCGAGAGCTTTTGAGCAAGCTCAACCGCGCCGTTGAAGGCGCCGTCCACATCGGTGTTCGTGAGCTCTCCGCTCGCATCGACTGGGCTGTTTGCTTCCTGACTCCTGAACGTGCCGACGCCATCGTAGTTTTCAAAGCCGAGTCCAATCGGATCCATCAAGCTGTGGCAACCCGCGCACACAGGGTCAGTGCGGTGCGTGGCGAAGCGCTGCCGCGTGCTCACCGTTGGATCAAAGGGAGGGATCGCCGGAATATTGGCGGGGGGTGCAGGCGGCGGGCTGCAAAATAGCCCATTCCTCACAAAGAATCCGCGAGTCACCGGAGAGCTCTGGTCAGGCTTGGCGTGAAGTGCCAACCAGCCTGCTTGCGTGAGGATGCCGGCGCGTTCGGTCGCCGGTAGCGTGACAGCAGTGAGCGTCGCTGAGCCCGGTGCCGCAACACCATAGATCGGTGCCAACGCATCGTTCACGAAACCTTGGGTGGAGGTGAGGAGCGAGCCGAATGTCCCGGCGCCGTCGAACACGACACCTGCCACGAATGCCTCGGATTGCCGGCGCAACAAAGGCCCGAAATCGGCAGTAAAACCTGGGTAAACTGTGGCGCTCTTGGCCAAGTGGTCCATAGCTCCGAACTCGAACCATTGAGCATGAAAATTGACGACAGCACCCCGCGCCCGCGGATCCAACAGCAAGCGTCGAGCTTGTGCAGCCACTTCCGGTGGAGTGCCAAGCTGATTGTTCTTCGCTGCATCGAGCAGAGCCGCGTCTGGCATGCTTTGCCACAGGAAGTACGACAAGCGCGACGCTAACTCGTAACCGCCCGCTTGCACCACACCCGGCGCCGCCGCTACCACGGGACCACTTGTCTCTGCAACTTCCATTCGATACAAAAATTGCGCCGTCTGCAGCATGGCTTGCACCAGCATCTCCGCTGCTTGCTGGAAGCCAAACTCTGTCTTTGAAGCCTGGTAGAAGGTCAAGAGGCGCGCTTTTTCATTAGCGCTGAGTGGACGGCGATAGGTGCGACTACCGAAACCATCGATGAAGCTAGTAGCACAGGCGTCTTCGCCTTGAGCGACGGGATCGCAACCCATGAGCGATGGAAGATTAGCGCCAGCCACCGTCGACAATTGGCGTGCTGCCGTCGCGTATTGTTCCGCCAAGAGCTGATTCACCGTTCTTCCCGTCGCGCCGTTGTCGAAGCCGAGTGACTGTTCCTCGGCTACAAATGCCCGGGCCGGCGTCGTGGTGGTGTTCAAAAGATCGTGAACGGTATTATCGTATTCCGTGTGCGTGAGACGGCGCATGGGGGAAGGTCCGGGATTTGGAGCCGCAGTTGCGCAGACACTTGGCGACGGAGGCACGATGAGAGTGCCCGGGGGCAGCATTCCGCCAGTCTGTCCCCCGGTTCCCGCATTCGGATTCGGCACAACAGGTGTTCCGTCTGGATTCGTCGCGACTGGTGCCGGAGTGCCATCTGGGCCATGCGGGTTAGGAGAGGCTACGGAACCTTCGCAACCTGTAGCGCACAGGAGCAGCGCTCCAAGCGCCAGTGGAAGGCAAGACAATGAAGGGAGTCGATTTCGCAACGGCATATTCATCTTCCTTCGTGCACTGTGGGTACAGGTGCGCGCATCTGTGGAGCGCTGGCTGACCTATGAACGGCTGGTGCAGTTCAACCTGTCGTGTAAAACTAGCCGGGCCAGCCGAGCAGTTCTTCCTGCTTCCCCAAAAAGATCATGCGTAATCCCACCGCGCGCCCCGTGGCAGTAGCAGTGGTGCGGTCGTGCGATCGTTAGCCTGCGATGCTGGTACTATTTTGTTCCGATTCTATCTTGAGTGAAGTATTCCTGATCAGGCGGGACTCGTTGGGCGGGAACAGCGCAGGGTGCTCTGCCTAATTGTGCGCATCCCCATCCAATTGGGACACAAGGACCCACAGCCAAAAACAACCTACGTTGCGCGATCGCAGAGTTTCACTTTGACCCTAGCGTGCTAACTTTGACCGATTACATTGGCCGCATAGTGCTGATTCTTGGTGCTATACTTCGATCTCCAACACGCATTCATGGTTGCCGCTGAGCCCCATCGTTGAGGGCTTGAGCACCGTGCCCTAGGAGCTAGTCTATGAAGCCTCTCCTCACATCCGTGGCCCTCATTGTGGGGCTCCCGCTGTTGGTTGCCTGTAGCGGCAACGCGCAAGATAGTTCCCGACGTTCCGACACTGCCAACGGACAAGGCAATAACGGACAGGGCGCTTCCACAGCCAACGGCACCGGTGCTTCCCCTGGTACACCAGGCAGCGGCGGCAGCAGCATGGGGAATGGCAGTGGCGCTGCAGGCACAGGCACTGGCAGTAGTGCCAATGCGAGCGGCGGGAACGGCACGGCTTCGGGAGCCCTGGCGCAGGTTCCTGGGATTCGGCGGCTCAGCCACAATGAGTACAACCACACCGTCCTCGACATGCTGCAGACCGCGCTCGTCACTCGAGCGGGTGACGCAATCACGAAGGGCATCGCCGATGGCTTCACGCAAGACTCTTCCGTGGATGGCTTCGATAATTCTCGAACGGCGCTTGGTGTCACCCCCAGCTTGGCCGGTCAGTATGCGGACGCTGCGGAAAAGCTCGCAGCCGAAGCTCTGACGGCGGGCAAACTCACGGCACTGGCGCCCTGCGCCGGCGGCGCTGAAGACGTATGCGCGAGCGATTTTGTGAGGACCTTCGGGCAGCAATTGTTCCGACGCCCGGTAGCTGCAGATGAGTTGGCCCGCTACGCTGCCCTCTTTGCCACGGAGCGAGCACGGAACGATTACGCCACGAGCATTCGGCAGCTCTTGGAAACGATGCTGCAAACGCCCCAATTTCTCTACCGTTCTGAATACGGCACGCCCGCTTTGGCCGGTACCCGAGTGCTGACTGACTACGAAACTGCGTCGCTGCTCTCGTACATGCTGTGGAGCTCGCCTCCCGACGCAGAGCTCACAGCGGCAGCAGCTGCGGGCACACTGGCCACCACCGCTGGGCGCGAAACAGCCGCGCGCCGCTTACTCCAATCAGCCCGCGCTCGCTTACCGCTCCAGTACTTTGTGACTCAGTGGACGGGTACAAGTCGGTTGGCCTCGGTTATCAAAGATGCCGCGGTCTACCCAATGTTCGACGCCGCGATGCGGCAGAGCCTGCTGGATGGCCAAGAGGCTTTCATTAAGAAGACGGCCTGGGATGGTGACGGCAGCATCGCGACGCTGCTCACCGGCGATGCAGGCATGCTCACGCAACCTTGGCTTTTGACCGTGCACGCCCACCCTGACGAATCTTTTCCGATCGCGCGCGGCAAGCTGGTTCGCACACGGCTTCTCTGCCAAGAGCTGCCTGTTCCACCTAAGAACTTGATGGTGGTGCCGGTGGCCAAGGATCCGAATGCAACCACTCGCCAGCGTTTTACGGCACACTCCAACAACCCTGCTTGCGCCGGATGTCACGCGCTGATCGATCCGATTGGCTTTGGCTTTGAACGCTACGATGGCATTGGACAGTACCGCGCCACGGAAAATGGCCTGCCCGTTGATGATTCGGGCGAACTCACCGCAACCGAAGATGCCAACGGAGTTTTCCGCGGGCCCGGCGAACTCGGGACCAAGTTGGCTGCAAGCGCCGAGGTGCAACGCTGTGTGGGTCGCCAGGCATTCCGCTACGTGTACGGCTACAGCGCGGGCGCAGCTGAAATTGCTGAGCTCAGCCCCGTGCTCGCCGACCTGAAGACGGCGAACAACAATATTCGAGAACTCTTCGTGCTCTTTGCCAAGAGCGGACAGTTCGTCACCCGAACGGCCACCCCTTAACAACCGCACTAGGAGCCATCCGATGTCCCCTTCTCGTTCATTGCTTCGTCGTCGTGAGCTTTTAGGCGCCCTCGGCGCCGGCGCCTTCTTAGCTGTTCCCGTGTTTCGCCAAAGCCTCGCGGAAGCGCAAGGCGCAGCGCCCAAGCGAGCCATCTTCGTACAATGGCCCGACGGCGTCCCGTCGGCGTGCTTTCAGCTCGGCATGTGTACCGTCAACGAGCTACCAGACCACAAGTACTTCGATTTCGATGGTCAGCTGGCATCCTTTGCTGCTCTCAAAGCCGATACCATCATTATGAAGAATCTTCGCGCCTTCGCCGCCGAGAAGAACAGCGCGGAAGGCCACGAAGCAGGGATGGCCAGCCTGCTCACCGGCAGAAGCAGCAGAGGCGGCACCTCAGTGGACCAGTACATCGCCAAGCAAGTGGGCAACCTCACACGTTTCTCAAGCCTGCAGTTTGGCGGGTATCCTTATACCTTTGGTGGACCGCAGGATCGTATTTCCTATGCGGATGGTTTCGATCTCGCGCCCGAGCGTGACCCTGTGGCGATGTTTGAAAAACTGTTCAGCGGGGCGGCGCCCGCACCAGGAGGAGGCACTCCGGATCCCGCCATCGCGCTCAGACTCGCTCAAAAGAAGAGCACCTTAGATTTCCTGAAGGCAGAGATCGCAGCCGTCCAGGGCACCACGGGAGCGGCCGAGAAACCGCTCTTGGACCTGCACTTGGAATCGTTACGCGAGATCGAAAAGCAGCTCACGCAAGTCGCAGGAGCGGCCGGTACGGCCTGTGCACCGCCGGATCAAGGCGGGGCCGTCAAGGGTCAGTACGCGGGGAGCGAGGGAGACGCCATTGACGTGCAGGTGTTCGCTAAGCTGCAGCTGGATCTGCTCTATCAAGCTATCAATTGCGACCTAACGCGCATTGCAACCTTTCAATGGGCACCCTCCGTTGAGGTGCTGATCAAATACGATTGGGTGCCAGGATTTTCGGCTGCACCAGATCAGCATCACGCCTTCGCACATGACCACGAATCTCCAGCGAATGAAGCGATCTTCCAGGGCATTCAGAACTGGTTCACCAGCCAGACGGCAGGCTTGGTTGCTCGCATGAAGGCGACAGCCGAGGGCGGCGGCTCACTCCTCGATAACAGCGTGGTGATGTACGCGTCTGAGATGAGCAATGGCACGCACGTTCTAAGTCCGCTACCGGTGCTGCTTGCGGGCCGCGGCGGAGGTACTTTCCAAAATCTCGGCACTACCTTCGATGCCAAATGGGCGGCTCACAACGATTTGCTGTTGAGTATCGCCGCTTACATGGGCGCGCCATTGGCATCAATTGGTGACGACGGACTTTCAAAAAGTCCGCTCACACTTTAGCCAGTCCGATTCAGTTCATACGAACTCACCGCAAGCCAAGGGCGATACCCTGTGGCTTACGGTGATCGGGCTGTTACTTGCCCTTCTTCGCGCTCCCCGCTGTTGAAGCAGCGCTTGCCTTCTGCGAAGCGGCAGCCTTCTTCTGGTTCTTGTCGGCGTCGCCTTGTTTCTTGGACTTGTCTTTGGCCTTAGGGGATTTGTCGCCCATGGTGCACCTCTTGGATCGGGTTGGAAGGAGCATTGACTATAGGAGCTTTCGCGGACGCTGTCGGCCTTAGCTTGCCGAGCTCGGCTGTAAGGGTCCGATGCGGCAGCTATCGACCCCTCTGTCCAGCTGATTGATGCCTGACCCTGGGGCCGAGCGGTGTCGAAGACGGCTCCGCGCCTCGGGCCTGGGCATGCAAAACTATCTTAAGATGTTAATCTAAACGCGTGTAACCTGGCGTCGCACGAATGAGCTCCGTCACTCACGCGTTCATTCAAACGCTCGTGCCCTGGTACATGACAGAACCACTCCGCGCTTGGCGACCTGCTTGGCAAAACCATGTGTGCCAATGTGGCTGCATGAGCTGTATGTCATCATCCTTTTGCATTCTCCTTGTCGTTTTCGCACATCGACCGAATACGTGTGCACGCAACCATCAAATGTCCATAGGGATAACTGCACGCGCTGTGGCATCATCGTCAAACATGGCACGACGCTTCTTCGGTGCAGGGCTCTTGGGATTCGGTGCTGCGATCGGCTGCGCAGGCACCTCTCCAGATGGTCTATTTCAGAGCGGAGATGGAACTGGGACCAACAGTGGCATGCTGCCCAGCATCAGCGCTTCGATGACGAGTGTAGGCGGTGGAGCTGCCGATCCGAGTGCTGAACCAACCCCCAGCGCTTCCCCTAGCAACTCAACTGTTCCAACTCCAACTCCAACTCCAACTCCAACTCCAACTCCTGGCACGTGCGCCAACGGAGCTGAATGTCGAGACTTCTTTAAGGATCAGGACGCAGATAGTTACGGGACGGAAAAACGCTGCTTATGTGCCGCAGAAGGCACATTCACTGCCAGCCAGGGGGGCGATTGCAACGATACGCTGGCCTCCGTGCATCCCAACGCTGAGGAAGCCTGCAACGGCATTGACGACAATTGCAGCGCTGGCATTGATGAGCAAGCGATGTGCCCTTGCCAGCGCGAAACATTCCAGGGCCACTCCTACCTTTTTTGTGACATCCGTGAACCCTGGCTGGCAGCCGCTGCGCATTGCAAAGCCACAGGTTACCGCCTGATCACCATCAACGACGCAGCCGAGAACGAGTGGGTCACCGCGACCGCAAGAAAGATTTCGGATACCGATTGGTGGATGGGACTGAACGACGCGCTGAAGGAAGGCACCTTTGTGTGGCTCGATGACACTCCGGTGACCTACACCAATTGGAATTTCCAAACTGGCGAACCCAACAACGGAGCTGGCGAGCCGGGTGGCGAACAATGCGGGCGCTTCAACCGCTTCAGCCCGCTCACCACTTGGGATGATGCCGGATGTTTGGAGACCTTTGCTTCCGTGTGCGAGGCTCCCTAATCCCCCGATGAAACGGCCTTGAGATCACCGGCGAGAGCGCCACAGGTTACATTTTAGGCTCGGCGCAGAAGCACCCGCATGATTTGGTAACTGGGTACTATTCGGTTCACACGAGCCCCCAAAAGGGCGAAGCGGAAATCGAGCGCATCGGCAAAGCTCAGCAGGCCC
>JBBSBI010000253.1:0-7023 GCA_038251425.1 Polyangiales bacterium
AGCGCGAACGGCACATTTGTCGGCTCCGTGCGCCTAGCACCGCAGGCCCCCCGCGTGATTCGTTCGGGCGACCTCGTCCGGATCGGGCGTGTTTGGCTGGAGCTTTTATTTGATCACGCCGCCCCTGATCCTAACGTCAAGCAGCACACCTACGAAATGGCGCTGTCGCTCGTGGCACAGGCCCTCGCCGCGGAAGGTGGTCCCACGAGCCCGCGCGTCAGCGTGGCCATTCCCGTAGCGCCGGGAGTGGATGCTGAAACCTACGTAGATATTGTGGAGTTTGAGCAGGCCTATATCGTTGGCCGTTCACATGCCGAATTGATCGTCGACGACCCGGATGTGTCACGACGGCACCTTGAAATCATGCGCCGCGGTGAAGACATTCTGGTGCGCGACGTCGGTTCCAAGAACGGCTCTTATCTCAAGAATGAACGCCTTGATCCTTTGCAGTGGCAGCGCTGGGATCCCGAATGCCAGGTGAAGCTCGGCGGCACCACGCTTCGGCTCTCCGATCCGGTGACCGCCGCGCTCAACGAACTCGAAGCGGTTGCCGAGGAGCTACTAAGAGAGGACGAAATCATTGACCCACCCGACGCCTCCGAGAGTGAAGACTCCGCAGGTTGGACGGGTGGGATCTCGCGCACCATTGAACGCCGCTCCACGGCACCGAGAGAAACCAACACCCAGCCTCCGCAGGCTTCCAGGCTGCCTAAGGAAGGCGCGCTCCGAGCGGAAAAACCTCGTGCTGGCCGCGGTGAATTGGCGATCGGCCTCTTGGCGTTGGTCGTGATCCTAACCAGCGTGCTTGGGCTGTTTTGGCTATTTGGCTTGAACTAGCCGCCGTCTTTGCGGGGCCCTTCGTTGTAGCCACGCGGGCGATACTTCGGATCGACTCCCCCGTACTTCACACCGTTACTCACGATGTCGTTCGCCAAGTAGGAAAGCCAGGTGCCGGGATGCGCACGCGCCAAACCTGAAAGCTGCTGTTGGCGTGCAGCACTCAGTGCTTTTTCATTCCACATGCATTGCAAGGCCAGAGCGATCAGGTTCGGATCGTTGGGGCCGAGTTCGAATCCGGTTATGAAAAACGGCCAAGCTTCGTCGGTCCGCCGCAAGCGGCACAGTGTGTCCCCTTGGTAGATGTGGGCCATGGGCCAGGTGGGCGCCAATTCGAGCGCAGTGGTGTTACTCTGCAACCGCTCCTTGAGCTGCCCACGAGCACCCAACATGACCGAATAGTTCAAATGGGCCTTAGCGCTGTAGGGAACCGAAGCACGCGTCCCGCGCCAAAACGTCAGATCGTCGGTGTAATCGAGCGCATGCCGGCGAGCCTGAAATCCCTGAAAACCGAGAAAGGCGGCAACCGCCAACCAGGCATCCGGCTTGAAACGGCGCCTTTCGATCCAGGCCGCTAGGGCCACACCGAGACACAAGGAAGTTCCCAATGCGGGCAGATACCAAAAGCGCTCCGCACGAACAGTGGGCAAAAGCACGGGAATGTTGGAATGAGGGAAGTACGCCACGGGAAACCAAACCAAGCCCACGGCAACTAACAGATAACATCCCAGCGATTTTCGAAGCTCAACTGCAAACAGCGGCCCCAAGGCTCCGGCACGTTGCTTAAACTCAGCTCTGAGAGCGCGCTCAACAAGGAGCGAACGGACCCACACCCCCAGGCCCACGAGCGGTGCGCCCACCAGAGCTAACGCCCCAAGCACGCTTTCTAAAAATACCGGATTCTTGGGCGGTAGCTCCTGGGGAAATGAGTAATCAGCACTCAGCGTCCAAGGCGCCAGCACTTGAATCAAACCGCCAAAATAGACGCGCAAAGCGCCCCCGATCCGGAGCGGAGTCGCCGCGAGCGCCAACGGATTGTTGATCGGATCCCGCGACAACTGCGGCTGATGAAACCACTTGAGAAATTCATGCAAGGCCCGTGCATGGAACGGAGAATCTGCAGCTAGCGGCGCAACCAACTCCGCCGGCAGTGCCACGGGGAACCACTGGCGCCTGAGGTACGTGTAGAGAACCAGCGCTGACACGCTAGCGAGAAGCGCTGCTACCCCGCGTGCGAACCGCGCCGGTTTGGTTGGAAAGAAACACGGCGCCAAGACGACGGCAGCGACGAAAATAAGAGGAACGAGGACGATCGCACTCTCCTTACTAAAAAGCCCCAACAAAAGCGCCAGAAGCACGCCGACGAAACTCCAACCCATCCGCAGCCTGAGCGCACACAACGCCAGGAGCGCACTCAATCCCGAGAGGACGTCCGCCAAACCCACCACCCCACAGATCGCCTCCGTCAAAAGAGCGCAGAGTAGGAAACAGGCTCCCGAAAGCCACGCCACGCGTCGCTGCCGAGTCACAGAAAATGCAAATGCCGACAGCAAGCTCGCATTCGCGGCGTGAATGAGCAGGTTCGCGAAATGAGGGAGCCAGGGCACCTTCATCACCTTCCACAGCGGCCGCCAAATCAGGTTGGGGATCGGGCGATAGGAGCCAATCGTGCGCTCGGGCGGCAAGCCCCAAAAATCGCGTTGGAAGGCTTGAAAGTAGTGCAGGCGGTCTCCGTTGACGTACGGATTGGCGAGCAGAGCTTCCTGTTCATCAAAGATGAAATTGCTGGCAGGGCTTCGCATGAAAGCGGCGGAAGCTACGAGCACCGCCGGAATCAGCGCGATCCAGAACCTGGGAGGGCGCCCAAAATGCCGGTCCGTGGCGCGCCGTGCACTCGCCAGGCCCCGACCGAGAGCTATGAGGAGACGCTGGGGGCCATTCACGGCGCGGGAGTCTGGCACAAAATCCGCGGGAAGAGCATAGTCGCCGAGCCACATGCCCGAGGAAGCGCTGAAGTTCGAAGGTTGCCAGATCCTGCGAAAGATCAGCGCAGGGCCGATTGCAGATCTGTACCAAGGCGTCCAGGAACACCTCGGCCGCAAGGTGCTGATCAAAGCGCTCGGGCTCGGTATTTTGCCGTCTTCGCCGTTTGCCGCGACGCTTGAACGTGAAGCACGCTTGCTGGCCGAGCTTCAACATCCGAATGTGCTTCAGGTCTACGACCTGGTGCGGCAGGAGAATCGGATGTGGACCGTTCTTGAGTGGGTCGACGGCTCCACGGCACGCGAGCTCTTGCTGCAGGGCTCACCGTTGCCGCTTGCAACGTGCCTTGCCATTGCGCTCGAAGTGAGCGTTGCCCTGGAGCACGCGCACGCGCACGGCATCGTGCATCGAGATATTCAGCCGGAGAATATCTTGGTGTCACGAGCTGGGCACGTGAAGCTCATTAACTTCACCGTCGCTGTCGACGAACGTTTGCCCACAGCGCCTGAGCTTCTCGACGGCAGCGGCGGAGCTTTCAGCACGGCCTACATGTCGCCCGAACAAATCTTGGGGGAGCCTGCCGATCCGCGCTCCGATCTCTTTTCACTCGGTCTGGTTTTGTATGAATTCTTAAGTGGAATATCAGCCTTCGAGCACACGGCCAGCAAGAGCTCTGCCCAACGCATCCGACACGAACGTCCCGAACCGCTGGCGCGCAAAGTGCACGGACTGCCGCTGGCGCTTGAACGCACGGTGGCTCGCTGTTTAGAAAAGCTACCCGGCGACAGGTTTCAGTCAGCGCGCGAAATGACGGTTACCTTTGAGCAGCTGTTTCGAGAACTGGGCACCGGGTCAACACGCAAGGTGCTGCTCGGACACCTGGGGCAAGCTGGGGCGGCCGAGGAGGCGCCGATAAGTGAGGTGCCTGCTCCTCGCCAAAGCCTGCCCAGCCTCCACGATCCGGTCCCACTCACGCGGCCGCTTTTGGGCCTCCTTCTAGCTTCAGCCCTGCTGATAGCCGGGGGAAGCGCGTTTGCGACGCTCGACGCCAGCGGCGAGGAGAATCTGGTCGGTAAAGCTCAAGGCCTGTTGACCCTGTCACCCAGCAATCTCGCCCATCTGCGCGTGGTCGCGACTCCCTGGGCGAGCGTCACCGTTGATGGCGTGAGGGTCGAGACCACGCCTTTTGCCGCACCTATTCCGCTGTCGAGCGGGGTCCACTATGTGCGCCTCGAGCATCCCAATGCGCCGCCGGAGCATCGGAGCGTGCGGCTGGCGCCCGGCGAAAACGCCCTATTGGACGTCGAAATGAAGGTCCCCGACGCCGTTGAGGCTCCCCGCGCGAGCCCCGTGCCAGCCGACACCACGCCCTAGGGCGAGCAAAAGCTTTCGCAAAAGTCTCAGAAAAATGGTCCAATCGTCGGCTGTCTCGTGACTGTTCGAGGCAACTGTCCCGAGAGTCTAGGCCAAGCCCTCCCCTATGGAATTCGAGCTCAAATGCGGCGCCACGCTGGGCAGATATCAGCTTCTGACTCAGCTCGGGCAGGGGGGTATGGCCAGCGTGTGGGTGGCACGTGAAAAGTCGTTTGGCGGTGCTGAGCGTCTAGTAGCCGTTAAGGTGATGTTGCCTGAGTTGGCAACCCGCGAGGATTTTCGCTCGATGTTCCTTGAAGAAGGGCAAATCGTCAGAAGCATCTCGCACAGCAACGTGGTGAGCGTTTTTGACGTATCCGAGGATTACGGGATCCTCTACATGGCCATGGAATGGGTGGAAGGGGATTCGCTGCGCGCCCTGATTCGCGAAGCGAAGAAGCGCCGTGCCATCCCGGCTGAAATGGCTGTGCGCATGATCGCGGATACGGCTGGCGGCCTGCACGCCGCGCACGAGCTACGGGATTGGGATGGGCGCTTGTGTGGGTTGGTGCACTGTGATGTGTCCCCGCACAATATCTTGATCGGCCTAAATGGGCAGGCAAAGCTGGTAGATTTCGGGGTGGCGAGCGCTACGGCGCGTACCGACAAGGATCAGGACCTGCTGAAGGGGAAGCTGGGCTACATGTCGCCCGAGCAAGTTCGCGGCACTGGGCTTGATCGGCGGAGCGACGTTTTTTCGTTGGGTATTGTGCTCTACGAGCTCACCACGGGTGAGCGCCTGTTTCGTGGCGAATCGGCACGAGACACCTTGAGGCTCGTTTCAGAGGCCCTCATTCCGAAGCCGACCGATGTCTACACAAAGTACCCCGAAGCGCTTGAAGCCATCGTGTTGAAAGCCCTGGCGCGCGATGTCAACGAACGTTTCCAGACGGCAGAAGAGCTGCGCATCGCGCTCGATCGCTACCTCATTAACGAACGAATTTTGGTGCCTGTTGCCGGCGTGGGCCGCCTCCTCAAACGTGTGTTGGGCGCCCGCATCGAGCAACAACGCGAAGCCATTCGCGAAGCGTTGCGCGCCGTCGATGGACACATTGAAGCGGACCTTATCCCCAGCGAGTCAACGGCACTCGGCCCAATGGATCTCAGCTTGTCTGGCAAGAGCACTCCGTTTAACGACGGATCGTTCACTTCCACGCCCGCCCCCTCATCGAGCTTCCAAACCAACACGAACAGCCTGAGTGATCCCACGGGCACAGCCAGCCCGCAAACGCTGGACCCCATCCAACAGCCGCCCCGCAAGAAGCCCTGGCTGGCCCTGCTCGGGATGGGGCTAGTGGCAGCAGCAGGGCTAGTCGCGACGCTGGTCTGGTTAAAATCGCAGGATCCTGTGGGCGCCAGCCTGCAGACTTCAAAAGGGCCCCGCTCAGATTCTGACGAGAATGAGCAGGAAGAGGATGCTAGCCCAAGCACTGCCCGGGCCGCACCCGCGCAACCAGGACAGGCCACCCCAGGCGACTCCTTCCAAGCGCGCGAAGCACCACTCAAGTTCGACGCAACAGGCCGGGGGCGAGGCGCCCGCAGGGGTGCCAAGGCGGAACGTGAGCTCGCCGAGCGTGCTGGCCAGGAAGCAGCCGATGCGGTCCGCGCCGCCAACGATCTAGCACCCGGCCCAACTGAAGCAGCTCCTCCGCTAAAAAGACCTGAAGTGAACCGGGGAGCGGCAACGGGCGCGCTCGCGGCCAGTGCTATTCGCGCCTCTCACTGCAACAAATCCGGGGGGCCCTCAGGTGCAGGTCAGGCTATCGTAACCTTCCATCCGGAAGGTTACGTTACCAACGTCAGACTGAACCGCGCCTTCCCCGGCACGGCGGTTGGCAACTGCGTGACGGCAGCGTTTAAGCAGGGCTCGATCCCAGCCTTCGCGGGCCTGCCGCTGACGCTCCAGCAAGCCTTCCGAGTTCCGGAATAGCCTAGAGCTTAGCCTGCCAAAAGCGTCCGCGTTCGTCGGCGAACGCACGCGCTAGCCGCCGCTGCTCCTGCACGAGACCACCGTAGGTTTTCGGCACCCGAACATCTTCCAAAAAAATGAGGAATACGCGTAACGCCGCTTCCGCATCAAACAACGCCCGGTGGGCTTGCTCAATCTGGATCCCCATCCGCGCGCACACCTCGCCGAGCGCGCGGCTTTTTTCACTCGCTTGCAGCACGCGTGCCCAAGTGAGCGGATCCACCCACTCGACACGCGCCTGCATCGCGGGTGGCAGATCTTCAAACACGGCGCCTGAGCGGGCCAATTCAGCCTGCAAGAACTCCCGATCAAAATTGGCATTGTACGCCAAGGGAACGGCCCCTCGGAGCGCCGCCAAGACTTCCGGCAAAACTTCTACCAAACGCGGCTTATCGGCCACGTCAGCATCGCTGATGCCGTGCACCTGCCGAGCATCGTCGGGGATCGGGCGCTCCGGATTCACCAGCCAACTCTCGCGTGCCGTTACTTGGCCGTGCTCCCAACGCACACACGCGATCTCTACGATGCGATCCGATTTTGAGTCACGGCCGGTCGTTTCCGTGTCAATCGAAACTAGTGGCAAATCTGCCATCAAATGCTCGGAGGGCCACCCGGGCGACAATCCGACGACGGACAGACGCAGCAGATGTGCGATGCCTGGATAGTGGTGCCCCGTCGGGAAACACCCTCGCCCCTCAGAACCCGATCGCATCAGCCCTATTCACTTGTGGAGAACAGCTCCGCCTGAACCAGCCTTCTCTTTGGGCGCGGCAGGCTTTTTGGCGTGATCCTTTTGCAGCTCAAGCTCAAGCTCAACCCAG
>JBBSBI010000254.1:0-7008 GCA_038251425.1 Polyangiales bacterium
ACATTCTTTGGGGTAGGTTCAGCCCGCCCGCGGCCCACGAAGCGCCGTCCGGAACGGAGCCCACGCCGAGGCATCTTCCGCAGCGCCTCCGCGAACCCGAGCAAGAACGCCCGCTTTCGCGAGCGTTTGAAGCTCCGCATGGGGAGCGGTTTGCGAACCGGGCGGGTCAAGCCGCCGTCACGTTTCACTCAGACGGCCACCAGCTGCATCACACGGGGCTAACGGGGCTGTAGCCCCGTAATCACCAAATGAAAATGTAACTTTCATTTGGTGATTTAGCTCCTATCCTATTGAAGTGATTGAGAGAAATGCAGCCACTTCGCTCAGAAAATTGGCCACTCAGTACCCCATCTTGACGGTCACCGGCCCGCGGCAATCCGGCAAGACGACTCTCTGCCGCGCGCTGTTTCCGAACCACCCGTACGTGAATTTGGAGCCACTCGACACCCGCGAAGAAGTGCGCCGAGACCCACGCGGATTCTTGGCGGGCCACCCGAACGGCGCTGTCGTGGATGAAGTTCAGCACGTCCCAGAGCTTTTGTCCTACCTCCAAGTGGACGTCGATGCGAACGCTACGTCGGGTCGTTTCATCCTCACAGGCTCTCAACACTTTGGGTTGAGTCAACAGATTGCTCAGTCCTTGGCAGGGAGAACGGCCGTGTTCCAATTGCTTCCGCTTAGCCTGGACGAAGTCCGGCGCTTTGGCACAGCACCGCTCGATCTCATGACAACGCTGTGGACGGGCGCTTATCCTAGAATTTTTGATCGTGGCATCGACCCACCGCGTTGGTATTCGGACTACACCACCACCTACATTCAGAGAGATGTTCGGCAGCTGCTCAATGTGTCGAGCCTGGAGGCATTCACAACTTTCCTTCGCCTGTGCGCCGGACGATCCGCGCAAGAGTTGGTGCTGAGCTCCCTCGGAGCTGACGCTGGCGTTTCTCAACCCACTGCGCGAGCCTGGTTGTCGGTTCTGGAAACCAGCTTCTTGTGCCATCGGCTTCCGCCGTGGCATCGGAACGTGAGAAAACAAACGGTGAAGGCGTCCAAACTGCATTTTCTGGACACCGGCCTCCTGTGCTTCCTGCTCGGCATTGGCAACCCCGAGCAGTTGCGCACACACCCCTTGCGAGGAGCGATCTTTGAAACCTGGGTCGCCTGCGAGATCTACAAGGCACGAGCCAACGCGGGGCAAATAGCTCACCTCTCTCACTACCGCCAGGCGCGAGGGCCCGAAGTAGATTTGGTGCTGGACGCAACGCGCGCGCTCCTCTTGGTTGAAGCAAAAAGCGGCGCAACCGTTGCGGCTGATTTCTTCGCGGGCCTCGATAGCTTGGCCAGCCTCGTCGCTAAAACCGAAGCACATCGAACTACCGAGAGAGTCCTCGTCTACGGGGGCGACGATGCTCGCAGACACCAACAAACGGAGATTGTGCCATGGAGCAAGCTCCCGGAAGTGCGGTGGTGTGACTAGAGGGTAGAGGAGTGGCTACGGGGCTTCACGCACGAGGCCGAGACAACGCGTAGCTGTCCCGGCGAACGGTAGGGTGTAGTGCTGCATGGGCGTGCGCAGGGTGGGCCACAGCAAAGGGCCATGGCTAGATGCGTGCCGGCGGCGGGCGTTCCAGAATCGGCCCCGCCCAAAGAAGTCGTGTTACGGGCTTCGCACCTGCTGGCTCGGCTGAGCCAGGGCACAGCACGTTCAGCCGCGCGGCAGCCACCGTACTCGCCGAGCTCACCGGTTCCCCCTACTTTCCTAGCGGTTTGGGCACGTTTTCTAGCACTCCAGGTTACCTGTACTTTGAACAGGGCCCGTCAGCACCTGTCACGCTAACGCGGTGCCCTGATCTGACGCGAATGGGTTGAGGGAGGGAAAAGCGTGGCCCCGACGCCACACAACCTAGAGCGCAGCCAGCAACGCTTCCAACTCTTTCCCACTCACCACCTTCCCATTAACCACGTACGTCGGCGTGCCCTCATAACCCAACTTCAAAGCCTCGTTCGACTCACGTGCGGCACGCGCCAGCACGTCCGGACGCACCAAGCACGAACGCAGCTTGGCAAAATCCAAGCTAATATCCCGCGCTGCCATTTCGATATCCACCCGCGCTTTGCCGGAAGCACGGGCAAACAACCAGCGGTCCGCCTGCCAAAATTTACCTTGCTCATCAGCACAGTAAGCTAACCGCATTGGCTGACAGATAAAGCCATCCACGCAGTGGGTCCGTGGAAACTGACGCCTGACAATACGCAGCGCTCGCGGCCTCCGAATTACCTGCTTCAGAAGATGGTGGGCAGCCACACCGCAAAAGGGGCAGCTGTAATCCGTGAATTCCTGCACCGTGAGCTGCGGAGCGACGGCACCCAACCAATGGTAACCCTGCTCGGTCTTGCCGCTGGGCAACCGCACATCGGTCTTCCAATTGAAGAGCTCAAAGTAGCGAGGGGCAAAAGCTAGAAATGCGATCAACGTGCCAACCGGCAGCGCAACAATGCTGAATAACGCACTCTTCGGATCCTGCGGCAAGATCCACGCAGTGCCCGCGCGCCAAACGGTGAAACCAAGCGCCAACGCTGTGGCGTGCACTGCCTCACACAGCAGGCACACGGACTTCACCCAAAGTATCTCAACGCCAAGCAGCACCAAGGAAGCCAGCACAGCGAGCGCAGCTAGTGGGCGCAACCATACGGAACGGAGCCAGGCTGCCACCAGAAGCGCTACGAAACCCAAGGCACCCCAGAGTGGCACCGGAACACCCAGGAACACCGAATACGGACTCAGTGCGACACGTGCGCAATCAAACGCCGGGGTGATCGAGCAAAAGCTGGACGCGTCGGGCTGAAGGTAGGCCCGAATGTGCAGCACCTGTAACACTACGGAGAGCGCTATCCCGAGCAGCGTCAGGATCAGCGACATTCGGAGGGGATGGGTCCAGATATCTAAGGGCTTTGACGACATGACTCGCAACGAAGTTAGTGCGATGGCGAAGACTTGGGAGGAAAAAATACCACCCCACAAACGCAAAAACGGCGAGCAGTTTGCCCGCCGTTTTCGGCTATTGATTCAGACTGTATCAGCCACCAACTGCTGTCGACACCTTGGCTGCCGCTGCGATGCTGCCGGTGAGCTTGTCGGTACCCACCTTGACGGAGGTCGCAACTTTGGGAAGCTCGGCTAGGGCACAGCCCACGCCGATCGTTGCCTTGAGCTTGACGTCCGCGCTCGCCTTAAGCTGATTGGCCGCGCCTTCAACGGCGGCTTTGCCGGTTACGGCGAGGTTGCCGCCGGCTTTTGCCACAACATCAGCCCGCTTGACCTCGGCGAGGATCTGCCCGTAGGCATCGAAGAACACGGTCGCGAATGCTTGGTACTGCGCCTTTGCAACAAGGTCGGCGTCCAACGATGCCTTGAAGGTGGCCTTCAGCGCCAGCTTGGGGGGCGTACATTCCACGTTGATTTCTCCGGAAGCTTTTGCCGAAGCCTCGCACTCAGCGCTGGCTTTGGGAGGTGTCACGGTGGCGTCGCACTTTCCTTTGCACTCTGCAGACACGTTGGCCTTGGCCTCGCACTTCACCTGCGCACCGCCGGTACACATGCCGTTCGGCGGCGTGTAGGAGCACTCGCCCTTGCACGAGCCCATGCATTTGCCGTTGCATTGCCCTTCGCCGCTGATGGTACATGCGCCATTGCAGTTGCCGTTCGCGTCCGGCGCCACCGAGCAGGTGCCCTCACACTTAGCGGTGCCATCCATCATACAGGTACCGTCACAGGCAGCCTTACAGGTACCCGCGCACTGCAGATCAGGGAGAGTACCACTGCACGTCAGCGTTGCATTCGCATCGCACTTGGCCATCGCCGAAGCGTCAAGCGTGCACGAACCTGAGCACGTGGCCGAAACCATCCCGGGGGTGACGGTTGCGTCGCACTTGGCAGTTGCCTCGATCGTGGCGGAAGCACTCACTTCGCACTTCGGAGGCTGTGCTACAATCGTCACTCCGCCGTCCGCGTACAGTGCGAACTTAGCCTTGATCGCAGCGTTGAGATCAGCGTTGGCATCGACACCTACCGCGGCACGAATTCTTCCGAGCTGCGCGTCAATGTTGCCCGAAACAATCGTAGCCTTAGCGTTAAAATCAACCACCGCGGCAAAGAAAGTATCGATTGATCGCAGGCCAGAAATTTGTGCGTTGCCCTCAACAATGCCCTCTGCGGCGCAAACCAGCCCGCACTGCTCAGCAATGTTGTCGAGTCCCGGCAAGGCGCTCGCATCGCTGCAAGCCGTGGACGCAATCCCACCCACAAACGCTGGTGCAAGCAGCGCGATCAAGGCAATTTTTCGTGTATTCATTAAGAACTCCTTAGCTTTCGTTGAGTAAGATCCACGGCCGTTAGCCGCAGCGAGGTTGGACGGAACAGATGGGTTCGGAATGTAAACTATTCTCTTCCCAAGGGCCTAAATCGCTGACGAGGTCGCGTGGATCGTGGAATAAAACCTACAATTGAGCCGCCTTTTTACAGCGAATCCTTCGCAAAGTCATCAGTTGCTTCGCCGCACAATAGGGTCCGCGGGCCGGACAGTGAGTCGCTTCCCGTGACGACGGAAGCGGGGCCTTAACTTAGGCCCCCAAGGAGCGCTCCTCTGAGGGGTTAGCAGGGGGTGCAAGGTTTGGCGGGCAGCCGCGTTTGGGAGTGTGTCGAATGAAATTGGAGGATTCTTGGTCACAAATCCGGCGCTCGGGGTCACTTGGCTGTGAGTGACGAAACGATGTCCATGAATGGCGCTGGGGCGGTTGAGGCCAGCATCGTCGAGGCTGTGTCGAAGGGTGATGTGCGCGAAGCCGTGCTCTTGTGTGCGGACCATTATGGCGCCTGTGTGGGTCGGGTGTGTCTTGCGCTGCTCGGGAATCGTGCCGACGCCGAAGACCTCGTGCAAGAAGTGATGCTCGATGCGCAGCAGGCCCTGCCAAAATGGGAGCAACGCGGCTCACTCAAAGGATATCTCTTGGCGATCGCGCGCCGCAAGTGTGCCAGAAGCCTGGAGGGGCGCAGAGCGAACGCACAGAAGCTGGAGTTGCTCGATCCCCTAGGCCACGCCGAAGCCGCCGACGAACGTTCGCTTCTACGTGAAAAAGCCGAACGCGCGCGCCAAGCCCTGGCCGAGCTCAAGCCAACGCTGCGCGAAGCGGTCGTGCTGCGTTATGTGGGCGAGCTTGGCTTTGCCCAAATCGCCGAAGCACTCGGAATCGATGAACCTGCGGCTCGCCAGCGTGTGTCACGCGGACTCCGGGCCTTGCAAAGCGCCGTCTCTGAAAGGGAAATAGCATGACTTTATCGCCCCTCTGTCAACAGGTCGAAGAACACATTTCCGAAGTGCTGGATGGCACGGCCTCCCCGGAGCTCCGTGAACATTTGCTCGATTGCGACGTCTGCCGCGATCTTCGGCATGAGGCCGAACGCGCCGTCCAACTGATCGCCCCAGCAGGCAGCGACTTCACACTTGCTCCCGCAGACCTCCGTGCTCGGCTTGAAACGGCGCTCGCCCCCAACGCTGCCGCGTCTGTCCCAGCAGAGCCCGTTCCGCCAGAGCCCATCCCTGCAGCGCAACCCGAGGCGGCACCCACGGAAACCGCTGCGCCACCGGAAACCGCTGAAACAGCACCAAAACCAGCAGTGCACAACATCCCACCCAAAGCGAACCCCATTCTATCTTTTCTAAAGCAGCGCCCATTGGCAGCCGCGATTGCCGTCTCGGGAGCCGCTGCGGCGCTCCTGTTCTTCGTCAATTCAGCACCCGACCAATCAGGTGTTAGCTCGTGGTTGTCTAGTGGCTCAAGCTGGCAAGGCGTTGTCCGGAACATCAGCCAAGCCTCCGCGAGCGCCAAGGGTCTCGAAATCTGCACAGAAGCCGGAGCCTGTGATCGCGCGCAAGCCAATCAACGCATTCGCCCGGGCTCACGCCTCAAGACGGACTCCTTCACCCGTGCCACGCTCCGCTTGGATGACGGCTCCGAGCTCACGCTGGACCAAGGCACTGAGTTAATCCTGAACGAAGCCAGCCGCAGCGCTCAGCTCAAGCTGGGCAGCATCGTCGCTGATATCGCGCACCAGAAAAATGGAAGCGCCAGCTTTGTGCTCGATTCGGGCAAGGTGGAAGTGCTCGGCACCAAATTCGCGTTGCGTGCACAGCCTGGGTTCTCAAGCGTCGAGGTGAGCCGCGGTGCTGTGAAGCTGATTGATAATCGCGATCGCCAGGTGACGGTCTATTCCGGGGAAACGGGCGAGATGACCTCCGAGGATGCCCCGCGGGTCGGTTCGGGTTCGCTCAGTCAAGCTTTGGCCTGGAGCGAGATCAGCGAGAACAAGAGTGAGACGTTGGAAGTGAGGGGTTTGGGTGAGCTCCGTGCCAAAAAGCCCGGCACCGGCACGGAGCTGAAAGGCGCCGTCACACTGACGCAACATCAGGTAAAAGTCAGGATCTCCGGCATCATGGCGCGCACCGAGGTAACAGAGGTGTTCACCAACCACACGAGTGATGTGCTCGAAGGCATCTTCCGCTTTCCGTTGCCCCCCGATGCCCAGATCGAACGCCTCGCGCTCGAAGTGGACGGCAAGCTAGAAGAAGGCGCCTTCGTGGATCGCGAAAAGGCGGCCAAGATCTGGAAGGGGGCGATCGTGAACGCCAATCGCAACGTGAAGCCGCCGCCGCCCGATGAGATCATTTGGGTGCCCGGGCCCTGGCGAGATCCCGCGCTTCTGGAATGGCAGCGCGGCGGACGCTTTGAGCTGCGCATCTATCCGCTACCGCGACAAAGCTCGCGGAAAGTTGTGCTGACGTACACGCAAGTGTTGAAGCAAGTGGGGAAAACTCGGCGCTACGTGTATCCGCTCGCGCACGACCCGAGTGGCTCCACTCACGTCGACGATTTTTCGATTGATGTTGAGGTGCGGGGCAGCGACGCCCGTCAGCGCATTCACACGCTCGGCTATCCACTGCGCCAATCGGA
>JBBSBI010000255.1:0-6845 GCA_038251425.1 Polyangiales bacterium
CTGTTCATCCCACGCCTCGGTGATGCGCACTCGGGATCCTGGCCACTCCGTTTCGCAGAGTTCGGAAAGCCGCATGAGCCGCTCGCGCAAACGCGGAGACATCACGAGGTCCGCACCGGTGCCTTCTTCGTCCTTGAAGACAAGCAGCGTCGGATCACCGCGGACCAGCCTCTTGAATCCCACAGAGGTTCTAGAAATCGGCTCGCCCAGCGCACCCGAAGCGTCCTTTTCGGAGATGGCGGGGAAGAATTGCCCAGGCAGCAAGCGCCGCTGCTGTTCGCGACTCCGGGATAGACTCGGCCCATCGCCGTCGACTGAGTCGCACCCGAGCACTCCCCAGCAAAACACACAGCTCACCCACAAAAGCCGCGCCGCCGAGCGAGCCAGACGAGAATGAACTACAGGTCGGGCTGGCCAAGGAGTGGGCATAAGCGTCCGCCATCCTAGGCTTGAGCATGGCGCGAGCTACAAGTTTTCTGCTGATTTTGGCGAGCTCACGGGGGCAGCTTCCGAACTATCGGGAGAGCAGGCAGCGTTCGCGCGCGGATCATATTGCAGCAAATCAAAGATGATGGGTCCCCAGCGTGATTCAGCGGAGATGCGCAAGGGGACGTGACGAGCATCGTCTGAAAACCAGATTTGAACCTTACGTTTCTCGCGGTTCTCTTCCGGAAGCTCGCCGAGCCTGACGGCTTGACCCTCCACTCGCACAGCAGGCCGAGGCGCCCCATCGATCGTGACCACGTCGAGTCCGTGGTAGATCATGTCCACTTTCAGCAAGAAACGCCCAGAAACAACGTAAAAATATCCTGCGGCTCCGACTTTTGGCCGCCAAGATCGAAGCAATAGGATCGCGGTCTGGAGATCATGCGCCGGCAAACCGTCGGGAACAGAAATCGTCTCCTCGCGGGTTTCGCCAGTCTGCTTTTTGCGAAAATAGTGGAAAGCGCCACGCGAAAAGTCCACGTCGTAGGTGACGTGGGATTCGCCATCTACGATCTCGAAAAAGCTCTTGATGGGTGAGGCGTCAGCTGCCAGCACCGTCGTGTGAGCTTCTGCCTGAACGCTGCGCACGAGGCGAGCCAGACCACTGGTTCGAATATTTGTGCTGAGCTTGAGTGAGTTCTCGCCGACGGGGCAGTCGCGTAACGTCACGGCTTCGACCTGTCCGGCGGTGATTCCTAAAAGGTCAAACCGAGCCAAGATGCGCTCTGAGTGTGTCAGTCTGAGCGTGTTCGAGTCGAACCGAATCGGGGCGGTTGCAGTTGCAGTTGCCAGGAGCGGCGCGGTATTTCCCACGCTCTGCGCTACGCACCCAACGAGGCACGTGGCAAAACCGAAAAGGATGGCAAGTGTTCCCCTGTGCACGCGGCCGTAAGGGTGCAGCCTGGCTCACTAGTTGGCAACCGGAGCGGACTGACCCCCAGGGGCAGCTTGGCCGTGCTAACGGTAGAATCGCCTTTTCGCAGGCGGTGGGAGTAGAGTGCGGAGGTGCTTGGAAAGGTGCTGGCGCTGTTATTCGGGGTGCTTTTCGTCGGAAAGCTATTTTTTAAGCCACAAATGAAGGTCCTCCGGGTCTGGTTCGATGCCCTGGTGAACGCGATGCTGATTGCGATCGCGCTCACCTGGACTGTTCAGCTGGTGCTCTACTTTTTTAGCCGGTAGGCGATCGGCCTAAAGCCCTCCGTTCTGGGTAATCCGGCCCGCTGGCGGTCCGTAGGGGTCTTTAAGCGATCCATGGACGAACCTGGGCAATCAAAGAAAGCGGGCTTGCCCCCTTCACCTCCGGGCGCTGGCTCGGATGGGCGCGTGGCAGGAAAGACGCGCGTTGGGCTCGGCTTACCGCCCAAACTGGCGGCGTCGATGTTGGGAGCAGGGAGCAAAACGGCATCTCAGACTAACGCGTCAACGATACAGGCTAACACCCAAACTCCAAAAGTCGGCGGACTGGTTACAGCCGCTGGGCGGGCCTCGACGCTCCGCAGCAATACCGGATCAGAGACCACGGCGCGGCCCTTAGCAGCCAAGCCACTCGGTGCCACGCAGCCCCTCACCAAACCGCTACGCCCGTCGCTAGCGCCGGCGCCGCCCCAAAGCACACTGGCAACCGCCGCGCGTGCAACACCTCGCGCTCAAGTGGAACCTGCAGTGCTGGCAATTGGTACCGATGACGCCATCCTGCCCGGTCTAAAGATTGCGCTCGCTCGGCATGGAGTGTTTGTCGAGTCCGCAGACGCTCCGTCGGTGGTGGACGCGGTGGTGGCGGCGGCGCCTGATCTGATCCTCTTGCTCGGCGAAGCAGCGAAAGACTGGGGTCGAGCTATCCTTGAAAAGCTGGCAGCTTCACCGCAAAGCTCGGTGGTGCCAGTGGCGTTAATTGACGACAATATGGCGCTCAACGCCCGACTCCAAGCGTTTCGCCACGGGGCGACCGCCGTCATCCCGCGCTCGGCGAGCATTGATGCGATTGCGGAGAAAGTGGCGCGTCTCGCGAAAGAAATCCCAGATCGTGGCACGGACAGTCCGCACATGGTCGGCGAGGCCACACTTGAGGAGTTTGTGGATGCCTTGAGATCGGAACTCCGAACTGGGATCTTGAGTGTGCAAGCTGCTAAAGCTCCACCTGAACAAGCGATTCGGCTGATGTTGGGTGGCGGTAAGCTGCTGGCAGATTTTGTGGATGATTTCGTGCGGCGAGTGCGCACCCATGTTGTCTCAGCGGAGCCGTTGACGTACGAATTTGATGAACGTGCAGGCGGGACCTTGGGATTGCTCGGCGGAGATTCGCCACGCGTTGCCGCGGACGTGCGGGGATTGCGCTTGGCCTTGGCGGATGATGACGCTGCACGTGCTGATGCGGTGGCCCAGGAACTCCGAAGCCACGGGGCAAAAGTGTTCGTGACGGACCTCGCCCCGACTGAAGCAAGGCTTGCTAAACTCAGGCAACTCGATCCTGCCGTGCTCTTGATCGGCGAGACTCAGTTGAAGGGGGCGGGCTATGAGCTCATTCGTCGAATGCGACGAGACACTCGGTTACGTTGGGCGTCTTTGTTGGTGATGCGGTGGGAGGAGCTCTTTGAAGATCAGAGTGATTCCCCCATCGTTGAGCAGCTTTCTGGCACGCTCGGGGCCCTCGTGGAGCCTGAGCGTTCGCTCCTGGAACGCGCCACGGGTGGTAAGGGATTCGACACTCGGCTTGAAACGACGGGCCCTGCCCGGTTGCTCAAGGCCTTAGCAAGTTGCCCGCATGCGCTTCGGCTCAGCGTCTACAATCCACGCCTCAACGTCAGCATTGATCTGGCCGAGGGCTTGATCGTCGGCGCTACAGCCCAGGTGGTGAGTCCTGTGGCCAAGGAGCTGTCGGGGCCCCTGGCGCTTGCGGCTTTTTTGGTTCTGAGTTCGGGTCGCGTACATGTGGTGCAGACAGACGCAGCGTCTCAAGCTAACCTCATGGCCACGGTTGATGTAGCGATCAATCTCGCTGAAGCGGAGCCTCCGCCGATTGCGCCATCGATTCCAGCCCCCTCGCGTTCGGTTGAGCCAGCGCTCCCCTCGCTCCCAGGACCGGCAAAGGTGCCAGACTTCCAGGTTCTTGGTCCGCCGAGTTCGCTCAGAGCCGCCAACCCTCCCGTCAGTGTGCCGAGTACAGTGCGCTCCGATGCTCTTTCCGAGCAAGATCTGCTGCGGGCTGTAACTTTGCGGCCAAAAGCGGCGAAAGAGACCGCGCTTGGCTGGCGGGCTTGGGTCATGCTCTCGGCTCTCGCCTGCGTTCAGCTGGCACTGCTTGTTGGAATCGGCGTGGTGGTGGTGAAGCACCTGAGTAGCCCAGCAGATAAGACGGGCGAAATGCGCGCCACGGAGCGTCTCGCGGCCAGAGAAGTTAATCAGAAACTGCAGATAGCTTCCGTGGCAGCGAAACCCGAAAGGGCCGTGGTTGCCCAGCCCTCGAACGCCGAGGCCGCCCCAGAGCCTGCCGCCCCAGAGCCCAAGGCAATCCTAGGTGCCCTACCCCTTCCAAAACCCAGCTCCGTGCCGAGCTGTGAAGAGCTGCAAAAGTCGCTCAAGCCCTTGCGTGGCGGCCCTCCCTTGGACGCCGCTGGCGCGCTCCGTCTGGGTCATAAGTTCTTGGTTTTTGGCAATGTGGAGGCTGCTCAAGCGGCGTTTTGCCAAGCAATTGCGCTCGATGCCGAAAATCCTAAGGCCGAACTCGCGCTCGCGCAGCTGCTGGTGTTGCGCGGAGATGGCAAGTTTGCTGCGAGCGTTGCCCGACGTGCGCTTGAATTGAATGCTGAGCCTGCGCGTGCGAAGGGGCTGTTGGGAGACGCGCTCATCACAAGCGGTGATTTGGCTGGCGCTCGCCAGGCTTGGTTGGATGCCGCCGGGATCACCGACCACGATTCAGTCGGGATTGCCAACCTGACCAGCCGAGCCGTGAGCGAGGGCGCGGCCTCGGTGCGCAACAAGGACTATTTCCGAGCGGAGAGGTTCTTTTGGCGAACACTGGCGTTCTTTGAGCAGGATTTTGGGGCCAACCTTGGCATGGCCCGCGCTCACCTTTATCGAGGTAACAACGTGCTCGCCGCAGAATGGGCACGGCGTGCCACGCAGATTGCACCCGAAGATGCGCGAGCGCGCCTCGTGTACGGCGACGCTCTCATGCGCACTGGAGATCGCAACGCGGCAGTGCGTGAGTGGCAAGAGGCCTTCAGGCTCGATCCACGCAGCGGCGAGGCGAAAATTCGGTTGGAACAATAGAGGGAATGCCGAGTGCGCCCGGCTTGGCGTTTTAGCACTGCGAGTTAGCCGATCGCGCCCGGAGCTGCGTGATCGCACGTGTGCTGGGAGGTCACATTGTTGCGGACTCTGAACGGAAATCGCCTGCTGGCCAGTGGCGGTTTTGCCTGTCGCGCAAACTGAAGTAAGACGCGCGCATGAGTCACGAACCTGCGGCACACCTGAGAACGTCTGAGCGCTCTGGGGAGCTAGTTGAAAAGAAGATCGCTTTTTTGCTGATGGAGCTCACGCTCGAAGAAAAAATTGGATTCGTCCACGCGAATTCTAAATTCACGATCGCGCCCGTGCCGCGTTTGGGTATCCCGGAATTCACAATGTCGGACGGGCCACACGGAGTGCGGCGCGAGATTGCCCGCGATAGCTGGGCGTTCTTGGAGGGCTGCGATGATCTCTGTACTTATCTGCCCACCGGAACCGCCCAAGCCGCAACCTGGAATCGAAACTGCGCCAAGCAGGCGGGAAGCGTACTCGGCGCTGAGGCGCGCGCACGTGGCAAGGATGTGATTCTCGGGCCCGGCTTCAACATCATTCGTTATCCACTCTGTGGCAGAAACTTCGAATATTACACCGAGGATCCGTTCTTAGCCGCGGAAATCGCGGTGCCCGCCGTGCAGGCGATTCAGGCGGAAGATACCGCCGCTTGCATCAAGCACTTTGCCTGCAACAGCCAAGAGCTCAATCGCATGCGTGTTGACGCGCGTTTGGATGAGCGAGCCCTGCGTGAGATCTATCTGCCGGCCTTCGAGGCGGCGACACAAGTGGGCGCCAGCTTAACGGTAATGGGTGCTTACAACCAGGTGCGCGGCCAGCAGGCGTGCCACCAGAAATATTTGGTGTGCGATGTGTTGAAGCGGGAATGGGGCTTTTCTGGGGCGTTTATCTCGGATTGGGCGGGCGCCACCAGCACCCATGAATCGGTGCGGTTTGGTTTGGATATCGAGATGGGCACCAACACCGACTTTGAGGACTACTACCTGGCCAAGCCGTATCGGCAAGCGATCTTGGAAGGCACGTACGGCACCCTTGAGCTCAACGACAAAGTGAGCCGGGTGCTACGGGTGATGTTTGCGATTGGCATCTTTGATAGCCAGCGCAAGGTTGGCGCTCGAAACACGCGTGCCCATCAGCAGGCAGCTTACGCCGTTGCCGCGGAAGCTGTGGTGCTATTGAAGAACGAAGGGCAGCTTTTGCCGTTCAAGAAGTCGATCAAGACGTTGGCCGTGCTGGGCGATAATGCGGATCGGCTGCATGCGGAGGGCGGGAACAGTTCCGGGGTGCGTCCAGTGTACGAGGTGAGCCCGCTTGCAGGCTTGAAGAACAGGTTGGGAGCCTCGGTGGAGATTGTCCATCTGCGCGGCTACCCGGACACTGGCTTCGCGTTTGAGAGCATCCCGGGCTCGGCCTTGGTGTCTGCGGATCCCGGTTCGGGCGTCAAAGGCTGGAAGAAATTTGGCTACGCGAATGCTCGGCTCGAAGGGACGCCGGTGCACGAGATATTTGTGGAGGAAGTTCGCGTGCAAGGTGAGCAAGAGGTGCCCGCCACGGGGGAGAGTCCGAAAAGCTTGGTTTTTACAGCCGAGATAATGGTGCCAGACGCGGGCGAGTACAGCTTCGCGGCCTCCGGAGCGGGTGCGCTGCGTTTTCTGATCAACGAAGAGTTGAAGTTTGAGAGCAAGCGTGAGCTTCAAGAGCGAGTTGTAGAAGGGAAATTGCAGTTGTCTCCCGGGGTGCCCTACCGGCTGCGCCTGGAGTGCCTGGATAGTGTTGCTGGCGAACGGGTTCGCTTCGGCTGGCGAACGCCCGGGGATCCAGGGCGATTCGAAAGCCAAGGACTGGAAGCTGCGGTGGCGCTCGCCAAGCGTGCTGACGCCGTGGTGATTTTTGGAGGCCTCAACCATTTTCACGATACGGAGGGCAAGGACCGCAATGCGTATGGCTTGCCTGGCGGCCAAGATGAACTGATCGAGCAGGTTCTCGCCTGCAATCCCAACACCGCTGTGGTCCTGATCGCCGGCTCACCGGTGGCGATGCCGTGGTTAGCGCAGGCGCCA
>JBBSBI010000256.1:0-6748 GCA_038251425.1 Polyangiales bacterium
CAAGTCGCGCAGGCTATCCACAATATCGACGGTAACGCTGCGATCCCAAAAAGCAGAATAATGGTCGCGAAAGACGCGGACATAGGCGTCATTTTGGCTTGGGGCACCACTCGATGCTTCAAAGCCCCAGCGGGCGTCTTGTTCATAAACGAGGGCAACCCGAGCTTTGACTTCGCTGCCCAAGATCTTACCTAAGAAGCCATATTCCGCGCCAAGAGCCGCCACCGTCTTGAACACGCGGGTATTTTCATGGCCCACATGATCCACCACCGCGCCGTGAAATTTCTCCTGGCCGCCCAGGCCCTTACGCCACTGAAAATAGCACGTGCCCTCGGCTCCGTGCCCCAAGGCTTGAAGCATTTCCAAACGGTGCATGCCCGGGCGCTTGAGGCGCATGGGTGGCTTCCATTGAGCCACATCTGGGCATGATTCCATCAGCATCCACGGGCGATCGGGCTTAAAACAACGATAGAGATCATCGCGCATACCGATGGCGGCGGCGTTGTCGGCAAGCTCTGGGTCGAGCACGTTATAAAAAGGGTATTGATCGTCTGAGACGAAATCCACGTGCTCGGCGAGCATTGCGTAATCGATGCTCTCGATGACCCCCATGAAGTTGGTGGTGCAGGGGATGGCGGGCGAGAGGCGTTTGAGGGGTTCGGTTTCAAAGCGGTAGAAGTCCGCTATTTGCCAGCAGTTGAAGCGTTTGAAGTCAAGCACCATGCCGTCGAGGCTGCTATCGCGGGGGTCAATTTCAGAAAATTGTGTGAACGTGTGGCTCCAAAATCCACACCACCAAGCTTCGTTGAGCGCTGTGACGGCGCCATATTTCCGCTCGAGCCAAGCATGAAACGCCGTGATGCAAAGCTCGCAGTAGCAGCGTCCGCCGTACTCGTTGGAAATGTGCCACATTCGAAGGGCTGGGTGCGCGTGGTAACGTTCGGCAAGTTGCGTGTTGATGAGTCGAACTTTGTCGCGATAGACAGGTGAGCTCCAGCAATGATTATGGCGTTCGCCGTGCGGTTCGCGCAGGCCATCTCGGTTCACACGACGGACTTCGGGGTGCTTCTTGGAGAGCCACGCGGGCTTGGCTCCACTCGGCGTCGCCAAGATCACGTTGTGGCCCGCCTTCGCCATGCGGTCCATGACCGAGTCCAACCAGCCGAAGTTGAACTGCCCCTCTTCCCGTTCGTAGCTTGTCCAAGCGAAGATGCCGATCGAGAAGGTGTTGCAGCCAGCAAGCGGCATCAAGCGAAAATCCTCGTCGATCACTTCCGGGTGTTCGAGCCACTGATCGGGGTTGTAATCGCCGCCGTGGAGGATGCTGTTGAAGCCTTCGAAGATGCGGGGACGTGGCATGGATTGGGTCATGAGACAGCGGCGAGCTATGTCCAAGATGCTGACGAACCGCCAGCGAATTTTGCGCCTGTATAAAAGATTGGCGCAATTGCGCCCATCACTGACGCGAATTTGCGCAATTCCAGCGTTCGGGAGGTTTTCGGGTTGTGGTGAGCGAGGCGAGCCTTACCGTAACCCTCCATGAAGCTTGTGCATTGGTGTGGGTGTTTGCTGTCGGTGGCATTGTTGGCCAGTGCTTGCGCGAGCAAGGAGAAGCCGTTAACTCGATCGCCGTCCTTGGACTATCGAACGGATCAACCCCGCACGGCTGACGGCCGCGTGATCGGCGCCGACGGGATCGACCCAAAGGACCGCCTGGCGGCCAGTGCCAAGGCCGGCAGTGAAGGCAGCGAGCTTGCACCAGGTTGGTACGTCGAAGACGGAAAGTTGAAGTACGATCCGGAGCGGCGCGACGATCAGGACGCCCACGAAGATAACGAAGACAAAGCTAAGAAAAAGAAGAAAGCTCTGCCGCCTGCAGATGGTGCGGCGCCGTAAGGCGATTCACACCCAGGCCCGGAAGCGGCCCTTTGCAGATCGCTGCATCACCGCCCGTGATGGGCACATTCAGCATGTTTGACTTCGCTGCTCGCCCAGCTTGGGAGGCTCCTCAACGTCCTCCGACGCCACCACGGGTTTCGTTCGGGAACACACGGGAAGCCCATCTCGGTGCAGCACGCTTCGGCAAGCCTGTGCTCCGTCAGCATGATGCCGAATAATACTCACTCAGTTGGCCGGATCCTCTCTTGTCGTCCAGGCAGGGGAACGTCATGCTTGAATCGTAGCTTCCCCCGCAGGTTTTCCGCCATTGTGCCGGGAAAGCCTCCGTAGGGAGCACCGCGGCCGCTGACGCCGCATGCTCATTTCATAGGAGGAATCGGCGTGAATCGACATCGAAACTGGGTGCGCAGGAGCGGCTTCGCTGCAATCGGAGTGGCAACGCTCGCGTCTCTGCTGATGAGTTGTTCCGCAGAGGTCCGCACGCCGCTACGGGACCGCGGCTCCGAAGACGTGCCTACAACAACGCCAGCAACCGCGCCGACCACAACCCCGGCAGCATCTAGCAGTGCCCCGAGCACGCCGCTGCCGAACAACCCAGGGGAGCTCCAAAAAGCTTGCACCAACCTCGGTGGCGTGATTTCACCGGGCCCAGCCCCGCTGCGCCGGCTCACTCGCGCCGAGTACGAGCAGACGGCGCGCGTGCTGCTTGGCCAGCCGGCTATTGCATTCGTCGCGTTCCCGCCGGAGGTGAGGGGCTTGGGTTTCGTAAACAACGCCGAAACCCAAAACGTGAGCACGGCTCTGGTTGAGCGCTACGCCCAGGCAGCCGAAGAGCTCGCCAAAGTGTTCGTTTCCAGTGCCTCGCGGTTCGCCAACTGTGATCCAACACTTGGCGAAGCAACATGCTCCGAGAGCTTTATCCGCGAACTCGGCCAGCTCATTTATCGCCGCCCCCTAACAGATCCGGAACGGGCCCGGTTGCAGTCTGTCTACAACGATGGGGTTATCAATCTGGACGCCACGATAGCCAGCGAGATGGTCGTTGAGACCATGCTCCAAAGTTCGGCGTTCTTGTACAAGCCAGAGTTTGGAGCCGAAGAAGTCAGCCCGGGCATCATGAGGCTTGGTCCGTACGAGATGGCCACGCGGCTTTCGTACCTGATCTGGGGGGCGCCTCCCGACGCTGCGCTGTACCAAGCGGCGGCAGCCAACCAGCTCCAAATGCGGGAGCAAGTCCTGGCGCAAGCGGCGCGACTGCTAGGCGATCCACGCTCGCATCGAATGGTCGAGCAGTTCCATCAGGATTGGCTGGAGTTGGCTCGTGTGGGCGAAATCGAGCGTAGCGCGGACCTGTATCCGGGCTTCGGGCTAACCATTCCCGGATTGCTTCAGGAAGAAACCCAGCGCTTCGTCGAGGAAGTGTTCACGAACGGCGGTGGCACGCTGAGCGCTCTGCTGACGGCCCCGTACACAATGGTCAATCCCAAGCTCGCCGGCTACTACGGCGCCGATAGCAGCGGAGCGGATTCCTGGGTGCGCGCGTCAACGGGGCCAAGCCGACACGCAGGTCTCTTGACGCAAGGAGGCATCATGGCGAGCCATGCCTATGCCACGCAGACGTCTCCCGTCCGGCGTGGAAAATTCGTCCGCGGATCGCTCCTCTGCCAAACGTTGCCCCCGCCCCCGCCCGGCGTGGTGATTAGCGTGCCCGAGCTCGATCCCAACTTGACCACTCGCGAGCGCTTCAGCCAACACAGCTCCGATCCCGCCTGCGCGGGTTGTCATCGGCTGATGGATCCAGTGGGTTTGGGATTCGAGCAGTTCGATGCCAGCGGCCGCTTTCGCGAGCGTGAGAACGGACTGGCCATCGATGTGAAAGGAGAGCTCATGGATGTCGATGTCGCGGGTCCCTTCAATGGTCCGCTGGAGCTCGCGCAGAAACTCGCGCAAAGTGGACTGGTTTCGAGTTGCCAGGTCCAGCACTGGTTTCGATTTGCCTACGCCCGCGGCGAAAGCGCTGACGATGCCTGCACGCTAGACAAGCTCAACGCCACCCTCGAGCAGAGCGGGGGTCACTTGCCCAGTTTGGCGAAGGCTCTCACCGATACCGACACATTCCTCTATCGAAAGGCGGTTGGCCGATGAAAAAATTGAGTCGTCGCACTGTGCTGCAAGGCGCCTGTGGGGTTTCCATCGCTCTGCCCTGGCTCGAGGCCATGACGCTCCTAAAACCGGCGTCCGCCCAAAGCGCGGCCGGGATCACCGGCAGCGGGTTTCCCAAACGCTGTTTGGTCTATTTCACGCCCAACGGGACTATCATGGACAACTGGCGGCCCACAGGCAGCCAGGCTTCCTGGGAGTTGTCGCGTATTCTTGCGCCGCTCGCGCCATTCAAGAGCAAGCTGACGCCGATCTTTGGGCTCGAGCAGAACGCGGAAAATGGCGACGATCACCAGAATGGCATGCAGGGCATGCTGACCTCGCAAAGGTTGAACGAGGGGCCGTTCGACGGTTCGGGATTCGCCGACGGAATCAGTGTGGATCAACGCATGGTCCAGGTACTCGGAGGCAACACCAAATTTCCAAGCCTGGAGCTGGCAGCGCAGCCCGGCAATGGCATTTCCGGCAGCAAGGAAACCAACTGGAACCGCATGATCGTCAAGGGGCCAAATCAGCCCATTCCTCCGGAAGAGGATCCTCACAAGGTATTTGATCGTCTCTTCAGCGATCTCACGGTCAATCCGCTGGAACGCGAGAAGTTCGCGGCTCGCAAGAAATCGGTGCTCGATGCGATACTCGCAGACTACACGAATTTCCAAGCACGCGTGGGCGCATCGGACAGCGCGAAGGTGGAGGCTCACCTGACTTCACTGCGCGAAATCGAGCTCAGATTGAAAACGCAGGTGTCCGACACCGGAGCAAGTTGCCAGGCCCCGTCGATTGGGCCCGCATTCGACTACCAGGCGAACGCCCAGTTTCCCGAAGTGCAGCGGCTTCAGCTCGATCTCATGGCCATGGCCGTTGCTTGTGATCTCACGCGCATCGCGAGCATGCAGAACAACGAGTCGGTCGGTGGGGTGGTGTTCGATTTCCTGAACCCCCAGATCAAGAAAGGACACCATTCCCTGTCGCACGATGACGGCACTCCTGCGACACAGGAGTTGTTGACCCAGATCAACGTTTGGTACGCTGAGCGCCTTGCCAGCTTGCTGCAGCGCCTGGATGGCATTCAGGAAGGCCCGGGGACCGTGCTCGACAATACCCTGGTGTATTGGTGCAACGAACTATCTGCCGGTGGCCTCCACTCGCGGGAAGACATGGGTTATCTATTGGCAGGGAGCGCTGGCGGGGCGATTCGCGCAGGGCAGTTTTTGGACCTCAATCGCGCGGGTAACGCGCCTCATGCGGATCTGCTACTGACGCTGCTGCATGCGATGGGCGTTTTCGATACCAGCTTTGGTAAGCCCGAGTGGTGCAACGGGGCAATCTCCGCGTTGCTGGCTTGAGGCGGGCTTTCGCCCGCTTGGCGTTGGCGGCTGAACGCCAGAGCGCAACCGCTTTCTGCTATGCTGTCCCGCATGCGACGAGTCAACGAGCGCTACGGAGCCTTTCAAAGAGCGTCGGGCGTCGTGCTTGGGGCGGGTTACATTTATGAGAAAGATGAGCAGGAGGAAGACAACTGCTCGAATCGCACCCTGAACGCTTACGTGCTGATTTATCTGCTCGATGGCGGAGGCATGTTCTCGAGCCCGGCATGCAGCGATTATCTAGTCAACGCTGGCGACACGATCTTGCTCTTTCCAGGCGTCTACCACACCTACCGTCGCGTTGCTCCGCACGTGGTGTGGTCGGAGTGCTTCGTGGAGTTCAGTGGGGAAATCTTCGCGGCATTCGAAAGGGACGGGCTTATTAACCCGCAACGCCCCGTCCATTCGCCAGGCTTGCAGCCGCACCTGATAGCGGCGTTCGACGAGCTGATTCGGGATTATCAATCGGCTCTACCCGGACAAGAACCCGAGTTTTCTGCGCGCGCATTGTTGCTTTTGGCAAGTGTCCTGGGAGCAGATCGGAAACGTCACGAATTGCAGGGCGATCGAGAGTTCGTGACCGAGGCCTGCGCCCGGCTCGGAGCTGCGCTCGATCAAAAGCTAGAGGTGGCAGCCGTAGCGGCCGGGATGGGCATGAGCGAACGCGCATTTCGCCGCCGCTTCGCCGCTCACGCTGGGATCTCTCCAGCTCGCTACCGACAACTGCAGCGCATCGCCGTGGCCCGCACGATGCTCGGGACCACCGAGCTTACCGTTGACGCGATTGCCGAGCGTCTAGGCTATTGCGATGTGCACTTTTTTATTAAGCAGTTCAAAAAACACACGGGCTCGAGCCCCGGGCGCTTTCGGCGGAAAGGGCTTGGGGAGCCTCGGTAGCCCCTCGTTGCCCGGGCAGGGCATCGTCGGAACACCGTTCAATGGCAGTTAAGGAACGACCGAGTGAACCTAGTTGCGACCAGGCGCGAGACTCAGATCCCGGCTTCTTTAGGTCCCGGCGACTCGAGCAATCACGATTATGGAGCTTGCGGTTTGGAAGGCCCCGCTGCGCTCAAAGCCTCGAGGTACTTAACGTCGAGGAGATCCTCAGGCCTCCCCGTTGCCCGTTTGGCTGCGATTAGGTGAGGAACCGAAATGACGGACGCCACCGCGTTTCCTAGCCACCCCTGAACCAGCTGGCGGAGGCGACTCTGAGGCGTAGAGAGTGATCGATGCGCTCAGGCTTAAACAGGGGTGCCGAGAGTCTGAAGTGTTGGGGATCGTGGGCTTTGGGCCATCGCACGTGACAGTTGCGCCGCGTCGTG
>JBBSBI010000257.1:0-6741 GCA_038251425.1 Polyangiales bacterium
GCGCCGAGAAGCAGTAGCTGTTTCATTCTGCGACCTGGCCGATCGGGAGCCGGGACGTCTGCCAAACGGCGCCCGCCCACACGAGGCCTTGACCGCTTGCGGAGACCTCCAGTTGAGCCACGCCAGGCGCCGTGCTGCAGAAGCCAACGGTCGCCGTCGGTGTGTTAGTATCGCCTTGGTCGTCTTTTTGAACCGGCCCCACGCGCACACTCAGGCTGAGCGTCCGGAGGCTTCCACCAGCGGCTCCCACCATTGCCAGGTAGCAGGCGCCGGTTTCCAAAGCGAGCGGAACCAAGGTGCGGCCTTGCACGCCTAAAAAGCGTGCCACCGCTTCGTTCTGCAAGCGATCGAAGTGGGCTTCACGCAACGCGGACGCCAGTGCCCCTCTTCCCGTTGGGCCAAAACTTTCTGGAATGAACTTTGGAAAAGGAGCCTTAGCGGCCAACAGCCGGAGAGTGGTGGAAGGCGCAGCGCCCGAGATCCGAATGCGTATTTTTCGCGGCAACGGCGTACAAAAGCCGGCTGAAGCATCGTAGTTTTCAGAGTTATCCCGCGCGAGGCTCTGTTCCCCCGAAAGATCAATAATTTCCAAATCTAGATCATCAACAGCCGCGTTCCTCGGGCCCTCGGCGTCGCCTTGAAGAGCCACTATTTGATGGCATCCTTCACTCACTTCGAGTGCGCCCTCGGTGGTCTGCGTTGAGCCCAGGCTAAACTCGCGCACCTCGTTGTTCGGTTCGGCGTTCAAACGCGCTAGAGCTTGGGCCCAACGTTGCTCGAAGGGAGCGAGTCGCAGCCTGGTTGCGCGAACTGGCGCCGCCGCCGGCCCTGGAACACGGTTAGGCAGAATGCTTGCCAGGTTCGGTGAGCTGCGGCGGGAACGGATGTGCAACGCCTGGATGATCCCACGCGGAGAACGCATCTCCAAACGCAAGGAGTGGAACCCTTTGCGTTCAGTCCCGCAAAGTTCGACCTCTGCAGCCCCTGCAACGCTGGCTAACGCCGCGTGAATGCCCTCCTCAGCGTCGTTAGAATTCTGACGGAGCGAAAAGCTGGAGGTTGTCGCCGCGAGCACGATAACCCGCCCGCAGTCCTCCGCGTTGGTGGAGTTGGCATCGGGTTCTGTCAATTCGGCCTCGAACTGCAGCGGGAGCTGTTGGCTTCGTTCGAGCAGGCGAGGTTTGAGAACTTCCACCTCGGCTCCGAACTTGCGATACGCGAGTTCCAGACGTTCAATGTCGGTGGCCACATCCGCATGAGCTTCGGCGAACGGCACCAGCATGCCGCTGACCAGGAGCGTGAACGAGAGTGGTGCCCGCATGAGGTTCAAGCTTAGCTGCTAGGGCTCCACAACGCTGAAGGGCGCTTCGTCGAACTTCCCAGAACTCGCGTTGTAGACAAACAGGCGATGCGCCGTCACTTGCCCGTGGTCTACTGCCGTTACCAGGTAAGCCAAATCATGCGCGGGGTCGCTGTTGCCGCCGAGCGTCATGCTGTCCGCGTCTTCCTGGCTGAAATACGCGCCGCAATCGAGATGTGAGTGGAAGAAGACTTTTACGGGCCGGCCGCTTTGAGCCCCTTGAGCGATCGCTTTTTCGAACTTGAGCGCGTTGATCTTGAAGTAATCGTGGCCCGTACGCGGGTGGGCTTCGGGATCCACGTGGTGGTATTTATTGGCCAGATTTTCGAGCGGCACGGCGTTGTCCGCCAGTAACTCATCGTCGGCGGGGCCTTCGAGGTAACCGCAACCTTCCTCGTCCCGCGCGTACGCTGCCCGCCCCGTTTCTTCGATGAGCGTGAGGGCTCTGCGGGTGATGCGAATGCCACCAAGCGTCCAGCTGGGCTTTACCATGTGTACTTCTTCTCCCATTTCATTGGCGCAAAGTATCTATCGCCGCGATCACACGCGATGGTCACGACGCAGCCTCCGCCTTGTTCGCGATGTAGCTTTTCTGCAAATTTGAGCGCGCCAAACACATTAGCTCCCGTCGAATGTCCAACGTGGAGCCCTTCTTCGGCGGCCAAACGGTCAGACATATCCCAACCATCTTCCGTTCCCACCGGCAAGATCTCATCCGGAAGCTCCGGATTGAAGATAGCTGGCACAATGCTGGATCCCATGTGCTTCAAGCCTTCCAGGCCGTGCAGCGCTTCGGCAGGCTCAACAGCCACGCAGTAAATCGGGTGCGTGTGCTCCTTCAAACGGCGTGTGGTGCCCATGCATGTCCCGCTCGTGCCAAGCCCAGCCACAAAGTGCGTGATGCGATCTCCGAGCGCATCCAAGATCTCTTGGCCAGTGCCAAGATAGTGCGCCCTCGGATTCGAAGGATTGGAATACTGATCCGCGTAGAAATAGCGCTCCGGATGTTCTTCCACGAGTTTCCGCACTAACCGAATCGCACCGTCCGATCCCTCCATCGGGTCCGAATAGATGAGCTCTGTGCCAAAGGCTTGCGTGATATCCTTGCGGGCTTTGGTGACGTTGCTCGGCATCACCAACTGGACGCGGTAACCGAGCGCTGCGCCAATGATCGAATACGCGACTCCGGTGTTTCCACTCGTGGCGTCGATCAAGATCGTATCTTGAGTGAGCCGGCCGTTTTCGATCGCATCCAGCATGATGCGCAGGGCAGGGCGGTCTTTCACCGAGCCCCCGGGATTGGCGAACTCAAGCTTCAGATACAGCTCGACACTGGGAATATGCCGGGTGAGCCGATCCAAACGAACCAACGGCGTGTTGCCGACGGCCTCAACGACGGATGACAGGCGGCGGCTTCTGCGAAGCGAGCGGCTCATGCCTAAAGCTCCAAGATTGAACGGAGCTTCTTCAGGGCCCGCCAGCTGCCCGCCGCAAGCTCTCGGCTTGCCGAAAAATGAAAGCTGGCGTGATGTGCAAAATCAGGCTCTGGAGCAGGCGTGCCGGATTCAGCCTGGATCAGCTGTGCGCCCGCACGTTCCAAATAAATGGCTTCCAGCCAGGCCCCTTCCGCCTGGTTCGAAAACGGCACCCGGCTCGCAAAGATCTTCGCCATCCCAGAAACTCCCACTTCGGCTAAACGTGCTTGCGGACGAAAGCGCGCATCAATGTTCATTTAGCCACCGGCAATGGCGGGAACGATGCTGATCTCTTGCCCATTTTCGAGGGGCGTTGCGAGCCCGTCCAGGAAACGAATATCTTCTTCGCCGACGTAGATATTGATGAAACGCCGCACTCCTTTCGCATCAATCAACCGATCCTTGATGCCCGGGTGGAGCTTCTCAAGCGCATCGATCACTTGCTGGACGTTATCGCCAGAGACTTTAACTTGCTCTTCGCCCCCGGTGAGGGTGCGGAGTGGGGTGGGAATTCGAACGATCACATCCATGATTTTTCCTTTCACGCAGACGAAAGAGACAGGCCGTCGATGTACCGCGACTCGCGCACATCGCCAATGCTTTGAAGTGGACCGCACAGCGGACAGCGCGGATTTGCTGGAACCTTGACCCTCCGCAGCACGTCGCGCTTGCCGTCGAACGTCGCCACCTCCCCGAAAACAGTGCTATCACCCGCCAAAATTCGCAGCGCGCTGTCGGCGAGCAACGCACCCACCACCCCCACCATCGGCCCCATCACCCCAGCCTCGGAACAATTCAGGCCCGCCTGAGCGTCCGGCACATCTTCAAACAAGCACCGATAGCAGGGCCGCCCAACCGCCGCCACGGCCCAGACGGTGCCCTGAAAACGAATCGCAGCTCCGTGCACGGCCGGCACCTTGGCGAGATGAGCCGCATCTGCCGTCAAGAATTTGGTGGCGAAATTATCGGAGCCCTCCACGACCACATCCACACCGTCAAGAACCGAGAGCGCATTCTCCGGCAGCAGGCGCGAGCTCACCGCAACGATATGTTGAAATGGCTGGGCGTGCTGTTGAAGAGCGCGAGCCGCGGCCTCAAGCTTCGGCTTCCCCACATCTTGGTCTTGGAAGAGGATTTGACGGTGCAGATTGGAGAGCTCCACATCATCATCATCCATCAAGATCACCCGACCCACGCCCGCACGCACGAGCGCCAGGGCGGCAGGGCAGCCGAGGCCACCCACGCCCACCACCAGCGCAGAGTGAGCCGCAAAGGAAACGCGGGACGCTTCAGGCACGGAAGTACTCATCCAGGCTGAAGTAACGTTCGCCCGTGTCACACAAGATCGTGACCACATTCCGATTCGGGCCTAATTCCCGCGCAACTTGGAGCGCCACGGCGACGTTGGCGCCCGCACTGATGCCGACCAACAGGCCCTCGCGCTTCGCTAACTGAACCTTGGTATCGTACGCTTCGCGATCGCTCACCGTTCTCACCTGAGTGACGGCACTGGCGTCGTAGTTGCGGGGGATGAAACCTGCGGCGATCCCTTGGATCTTGGATGGCCCGCGTTCGCCGCGCGAGATGGTGGCGCAGGATTCCGGCTCAACGGCGATCACCTGACAGTCGGGGTAAGCTTTGCGGAGCACGCGTCCGACGCCGCTGATGGTTCCACCGGTGCCGACGCCAGCGACGAACGCATGGATCGGGTCCCCCTGCATGGCGGCGAGGATCTCCGGCCCGGTAGTTTCGGCGTGGATCTCGGGGTTGGCTGAATTCTCGAATTGACGAGGGAGAAAAGCGCCGGGCGTCTGCAGAGCTAACTCCTCCGCCTTGGCCATGGCACCTTCCATTTGTTCAGCCTCTGGCGTGAGCACCACCTCGGCACCAAAGGACTGCAAGAGCTGCCGGCGTTCAAGGCTCATGCTCTCTGGCATTGTCAAAATACAGCGATAACCGCGGCGCGCACAGACTAACGCCAAACCGATTCCAGTATTCCCACTGGTTGGCTCGATCACCACTCCACCCGGCAAAAGCAGCCCATTCCGCTCGGCGCGTTCGATCATCGCGAGGCAGATCCGATCCTTCACCGAGCCACCCGGATTGGCCGCTTCCAGCTTGCCGTAGACACGACCCCGCGGGTCAGTGCTGGCGAGCTTGCGGATCTCGACCAGCGGCGTGTCGGCGATGAGATCGAGCACGCTTGGGTAAATCAAGCGGTGCGAGGGCAGGGCAGGGCGAACTCCCAGGGTGAGATCAGATGACATAGACATACCGTTGAGCGCCGGGCCGCCGCAGCCCCTCGGCTTCGGCAAGATCGCAGATGCTTTGGATCGTTATCGCGTCGAAGCAAGCCTCGACCTGTGCCGACAGCTCCGAAAAGATCTGCTCAGTGATGCGCCGGGAATTGCCCAGCGTTTCCTTGGGCGCATTCGACACGGGCTCTTTGTCGCCAAGAGAAATCGGCCCTTCCAGCGCCCGTACGATGTCCCCCAGGCGGACCTCCTCAGCACCGAGCGCAAGTTTGTATCCGCCCTGCGGGCCCCGCTTAGAGCCCACGAGACCAGCGCGTTTCAGATCCTGAAAGATCTGCTCAAGGAAGCGCGGCGGGATCTGTTGACGCTCCGCAATGTCCTTCACCTGCGTCGGCTGCCCGCCGTTGTAAAAAGCGATATCGAACAGCGCTCGCACGGCATAGCGGCCCTTATTCGACAGCTTCACGAAGCTCCATATGCATTCCCACATCGGATTTGTCAAGAATGCGCTAATCCAGCAGAAAGCCTTGGCTTTGAGGAGCCGGCGGGAACGCTAAGCGAGCAGCCTTTTTCGTTCTTTGGAGGATAGTAAGCATGCTTACTACCTTGTGTTGGACTTTGAGATAGAGGTCACGGACGAGCTTCGGAGTGCTTGGTGATGCGCAACTCCTGCGCGGGCAGGTTGCCGATCTCCACTACTAACGTCGATTGACTTCCGCCGGTTGAGAGGCATGACCCAGTGCATCCCGATGACAAGACCAACACGCAAGAGTGTGCTCTCTCTGGAGAGTATCGTCGCCACGTTAGCGCTCTTCAACGCGAGTGCCTGTGAGGGCAAGCCGCCGCCCAAGCCCGAGAGCGAGCTCCAAGCGGCAGCCTTAGCAAAGCCGACTACCGAAGGGGCCACGAAACCTGCTGAGAAGAATCAAGTCAACGCCATGGCCAAACCAGCGAGTGCCGTTCAGGAGGCCGCAGCCATTGCAGCGAAGGAGGTTCCAGGACAGAAAAACGCGGGAAATGGCGCCAAGGGCGCCGGCCAACGAGGAGCGGGGGCGCCAGGCAAGTGCGGCGAAGGCAAGTGTGGTGAAGGCAAGTGCGGCTAGCGCTAGCTCGGCACAATTCTGGCCATATCCACTTCAACAGTTAACGTGTGCCGCCCGCCACCGAGCACAACGCCTTTCAGCGGGCTAACGTCGCTGAAATCTCTGCCGTGTGCGAGACGAATGTAGCTTGTGCCCGGCAACACCGCGTTCGTGGGGTCGAATTCGAGCCAGCCGAGGCCTGGGACGTGCACTTCGGCCCACGCGTGAGAGGCATCAGCTCCAACCAAGCGGGGGCTCCCGGGTGGCGGTGCCGTCTCCAGGTAACCGGATACATAGCGAGCCGCTAAGCCCAAGGTTCTCAGACAGCCGATCGCCAAATGCGCAAAATCCTGGCAAACCCCGCGTTTTTCCCGCAGAACTTCACCGAGCGGCGTGCTCACATCGGTAGCGCTCGGATCGTATGAGAACTCCTCGAAGATGCGGAGATTGAGATCGTTGATCGCTTCTATGAGCGGGCGATTCGCTGGAAAGCTGGATATTGCATAACTCCTGAGATCGGCGTGGGCGCGAACCAGCGGCGAATCAAAGGAGTAGTCCGTGATGTCGGA
>JBBSBI010000258.1:0-6689 GCA_038251425.1 Polyangiales bacterium
CCGCACCCAATTGCATCCGTCAACGCGCTAAGGAACCAGTCGCAGAAAAGTTTCACACGCGACGCTGCGGTCACACAGCCGTCGTTAATGCGTCCTCGCCGAGCTTGGGCGTCGCTCCTCAACCTCCCCCGGCGCAGCTACCGGTTTCTTCTGGCCAACTCCGGGTTCCGGCCGAATTTTCAAGACTAGTTTGCTCTCACCGTACTTTGGGACAAATCGAGCCAGTTTCAGCCATAAAGCCGCGCTAGCGAACCCCGGGGTTCACTGGGAGAGCTCCGCGTAGCCCGCTCGATATAGCCCAATCGGATCGAACTGTTTCAGAGTTAATCCGAGAGGGCAAACTAAGCCACGGCAGTCGCCACAGTAAAGAGCCACCGATTGAAGAGGCTGCGATGAATCGGATCACAGCGATCTCAAGGATCGCACCCTGAGAGCAATAAGACGTTCGAACCCAGCGCGCCTGCTACCCTCAACCGAAAGACGCCAGTGCGCCGCTGAGCGGCTTCACGTCGCCCGCGCCTTTGTCAGCGAAGCGTTTCTAGGGCATGCAACACGCGGACGCTGATTGCCTTGTGGAGCCCGGTAGCGCGCCCGGAGCAAAAGGAGACCTTCACCCGATGCCGAGCTCGCGCTGAGTCACGAGCTCGTCGCGACGTGCCGCCGCGCGGCCCTCATCAAGGGCTGAGACATCTTCGGCCTTCTCGCTCCCTGGTTTCATAACTCATCTAGAGGCGGCAAACTTCCCTGACACAGGGGGCAATTTCCCTGACGCAGGGGGGTATGGGCATATCGTCTTGCGAGTCTCGCATCGCCGGGTCGAGGGAGCGGCCGTGTGCTCGGAGGATATTCTCGATGCGCTGTGCCCTGCGGCGGGCGATGTCGGCGACTTCTGCACGCGTGGGCGCGGAAGAGTGTGGAAGACAACAGTGTCACTGTGGCATCGCGGACATAGACGCCGTCCAAGGCGAGAACATGGAAGTGCACATTGAGTCGCAAAGCGCTGTCAGTTCTCTGCAGAGCCGCGATGGCGCCGGTGTGTGCGTCAGCAACGCTCGGGAGGTCGACAATGGCTTTGGCTCTCTTGCAGAGCGAACGGTGGAGCTCGTGCGCGAAGGCACTCACGACAAGCGCGGCGAGGACGCGGTCATAGCCTAGCAACGCGCGCAAGGCCCAGGGCAAGGAGCAAATCCAGTGACGCACGGGTGCGCGCGGCAACACGTGCTGCTCCATGTGGACGGCGGTGTCAGATGATGGGGATGTTCGTGATTCACCCACGAAACCCATCTCCCGCTTATCGCGTGGATAGGGCCTTCGTTATTTTGCTCAGCGATGGAGTATCAAGGCGGGAACCGCACGTCCTGATCCGAACGAAATGATGGTTCAACACGCTGACGATGAACGCGACGGTGTTCGCAGGCAAGCCTGCGCTCGTCTGTAAGAAAGGGGACCGTGTGCGCCTGCGTTTCGGAAACTTGAGCGCCATGGATCACCATCCGATCCGCCGCCATGGCCTTCCGGTCGGGCTCGCTCCCGTTGTTCTAGACGGATAGAACGGCATTTTTCGCCTTGAAGTGTTCTTTTCACCCAAATTGTGGTTGGCATTATATACTTTATAGTGTATATCATCAAACGGATATGTGGACCATTCTTGAGTCGCGTGAAGCTCAGAGGGTCTTGCCGCGTGTCCCAATGCAAGTCCGCAAGAAGTACGAGCTATGGAAGGCGATCGTGAGGGTCTCAGGACCGCAAGGGCTTTTGGCTATCAAGGGTTTTAACGACGAGGCTCTTAAGGGGGAATGGGAAGGGCACCGTTCATCGCGATTGAACCTGCAATGGAGGGTCATTTATTGGGCTAAGGGTGAAATTTTCAACGTCACCGTGGAGAGAGTGAGTGCTCATGACTATAAAAGGTAACAAGTTGGCAAAGCAGAAAAATTACCTACCAGAGAAACAATACGCCACAGTCTCGCCCGGTGAAGCAGTCCGAATGCTCCGCAATCTTCAGGGGCTGACGCAAGGGGAGCTAGCAAGACTTTCGGGCGTACCCCAGGCAGCGATCTCGGCGATCGAGACTGAAACTAAGGGGGTTGGAATAGAACGCGCCAAGAAACTAGCGACGGCGTTGAGTGTGCACCCCGCGGTAGTTGCGTTTCCAGACTGGCACCCAACCGCCCTAAGCAGAACGGGTACCTAGTGCTGCCATGAAGCGGAACCCAGGGCGTCACCAGCTAGGCACTCGGTTTCATCGGCGCGAGTGGTAGCCTAGCACCGCTCGGTTCTACAACGAGCTCTCACTCGCCAGTTACGTCGCCAATCCCCCTCAATTTCAGGGGACTTCGACTTTCCGCTGCCCGAGGCGCCGCCCAATCACCCGCGAAGTGCCAAATCGATCGAATGGTCGAGCTCGTGTGCGAAAGCACTCACGACAAGCGCCGCGAGGGCGCGGTCATAGCCTAGCAACGCACGCAAGGCGCAGGGCAAGGAGCAAATCCAGTGACGCACGGTGACGCGGGGCAACACGTGCTGCTCCATGTGGACCGCGGTGTCCGCCATGCGGCGACTGAGGCCGCGAAGGGCAAAATCCGCGGCGTTTCCAGGAGAGAGCTACGAGTAGCGAGTGGCCGCAGCTGCGATCAAACGAGGTGCAGGCAACCTGCGGACAAGAGCCCGCAGCGATTCCCTTCGCGTATGCCACTCGTTGGGCGGAAGGCAATCGAGGCTACAGCGGGCTGAACTGTGGCGAGGAGCATCTAGTGCCTCTATTGATCGGCCTCGGGCACCTTCAAGTCAAACTTATAGGAAAGGATAGGTTTAGGCGCACTCTTCGCCTCAGCCTTAGCCTCCTGCGCTCGCCGTCGGTACTTTTCTGCAAGATCCTTGCGGATGTCGATCCCTGCGTGGCCCCCCTCATATATCACGGCAATGAACTCGCATGCGTCCACATCAGGCGGCGCTTGATTGCAGTCTTTTTCGAAGGAGCGAGCAGCACGCGGGCCATCCTTATGCACGCCATCACCTTTGGCGTAGCGTAGGCCGAGGTAAAAGCAGCTCACGCTGGCTCCAAGTTCACAGCCTCGGTCAAACAACCTCGCCGCAGCGACGGGGTCACGAGCAGGAAGCCCCGCGCCTTTAAGATCGGCCGCCCCAAGCATCCAACATCCCATAGGCTCCCCTGCGGAGCACGCCTTCGCCAAAAAAACGCGCCCTTGGGCAATCGCCTCTGATTGTGGTGCAGCGCCGCTGAGCGCCGCCCCTGCGTACCCAATGCATCCGGTGAGAATCCCCTGGTTACAAGCGGCTTCCCAATAAGTCATCGCTGCCGGAAGATCCTTGTCAGCTTCGATCGACCCCAACCAGACACAAGTTTCGCCGAACCCCTGCTCACAAAATCTAGCCAAAGTACCGATCGCCCGCCTCCGTTCCGTTGCGCTGGTCGCCACGACAAAAGCGCGAATGGCTTCGCTCACACACCCTAAGGTGAAGCCCAAGTCACACGCGCGCTGCATATAATAGGATACGCCCTTGCCGTCGCCAGGCGTCACGACCATCTCCTCACGCAGACGCCCAATGAGGTAGCACTGCTCGCCATCCCCTCTTTTGCAGTCCTGAATCATCGACGCTAGTGGCTGCGCCGCCGCCGGATCCCGCGCGGGTTGGTGCACACCAGGGGCACTCGACGCGCAGCGGCAAAGGGCTAACGCCAGCGCCGCCGCCAGGGCGCGATGGTAAAACAGGATTGGGTGCCTAGGAGGGGCATGGAATGTCATTGATGGGAGCATAGGACAAAATCGACCTGGCCAAATGAGATCGAAAGAAGGCCTCGCCAAGCTTGGGCCTGCTCCTCAGCCTCCTCCGACGCCACCACCGGTTTCGCTCGGGCCCGTCCCGCCGAGCGTGAGGAGCACCTCGTCCAGTTGACCGAACGTCTCGCCCATGCCTTCGTACGCTCCGGAGGCCAGGGCAGCATCGCGAACTTCCTTCGAGCGATAAAGCTCGTGCAGCACCAGCAGCGTCTTGCCGCCTTTTTCCTCGAGGGTCACCGTGGTGACGGCCCCATCCTCGCCACTCTCCTCATTCGTCCAGACGAGTCGCGAGTGCGGCGTCACTTCGAGGTACTTGCCGAAGAACGCCATCGTCTTCGTACCGTCGACGTCGAATACAAGACGGTAGCCGCCTCCAACACGGATATCCGCCTCGTAGGAGAGCAGGGCCAGCGGCATCGACTTCGGTACCCACCACCGCCTGAACAGCGCGGGCGTGGTCCACGCTTGAAAGACGATGCGCGCCGGGGCGTCGAAGGTTCGCGTAACGACGACCTCGCGCTCGGATTTTGATTCCACCGTCGTGCGGTTCGTTGTGGGGTTGGGCTCACTGTCTTTACTTTCGTTCATCGAACTTCTCCTTGCGTTTCAGTTCATCGATCACCTTGTCCAACTCGTCGAAGCGTGCGGCCCAGAGCTGGCAATATCCTTTGATCCATGCCGTCTCTGCCGAAAGGCGGCTCCGGCCGAGCGTGCACGTCCGCACGCGCCCGACCTTCTCCGTGGCGACGAGCCCCGCGCGCTCCAAGACGCCGACGTGCTTCTTCATGCCCGTGAGGGTCATGTGGAACTTCTCGGCAAGCTCGGTGATCGAAGCGTCTGCGCGTCCGAGCCGCTCCAGAACGCCGCGCCGGGTCGCGTCCGAGAGAGCGCCAAAGGAGGCGTCGAGTTGGGTCGCCGATTGATGAACCATATGGTTCAGTGTCTAGTGCATTGATTCGATGCGCGCAAGGTGAAATGCGCATCGCTCCGCTCCACACTCATTTGCTCCGTCTCCCCGCCAGAGCGCAGCGACTGGCAAGGGGAGACCGCCGAGCCGCGCTTCGCGCGAGCACGGCGAGAGGGGCAACTGACTCCCCCTCAATGCCAACCGGTATGGAACACACCCAAAACTCGGGCACTTTTGCCGAACCTCCGGGTGCGATGCTAGAACGCGCCGCATGTCAGGATTTCGCAGTCGCACTACCACTCAGGGTCGCAACATGTCCGGTGCTCGGGCGCTCTGGCGCGCCACGGGAATGACGGATGCTGACTTTGAGAAACCTATCGTGGCAATAGCCAACAGCTTCACTCAGTTCGTTCCTGGGCACGTGCATCTGCATGATGTTGGCCAGCGCGTGAAGAAGGTGGTGGATGCTGCGGGAGGTTGGGGCGTTGAGTTCAACACGATCGCTGTCGACGATGGGATCGCTATGGGTCACGGCGGCATGCTGTACTCCCTGCCAAGCCGTGATCTGATTGCCGATAGTGTCGAGTACATGGTGCAGGCGCATGTTGCCGACGCACTGATCTGCATTTCCAATTGCGATAAGATCACTCCCGGCATGCTGATGGCGGCGATGCGGCTTAACATCCCGACCATTTTCGTTTCGGGTGGCCCGATGGAAGCCGGGAAGACCACTGGCACACACGATCGCAACGGGAATCCATTGAAGCGAAAGCTCGATCTCATCGATTCCATGATCTATTCGAGTGATGCGAGCGTCTCAGACGAGGCGCTTCTGGAGATTGAACGGAATGCCTGCCCCACTTGCGGCTCCTGCTCGGGCATGTTCACGGCCAACAGTATGAATTGCTTGAATGAAGCGATTGGTTTGGCACTTCCAGGTAACGGCACGGTGCTCGCCACGCATGCGCTGCGCTGGGAGCTGTTCGAGAGTGCGGGGAAGCGCATCGTGGATCTCGCACGCCGCCACTATTTGCAGGGAGACGCGAGCGTTTTGCCGCGCAGCATCGCCACCTTTGAAGCGTTCGAGAATGCTATTGCGCTCGACATCGCAATGGGTGGCTCCACCAATACCGTGCTTCACTTGCTCGCGATCGCTCACGAAGGTGGCGTTGATTTCACGATGAAGGATATCGATCGAAAGTCGCGAAAGGTGCCCAATCTGTGCAAAGTGGCGCCTTCTTCGGACTATCACGTGGAAGATGTGCACCGTGCTGGCGGCATCTTCACGATTTTGGGCGCGCTGAAGCGCGCAGGCTTGCTTCACGAAAACGTGCGCACCGTCCACAGCGATTCAATGACCGCGGCACTTGATGAGAACGATGTGCGCAGTGGGAAAACGAGCACAGCTGCGAAGCGCCGGGCACTGGCGGCTCCAGGCGGTGTGCGTACAACGCTGGCATTCTCTCAAGAAAAATATTTTGCTGAGCTCGATTCGGATGCTGAACACGGCTGCATTCGTGAGAGGGAGCACGCTTATAGCCAGGATGGTGGCCTAGCTGTGCTTTACGGCAATTTGGCGCCTGAAGGCTGCATCGTGAAGACGGCGGGCGTCGACGCCTCAAGCCTGATCTTCAGTGGTCCGGCGCGCGTGTTTCACTCGCAAGATGCGGCAGTGGACGCCATCGTGGAGGATAAAATCGTCGCGGGCGATGTGGTGGTGATCGTCTATGAAGGGCCCAAAGGCGGCCCTGGCATGCAGGAAATGCTGTACCCGACGTCCTTTTTGAAGGGCAAAGGGCTCGGCAAAGTGTGTGCCCTGGTGACAGACGGTCGTTTCAGTGGCGGCACGAGCGGGCTCAGTATCGGGCATGTTTCCCCTGAAGCTGCGAGCGGCGGCACGATCGCTCTGGTTGAGGAGAGCGACACGATTGAGATCGATATTCCAGCACGCAGCATTCGAGTGGCGGTCGATGAAGCAA
>JBBSBI010000259.1:0-6658 GCA_038251425.1 Polyangiales bacterium
CTAGGTCTCGTGGCTACCTGTAGTGTTCCCAGCGATTGGGTCGATCGCGTCCACTTCCTGCCCCTTCGTTAGCCAACAGCCCGATGTTGTTGTTGCGATGGTCGGGCGTGTTGTTGTTGCGGTTCGAATGTCTCATGCGCCCACACTTGTTACCGCCCTTCGCCACGCTTGCCACAACGCGGCGCGCGGCAAGCGCTGCTCGCGGGACGTCGCCACGTTCTTGCTCGACCCTTCGCCACGCGTCCAGCAACTCGCCGCCGACCTCGATGCGAGGTTGTATCGGCCAGGACGGGGCCGGTCATTTTGGATTCAGGACCCCAAGCGCCGGCAGATTTTCGCACTGCCGTTTCGCGATCGGGTAGTGCAGCACCTGCTAATCGATGCCGCCTTGCCGGCGCTGGAGCGCTGGTTCGCACCGCAGAGCTACGCCTGCCGTCGTGGCAAGGGCACACACCGCTGCTTGCGGCGGGCGGCGGAGTTGTTCCGCGTTCACCGTTTCGTGCTGCGCATCGACGTGCGAAAATTCTTTCCGTCCATCGACAATGCACTGCTCCGTCAGGTGCTCGACCCTGTGACCCCGCCGGCCTGGCGCTGGCTGCGTGACGTGTTCCTGGACGCTCCCGTCGAGTGCGAGCACGTGGCGTGGCATTTCGAAGGCGACGATTTGCTGACGCCGCACACCAGGCCGCACGGCTTGACCATCTGATCGCGTCGCAGCTCGGTTTGGGTCACTTCGTGCGTTAGGGAAGATGCGTTCTACGGGGCGCATTGTTGGCGACATCAACGTGGCAAGCGACACCTTGGTGGATTGGGACGTGTGAAGCTTCTGTCGAAGCTGCGAAAATAAAACCCGTGGTGGCTAGGGGATCCTCGCGCAACGCAGCCCGACGTGGGTGTAGCGACCGCCGGCCAAACACGTCGTGTTAGACGAGCTTGCCTTCGGGCAGCACGTCTGGCATGCTCTGCCCCGTGAACGGTCGTTTCCGGTTTTGGTTTGGATATTGGCGTGCGGAAGCACGGCGTCCAGGCTGAATCTTGTAAGCGGATTGTTCAGAAAGTCCCCACAAAGAAGCCCTGGTCGCTACCGACCGGGGTTTTTCGCTTTTGTCCCCTAGCCCCTCATCGAATCCCATGCCGACAACTTCCAATCTTAACGTGAATCAGATGAGCCCACTGCTAACGCCAAGCGAACTTTTAGAGGAACTGCCTCTCAAAGAACTGGAATCAGCCGGAGTCGCGAGAAACCGCCACGCATTCCGCGCCACCCTGAACGGCCAAGACCCGCGCGTGGTGGCCATTGTTGGGCCGTGTTCCATCCACGATCCGGCGGCAGCACTCGACTACGCAACTCGCCTAAAGCGCCTGGAAAGTGAGCTTTCACAAGACCTCCTGATCGTGATGCGTGTCTACTTCGAAAAGCCCCGGACGGCCCTCGGTTGGAAAGGGCTGATCAATGATCCGGATATGGATGGGAGTTGCGATATTGAGCGGGGGCTCCGCATCGCGCGGAAACTTTTGCTGGACATTGCAGCCTTGGAGCTCCCGATTGCTACTGAGTTACTCGATCCGGTCACTCCGCAGTACATCGCCGATGCGATCAGCTGGGTCGCGATCGGGGCCCGAACAACGGAGAGCCAAACCCATCGTGAGATGGCTAGTGGGCTTTCTATGCCGGTGGGTTTCAAGAACGCAACGGATGGCGGGCTCTCGGTCGCCATCAACGGCATCTTGTCCGCGGCTCATCCCCACAGGTTTCTTGGCCTCAGCCAAGACGGCAGGGTTGCGGTTGTTCACGCACGGGGCAACGAGGATGGTCATCTGGTTCTTCGCGGTGGCAACACGGGGCCCAATTACTCACAAGAGCACGTGCTAGCGGCGAGTCGAGCTCTCAAAGCGGCGCAACTGAATCCGAAGCTGCTTGTCGATTGTAGCCACGGGAACAGCGAGAAAGACTACCGCCGCCAACCCTCGGTCGCCGCCAATGTGAGCGAACAAATCAGCGCCGGCTCCCACGACGTGCTCGGTTTGTTGCTGGAAAGTAACCTGATAGCAGGCACCCAACCGATCGGAAACGGTCAAGGTCTAACGTATGGCCAGAGCGTGACGGATGGTTGTATTGATTTTTCAGCCACCGAGGTTGTGCTTCGGCAGCTTGCAGCTGCGAGCGCGACGCGCTCTCGCAATCACGAGTCGCGCTCAGCTAGGATCGCCTGAGGGAGTTTTACCAGCGGCCAGTCGCCCAAGCCAGGGAAACAGGAAAACCGGAAACCTACCTAATGGACGCGCCGTGCGCGGAGTTTCCGTTTTGTTTCAGCGTGCGGGATGATCGTGATAGATATGCGATTTGGCATGGACTCTCCTTTCGCATCGTCCCCCCAGTACCGGATCGAAAAACTGCTCGGCTCGGAGGATGGGTTGCAGCGGGCCCTGGCGCGAGACCTAAATAGCAACAGTGAGACCGTCGTGCTCGTCACGGAGGGGGCGCACGCGCGGCGGCTGCTTGCGCGAAAGGGCCTGAAACATCGGCACCTTGCCACACTGCTCAGCTGTGTGGATGGAACGGGGGCCCCCACCTTCGTGGCCGAACATGTGCCCGGAATCACACTCGCCGAAGCGCGCGCCAAGCATCCTATTGACCCTTTTAAAGCGTTAATCTGGTTCACAAGATTACTTGAAGCCCTGGCGGCTTTGCACGAAGAGCCCGCCGTGCATGGTGCGGTGTCTCCACTTGCCATCATCGTCGAACCGGAACAGCGCGCCATCGCTCCGGTGCTCACTCAGCTTGTCGTACCCGCAGTCGGGGCCTATTGCTCGCCCGAACGGCTTTCTGGGGAGGCACCCACGCCCGCTGATGATAGCTGGTCGTTGCTTGCCAGCCTTTACTTTGCCATCACGGGCAAGCCTCCCTTTGGTTCCGAATCCAGCGAACAGATTCGAGATCGAGTGCAAGCCCGTCAGATGGCAGCGCTCTCAGAAGCGGGCGTCGATGAACCGGAACTGGAGCGTCTGTTCGTTGCAGCATTTCACCCTGATCCCAGTCGACGCCTGACAAGGCTCACGCGGATTCGCGACGCTTTCGACAAAATCGAACGCGGCGAACAGCTCCCCGGATCGCTCTTCGTCGGCGATGCGCCGTCGCTCCGTCCACGCTCGCAAGGCCTCGAAAATGAGCCGATCGTCTTCAACGAGCAGGCCGTGCTCAGCACGTTGCGGGGGGTCCCTGACGGTTTGCTGGGTGCACCTCGCCCTAAGCAAGCTTCCCTCGGACCCGACATCACACTCGGACCTCAACTCTCGATCGGTCCTGGGGATTCGCTGTGGCCAGCTGCGACCGAAATGGCGGAAGCAACTGCAAAGGTTAAACGTCCGAGGCGCAGCTCTGGACCTCCGCCCTTTGCTAAGAAGAAAGCACCCGCATGGCCGCTGGCCTTCGCGGCCGGCGTGGGAGTAGCGGCACTGGTCGCGGGGGTGGTGTTTTCGCGGAGTGAATCTGAAGTTGCTGTTTCACCTCAGGCTGCTGTCCCAACGCCCCCGACGCTCAACGCCAAGCCGCTCCCCAAACCAAGCCCGCAGTTGAGCTCGGAGCAGTGCTTGCTCTCCTACTTTCCGAAGGCCAGCTTCTTGGGTTCGCCAAGTCTCGAATTCTTCTGCCAAACCAAGAACTTCTCACAAGGTACGTCGCTACTTTTTGCGCTGGTTCGCGCACACGCCGCCAAGAAAGTTGAGGCAAATACCCCGCCGCCCGCTGAAGACGCCCGGGCACCCGAACCGCGTAAACCGGAAAAGCTAGACGCGGGTGTTGATCCAGCGTTGCTCGCCGCCCTTCCCTACCAAGCCGAGCTCGGCTGGTACGATCTCGCCGCCGCGGCGATCATGAAGCGGAATTGCTGCAGTAAACCTGGGCAAAATATCGACCTGGAACGCACCCCCGGCTACTGCCCGCAGCTCACCGATGTCGTGCAGGCGTTAGCGGATGCGAGTGCTCTGCCCGGTGATCTCTCGCCGCAGGCGCGGCGGTTTGATGAAGCCGTCACCTGCCTGATCACCACCAAGGTGCCGCATGGATTCGGCTACGAAGGAGCCCCCACGCCCGAGAGTCGAGCGGGATTTCAGCGGTTCTTAACTTACGCCGCCGTGAGCGACGCCAAGCGCTCGGCATTCAGGAAGTAAGTATTTTCCTGAACGCCTAGTGCATTCATCCTTCCATCCATTAAGGAACGCTGGCGACGAATCCCAGTGTGCTCGTGAATTCCGAGCCTTCGGCCTTGCGGATCCCCGACTGGAACAGCTTGCGATCCGCCCAATCGAAACGGTTGTCCAACTTCAGCACCACGCCGGGCGCGAGATCCGCGTCGAGTGTCAACGTGCCGGTCATCAGAGCAGCGCCGTCTGGGCTCGTACCCTTTGCGCGTGGAATTGCGAAGCCGTCTTTGTCGGCGAAATATTCGCCGCGCGCTCCGACGCCAAACTTGCCGAGATCGTAGCGCGCGCCGAGCATGCCGCCCCACCAGGTGGACGACACGAAATCGCTGCTTTTCAGAGGGTTTCTCGTGTGATCGATACCGTAGCTCAGGTTGGCGAGCACCGCGAAATCCTTGCTGGGATTCAAGCCCACGACCAAGTCCAGAAAGTGGCGCCAGCCTTTGGTGTCGGAGTCCGCACGGTCAACAGCGAAGACACCGCCCGGTGCGCCAGCTTTCGCCTGACAGCCCGAGGCAGGATTGAGCTCGAAGCCTGGTTCACAGGTGAGGACGTCCGTGTCGTCGCGCTCTGGGCCACCGAGGTATCCGAGGGCAACCGACAACATCTCGTCACTGGTTGCGTACTTGCCCTGCAACCCGAAACTCTTGCCTGCGTTGTTATCGACGGAATTATTCCAACCGTTCACGATCAACAACGTGCCAGCGATTTCTTGGGTGGCCTGATACTCAGCGCGTAAACCAGTGTGGAAAAGTGGCTGGCCGAGCCAGTACAGAATGCCGCGCGTGTAGTTCATATTGTCCTGGCTGTCGGCCACTTCAGCACCATAAATGGTGTCGAATTTGCCCAGATCCAAGGTGAGCCCTGCGACAGGGCTGTACGAAGCAAACGCCTGCTTCACGTTTCCTAGGCCGTAGTCGGCATCGCACTTCCCACTGAAGCAGCTGGTGGAATAACGCTGCGCGGTGGGCCCAAAACGCAGGCTGAGCGTGCCACCCACGGGCGCCGCTGGCAGGCTGAGATCCGCACCCACCCAAGAAAGCGCGAAACCGTTCGTTTGATCGTACGCCCGGACTTCGCCCTGACCCTTGGTGCCCGTCTGCGGCTTAGGGAAATTCCAATTGAGCGAAGCATAGGAATCCACAAACACTCGATACTCGGCGGCTTCGTACCAGTTGGGAGCGGCTGCAGGCACTTCGGCAGCCACAGGTTCCAGAGCGGGCGGAGCCATGGGCGCCACGATTGCGGGAACCGGTGGTGCTGCGGCGGGAACGGGTGCAGGCACGGCACCTTCTGTAGCCTGAGGCGGTTCGGAGCCCAGCGATACAGAGGCGGATCCTTCAACGGGAGCGGCGCCCTCCGCGGGCTTAGCTTCCGAGGGAGCTGCACCTTCCGCGGGTTTGCTTTCGGCTGCCGGTGCTGTTGCGGGTGCCGGAGCAACTGCCGGGGGCTGGGCGCTGGCTTGAGCGGATAGAAATGAAGCAGCTGAAAGGGCTGCAAAACAAGCAAAAGAGTGTGTGCGCATGGTCTTCCTCCGAAGTGATGCCAAGTGTTCAGGCGTGAGCCTAAGGCAGGCTCATCCACTAACACAATGAGCCTTCTGACCCTAACTTCTCGACCAATTGGCCTGTGGACCGCGCGGGCCACCTGACCTAGGTTTGCAGGCTCTCGGTTCGCCGACGCACCGACAGGAGTCCCGCATGCACGTCACCATGGTCAAAAAACAGCTCCTTGATGGCTCACCTTGCCGGAAGTGCGGCCAAGCAGAACAATTTCTGCGAGATCGCGGAGTCTGGGACCAGATCAACGACATCGTGTGGGCAGTCGAGGGAGAACCGGGCTCGCCTGGGATGCGGCTTGGTGCCCAATACGGGGTCAGCTTGGCACCCTTTTTTGTGGTTCGTGATGAAGGCGGCGTACAGATCTTCGACAGCGCGCCTCGGCTCTTGAAGGAGCGCCTGGGCGCCAAAGCCAGCTTGGCAGCGGAGCCCACAGCAACGCCTCATCCAAGCCCAGAAGCGCCCCTCTCAGACCAAGACATCGCCAGCGCCGACGCAGCACACGCTTCCCAAACCCCGCAAGACATCCTCCGCTTCGGCCTCACTCGTTTCGGAGCCGAGTGCGCCATTGCGTTCAGCGGCGCCGAAGATGTCGTGCTGATCGACATGGCAAGTAAGCTCAATTTGCCTTTCTCAGTGTTCTGTTTGGACACCGGGCGCCTGCATGCCCAAACCTATCGCTTCCTCGAACGGGTCCGAGATCACTACAAGATCACGCTTGAAATCTATTTTCCGGATTTCGTAGGCGTTGAAGATTTGGTGCGCCGGCGTGGCCTCACCAGCTTCTATCAAGACGGGCACCAAGAGTGCTGCGAGATCCGCAAGGTTCAACCGCTATCCCGCGCCTTGCGAAACTATGGCGCTTGGGTCACAGGCCAACGGCGCGATCAGAGCCCGGC
>JBBSBI010000260.1:0-6570 GCA_038251425.1 Polyangiales bacterium
ACTCGGGTGTAGCCCGCCGCCCATGCGGCCAGCACTTATAGCTGCAAAGGCACAGCCAGCGGGAGCCCAAGAACGGGACCCAGATATGCGTCTTTGGTTGGGGCCCGCCCTGACGCAAGCGCTCGGTGAGGGAGCGCACCGCAGCAAGGTTTTAGTGATTGATGCTGGGATCCCTGGCGATCGAATTCTCGCAACCCACGCGCTGCCCGAGTCCGAATGCGCCCTATTCGTAGCGCGTGTGTCACCCGGTGTGGCAGATGTGGATCTCTTCTTATTTGGGGAGGATGGAGCGCTCCTTGCCAGCGATGAATCTTCCGACCGCTCTCCGTCGCTGCTGGTGTGCCCCCCTCACCCCAAACACGTGTATGCAATGGCTCGAATTGCAGCGGGTGAGGGCTTCGTTGCGCTCCTCGCCCAGGAGGTCGACGCCAAGCAAAAAGCTCCCTTGAATGCCGCGATCGGCCAAGCACTCGTGAATTCCCGGGCGGCGCTGGCGAGCGAAAATTGGGCTGGGCTTGAGGCTAACATTGCGGAACATCGCAGCCTGATCGGCGGAGACTGGCACGAGAGTCGGCGTGTCGCACTCCCACTTGAGCCCGACACACCGACCCAAATCACGGCCGACATCCCGAAGGGCGGTTGCCTGGATGTACTAGCCGTACCGTCCGATGATGTCGGTTACTTGGATCTTACTGTTCAAGATACCGAGGGCCGTTACTTAGCGCGGGGCGCGAGCCGAGGCACCGAGCGTTCGAGTCTGCTTTGTTCGCCTGAACGGGTCAGCGTTACCATTTCCCTTCGGCCGCACGTGGGTCGCGGAGTCGCTGCACTCGTGCTCGCGGAAGCGGGACCGGGAGTGACTTCGCAACTGCAGACGAACGTGAGCGTCACGAACGTGCTGCCCCAGGGAAAGCTGAGTGACACGGCGCCTGCACTCAACGATTCCCTGAGTGCACTCGGTTACGAAAAACCGATTTGGCAAAGCCCACTTGAGCTTCGAATGGGAGAGCGGAAGAGCTTGCCCATCCCCCTAGGAACTGGCTGTTTTCGCCTGGATATTTTAAGCGAAACGCCGATTCGCCTGCTCGCCGCTTCGCTCTGGAACGAGCATCAGGAACTGCTCGTTCAACAGAACGGCATGAGCCAACTCCGACTCTTTCCCTGTGCCACGAGTTCTCGGGCACGCCTCGATCTTGAAACGCTCACACGGCCAGGCAAGGTGCTCGTGCAACTTCGACGCGAACGACAAGAACCCAGACTTCTCACGCTGCATCCCATTGCAGCTGCAAGACTCATTGGTAGTCTCGTTGAGCGTGAACGCATCACTTCAGTGGCGCATCTGGCAGCTCCCCAACTTGCCGCGCTCGCCGCTACCCGTATTTTCAGCCAGGACTTTTCAATACCATCTGGGAATTGCTTGGACGTGAGCGCCGCACTCGGACCGGGTGCTACCGGAATCGAAGTTCGGCTCCTTCACGCGCAGACGGCCGCGCAGCTTGCCATAGGCCATGGCCCCTCGGTGGCATTCACCAGCGTGTGCTCGCCCCCCAATACACCAGCGCTCGCGATTCATGCCGAGTTGCGCGTCAGCGCAGGCGAAACGAACGCGCTATTGGTCCCGACCCTGTTTTCCGCCCAGCCCTAAAGAACACTTCAAAAAACTCACCCCCACAAAACACCTCAGCAGGTGCCCCTCAGGCTTCCCACTGGGAAACCGAGCGACACCTGCTGGGGCTACAGACTGCAATTTACATTGCGGCTTCTGCTGCGGGCGCTGCTGCTCGGCGACCCTTCTTCTTCTTGCGGCCTGCCTTCTTTGCGGGGCGGGCTGCCTTTGCGGCGCGCTTCTTCGTAGCGCCGGTCTTTTTGGCAGCCTTCTTACGGCCACCAGTCTTTTTGGCAGCCTTTTTGGATGCCTTCTTCTTAGAAGCCTTCTTGCGACGGCTCTTTTTTGCGGGGGCTGCTGCTCCAACGGGAGCAGCTACTTTACGGGAACTTTTCTTTTTCCTCTTTGCGGCCATGAACCCTCCAAGGTGTTAGTGGAATGTGTACCACCGTATGGCAATGCACTTCCATATATTGCCATCTATGGTTTTCTGTCAACAATTATTTTTAGGTAGCTGCGTTTTTTCCTTGCCACGCTGCCCAAGATCTCGTTCCGCCCCTGCAAGCTGCGGATCGCGCCACACTGCTTAAAATAGGGCAAATAGCTCAACATTTGGACTCGAGTGGGCATATCGGGAGTGCTCCCCACGAAGTCTGCGATGGCCTGATCGAAGGCGTCATTTTTTTGAGATTCACCACGCCTGCCACGATGAGAAACAACAGATGGCGTCGGTGTCGAATGAGCCAGCGATGATCAATGGTGGTCCCTATGCCGGTGGAGTTGCTCCGATGGATCTCGAAGGTCCGACAACTCAGCTAACGCACGTCGCGATAGGTGCTTAAGGGCATGCACGAGCCTTTTGCTGGGCGTTTGAGCGCAAAGCGCCCCCGCGCGTACGGTACGCGCTCCCAATCTGAGAACCCTACCGGTGCCTTGACCACGTGTCTCGGTGAACAGCTTCAGCAGCTCCAAGTCATTCATTCAAAGGCAACTTGCGCGTTGCCAGTTTAAATTAGAGCCGACACTCATCAGGCAAGTCAATTCTTTTGTGCTGCTGAGTGGCGCGCGAACCGTGCGCGCTTGGTGTGTGTGTGCGGGTGCGAAAAAGCACCGCGCTTGGTGTGTGTGCGGGTGCGAAAAAGCACCGCGCTTGACCCGCTTGGTACTTTTTCGGATGGTTCGCGCTCTATGGCAAGCGGGCTCAACGCTGAACAACATTCGGCAGTAAAGACTTTGAATGGCCCGCTTTTAGTGCTGGCCGGAGCTGGCACCGGCAAGACGCGCGTGATCACCTTTCGCATCGCTGAGCTGATTCAGAGCGGCATCACGCCGAGTCGGATCCTGGCGCTCACCTTCACGAACAAGGCTGCCAAAGAGATGCGTGAGCGGGCCATGAAGCTGCTCGGCAAACGCCCCAGGAATATTCTGCCGCCCGAAATTTCGACATTCCATTCGCTCTGCGTACGCATTTTACGCCGTCACATCACCCGCCTCGGTTACCCAAAAGAGTTCGTGATCTACGATCGGGGCGATCAGGAAGCTCTTGCTCGAAACGCTTTGCGCGACATTCGGGTGGGGCAAGAGAAGCTCCGGCCCTCGGATTTGATCAACAAGATCAGCGGCTGGAAGACCCTCTCGGTAAGTCCGAGCAAGGCTGTGGATGTCTCCACCGACGACAAGGATCAATTGGCCGCGGCAGCCTATGTTCGGTACCAAGCAGCCCTGAAGTCCTCTGGAGCGCTTGATTTCGATGATCTCCTGATGCTCACCGAGGAGCTCTTTGAGAAGTTCCCCGAAGTTCGCTTTGCCGAATCCTCCCGGCACGACCACGTGCTCATTGATGAATATCAGGACACGAACGGGCTCCAGTACCGAATTGTCAAGCACTTGGCCCAGGCCCACGGGAATCTCTGCGTCGTGGGCGACGACGATCAGTCCATCTATGGCTGGCGTGGGGCGGAAGTGACCCACATTCTGAACTTCGCACGCCACTGGCCTAAGGCGAAAGTGGTTCGCCTTCAGCAGAATTATCGCAGCAAAGCCGCGATCTTGGAGTTAGCCAACACACTCATCGTTAACAACAAGAGCCGTCACGACAAGCAACTGTTTGCTGAGCGTGAAGGTGGAGCCGCACCGCGCTTTATCCGGTTCGACGATGAAACCAAAGAGGCCGAGGAGGTGGTGCGGGACGTGCGCGACCAACTCACACCTTCGAGTGACCGGCCACGCGTGGTTCCGAGTGACATCGCCATCCTGTTTCGAACCAACGAACAGCCGCGTGTGTTTGAGCTGGAGCTGCGGCGCGCGAAGATCCCGTACGTGATCGTGGGCGGGCTCTCCTTCTTTGATCGCAAGGAAGTGCGCGATATCATGGCTTATTTGCGCGTGATCGCGAATCCGAAGGATGAGCTTTCGCTGCTCAGAGTTCTGAACACCCCCCCGCGTGGGATTGGGACGGGCAGCATCGAAACGTTGCTGGAGCATGCCGTCGAGAAGGGCGTACCGTTGTGGACCGTGCTCGGTGCCAGTCTGACGCACCCGGACATTGGTCACCATACGGGAGAGCGGATCGTTCAGTTTCAGAATCTGATGCTCTCCTTCCAGTCGCAGTTGGGCAAAGGGTCGCTCGCCGATCTCGCTAAGGAGCTGCTGAGCAGCGTGAATTACAAAGCGGAGCTGGAGCGTACCTACAAGACGGCGACCGAAATTGAGTCGCGCACGGCCTCCTTGGAAGAACTAGTGAACTCACTGGCTCAATACGAACAACAGGCCGAAAATCCTAGCTTGCTTGGATTTCTGGAAGAAGCTTCCTTGACCTCAAAGGACGACTACAAAGATGAGGACGAAAACAAAAAGAAGAACGCCCTCACCTTGATGACGCTGCACAGCGCCAAAGGCCTAGAGTTTCCACATGTGTACTTAGTCGGAGTTGAAGAAGGCATCATGCCGCATCGCCGTTCTCTGCTGGAAGGGACCGTCGAGGAAGAGCGTCGGCTCTGTTATGTGGGAGTCACCCGGGCGCAAGATCACTTGACCATCAGCTTCTGTAAGGAGCGGATGAAGTGGGGCAAAGCGCGAGCCTGTATTCCGAGCCGCTTCATTATGGAGATGCGCGGCGACAATGAAAAAGCCGAACGCGTAGCTCAAGCGGCGCTTGAGCAATTCACCAAAGAGAAGCTTGAGGAAGAGGAGCGTAAGGCTCCGAAAAAGGTCAGTAAAAAGGCCTCCAGCAAAGCTAAGAAGCCAGCTTCACCCGCCGTTAAAAAGAAAGCGTGACCCAGCGGCCCCTATCGGCCGAGCCACGACACACTGAGAAGGTCAAAGCTTCCGGGATGCCGATGAAGCAAGCGTTGGTTGACGTGCCTTGGTTGTCCTCGGCGTAGCGATTGACGCTGTCGGCTCCGTCTGTTCGGTCCGAAAAGAGCGCACGCACAGTTGCCACGCTGTGCTCGCCGCGCGCGAGCACGCTGCCGAGCCGAGCGAGCCGCTTCAAACTAGAGTTCGACGGCGCCTCCCCCTCCAGCGACTTCACCTCCGCGCTGACGCAGTGATTCGTCCGGACCAAAGGTTCGCTTTCGAGCGTCCGCTCCACGCACAGCATTGCGCTGCATTCGAACTCTTGAGCACCGTTGGCATCCGCGAGAAAGTAAGTGTGGCCGCCGGCGCGTGGCGCCTCACGCACCATTTTCCTGGCTTCGGCTCGTGAACCGCTCGAAAGAGCGCGGTGCAGAATGCTTAAGTAACCGACTCCGACACGTGAGCCATGGGTTTTGAGATTGGTGGTGCCAACCGTCAGCCCATGTTCGTTCATCCCCACAAGCGAGAGTGCACCCGCGCAGGTGACGGACCAAGTGCGCGGCCCCGTTTTCGGAATGCGGTGGATCGCAACCACATACTCTAGATCCGTGGGATTCAGGTCCCAGGTTTGCGCGGCGATCAAGCGATGATCCTGAGCCAGACCCTTGGGGATCAACGCGACCGAGCAGCCCTCCGCATCCGCGCGCTTACCCAACAACAAGACATCGCGCACGTCGGTCATGTTCGTGGTTGCATACAGAACGGCGGGGTCGACCTTGGCCGCCTCGGCTATTCCCAAGTGCTCGGCATAGCCATCCGGGTGATAGCTCTTGCTGACTTCCAGGCACGCTCTGCCCACCTCAAGCAGGTCAGCGACGCTGTGAGCGCCACGGTCGCTCAGATAGATAGCAGCTGCATCTAAGCGCTGCGCCACAAACCCCTGAATCCGCTCAGCCAACGCTTCACCCTGCGCTAACCCCAATTCTCGCGGCGATCCCGCGCACTCAATGCGCTCTAATTCAAGCTCCATGGCTGCGACGCCTAGCCTTCAAACTGCTTCAGTTCACTGTCCAATCGTGCGTCGAGTGCAGTGTTTTTGGCTTCTGCTGCTGGGGTACTGGGAGCTTCGGGCGGAGCTTTGGGTGTCAATTCTGATTGGGCTCGCCACTTACGGAGTTTGAATACCGCCAAAGCGCCCGCGGCCCCGAGCAAGAGCGTCAGACCAACTGCGAAACCTCGGAGCGGGCTGTTGGGCTGCACCGCTAAGATCTTGGAACCATACCGCTCGACCATGACGGCACGCACCTGATCGATGCTTTCACCTGCTCTCAGTCGTTTTCTAATTTCCGCGCGCATTTCGCTCGCGATCGGCGAATCATGAATATCGAGCGTCTGGTTCCAGCAACAAGGGGCGATCAGCTCGCCCTCCAAGCGATGCTCGCCAGGCACATAGTCCTGATGGTCATGCTCGCCGGGCACATACTCGCCCTGATGCGGCGGAGGCGCCTGGTCCGCCTGGTCCGCAAAAACGGGGGCGCTCGCGAGGGCACTGGCCAGCACGAAACAGGAGCACCAGATCAGATTCAAGCCGCCACGAGTCATCGAGAGTGGGGCTACTCTGCCACGCGTCCCCCCGAGTCGCATCCAGTGTTTTGGTGCGCTTGACC
>JBBSBI010000261.1:0-6557 GCA_038251425.1 Polyangiales bacterium
CTCTTCGCGTCCGACCTCACTCAACGCTGAGCGTCACCGAGTGAGATCACGCTGGGGACGCCGGTGCCTCGGCAAAGCGGTAACCCACCCCGCGCACCGTCTCGACGTAGTCGCGGGCCGCTCCCAGCTTCTGACGTAAGCGCTTCACGTGTGCGTCCACGGTACGAGTTGTCACCTTCGTGTCCATGCCCCACACGTGATCCAAGAGCGCCGCTCGCGATTGCACCCGATTCTGTCGCTCGTGCAGCGTAATGAGCAGCTTGAATTCAATCGCGGTGAGCTCCACCTCCACGCCATTCACCCACACGCGGTGCGCTCCAAGATCGATCCGAAGCTCGCCAAACTCGAGGAAATCCGACGCTTGGGTTTTTGGACCTTGCCTGCGCAACACCGCCTTGATTCGTAGCAGGAGCTCGCGGATGCTAAATGGCTTGGTGACGTAGTCTTCAACACCAAGCTCAAAGCCGACGACCCGATCAATCTCCTCGCCGCGTGCCGAAACCATGATGACTGGTACCGCGCGTGTGCTGGGGTCGTCCTTCAGCGCTCGGCATACCTCGGTGCCTGAAATATCCGGCAGCATCAGATCGAGCAGCACAAGATCCGGCTTGCGACTTCGGGCTAACTTCAGGCCGTCGTGTCCGCTGGCTGCCAGAATGACGTCGTAACCTGCCCGGGTCAAATTATAGTCGAGGACATCAGCGATATCGCGTTCGTCCTCCACCACTAAGATCTGGGTCGTCACTGTTGACTGAGCGGAGTAGTCGCCGAGTGTGACCTTGAGGTGACAGAACCGTAGCAGCTGCGAGCGCAAGTGTTTCCCGGTGAGCGGTGCACGCGAGCTGGCACTGCGCGCGGGGCGGTGACGGATTTAAGGCGTTTGTGTGTCAGGATTCTCAAAATCGCTGAAAATCTCTGGCAAAGAGGCGTCACGGCTATTTTCCAGTTGCGTCACATGCATGTCACAGACTCTGAGCAAGCTCCCGCCCCTGGAATGGACATTGACGCTTGGACAGCTGACGGAGTCGATCATCTAAGACGTCGTCGATTGGTATTTGGCGGAGCCTTGGGTGCGACGGTCATGGCGGGGGTTGTCGCGATTTCTCTCACCGTGAAGCCCGTGGTCGCGGAGCCTGCTGATGATAAAATCATTGAGGTGAAACTTGCGGAGGCTCTACCTGAGCCCGAGCCCGAGCCCGAGCCGCCACCTCCGCCCGAGCCAGTGGCCCAGCAGGCGCCGCCGCCGGCGAACCGCGCTGCTCTCCCAAGTCTGACGCCACCGACGGAAGTATCCGACGCTGCGTTGACGGAAGCGGAGCCGACGAACTCGAACGGCGCAGAGGGCGATCCTTACGCCAACGGAGTCGTTTCCTCTGGGGCGCGTCCCGCGCCTGCCCCAATTGTTGTCCAAAAGCCAGCGCCGCCAGCGCCGTCGAAGCGCTCAGGCCCGATGCGCGTCACGGAGAACGTCACGCCGCCCAAGTCTCTCTCGCAGGCGAGCCCCACCTATCCGGCTGAGGCCAAGCAAGCGGGCATCGAAGGTGTCGTGCTCATCAAGTACGTGGTGACGGAGGCTGGCACCGTGACAAACATCACTGTGCTGCGTGGCCCCGCAGAACTTCGACAGGTGTGCATTGAAGCCCTGTCCAAGTGGACCTTCCAGCCCGCCATTTTCGAAGGTCGTCCTGTCGCAGTTTTCAGGATCGCGCGTTTCCCTTTCCGCATCACCACCTAGCCCCTGACCCAATGAGCCAACCAACTGAGGAGAGTCTGTCATGAGTTTTGATCTAGTTCACATCTGGGGCTCAATGAGCATTGTGGCAAAGGCTATCGCCTTCGTGCTCTTTTGCATGGCGGTTGCGAGCGTCGCCGTCATCGTGGAACGCAGTATTGCGATGTACCGCTCCGCGCGCGAATCCGCCGCGTTTGCCACCGCGATCGGCCCTTTGCTCCAGAAATGGAGCCTGGAAGAAGTTTTGATGCAGAGTGAGAAATTCCCACATTCGACCCTCGCACAGCTGTTCGGCACGGTTATTGAAAAATACCTCTCCGCTTCCGATGCTCAGGAGAACGGCAATGTTCATCCAGTCGATCTTGCGCGCAGTGAGGCCGTTCGCCGCCAAGAGGCGCTCGGCGAAGAGCTGCGGCGTGGCTCAGGAATTTTGGCCTCGGTAGGAAGTGTGGCTCCCTTCGTCGGCCTGTTGGGCACGGTCGTTGGCATCATCTCCGCATTTCAGGGCATCGCCACCACGGGTTCGGGGGGTCTTGGCGCGGTGTCAGCCGGTATTTCGGAATCGCTGATCGTGACCGCGTTCGGTCTGATCGTCGCGATTCCAGCAGTGCTCTTTTTCAATTATTTGACCGCGCGCACCAACAGCATCGAGACGGCACTCGGGCGTTCGGTGGGCGAGCTTCTCGACGATCTGGAGAACCATCATGGGCGTCAATCTTACGACCGCACGATCGAACAAGAAGCGGCAGCCTGAACCAGAGATGAACGTCACGCCCCTAGTGGACGTGGTGCTGGTTCTCCTCATCATTTTCATGGTGATCGCCCCTGCGTTGAACGAGGGCGAGCATATCGAGCTTCCCTCTATTTTTCAGCCGGATGCTAAGCCAAAGGATCTGAACCCGATCGACATCGGTATCGCGTACGCTGGGAACTATCTGCTGGACAAAGAGGCGATACCCGAGGCTCAACTTCGGTCACGGCTGGTGAAACTGCACGCAGAAGATCCCAAACGGAACGTGATGCTGAAGACCGATGAACGTGTCCCCTATAGGAAGGTGCGTGAGAATCTCGCCATGATCCAGAAGATTGGTTTTCCTGGCGTCAGCCTCAAGGTGATGGAACGAAAGGCCGCTCGTGGCGCGTCCTAAGTCTCAATACCTGAGCGCAGTACCAGCCTCGGGAGCCCGCGCATGGGAATGACAGTTGCCTCCGGCGGGGGCAAGCGAGCCCGTCCGGTCCCGACGGTCAACGTGACGCCGCTCGTCGACGTCACGCTGGTGGTGCTCATCATCTTCATGGTGGTCACACCGCTGATGACCAAGACGTTCTGGCTCAATCTCCCGAAGCAGGATGAGAAGAACGAGCCGGTCGTGCCCAATCCCAACAATGAGCCGTTGGTACTGACGGTCGACAAGGCCGGTGTCATTCGGATCAATAAGACCGTCCTCAAGAAGGAGGAGTTGAAGTCGCGATTGCCTCGATTTCTAGCTGCAAAGGGCCAGAAAATCTTGTATTTCGACGCGCACGACGATGTCCCCTACGGCGTCGCCGTCGAAGCCATGGATCTGTCGCGAAGTGGCGGTGCGCGCTCGATTGCGATTCTGACTCAGAAAGTCGTGAAGTAGGCCTTGGCCACCGCGCGGCGTCGTGGCCCCAGGACCTCCTGATTCTTCATCCTCCCTTAAAGTGAGCTCATGCGATTCCTTAATAGACCCTTCCTTTGCTCGTGGATCATTCTTAGCTTAACGTCGACTCAAGCATTCGCCCAAACGGCCGCTCCCCCCGACGCAGCGCAAGCGCCCACGGGTGAGCCTTCCGCTGACGCCGACGTAGGGCAAGTGGGCGACGAAACGCCTGTCGCTCCCGGAGAGCCCACGCCGTCTGAAGCACCCACGACGCCTGACGCGCCAGCGACGCCCGACGCACCAGCCGAAACACCACCTGAAACTCAGCCTGCACAGGACACCGCTGCCGATGCCAGCGCCGAAGGGGAGGGCGCCGAAGGGGAAGAAGATATCGGCGGTGAGTTCAAGCTTCGTGCGCCAAAGAAAGGGCGCGCTGTGATCTGGGGCCAGGTGACGGACGACAGGGGCGAGCCTCTACCAGAAGCGCAGGTAACCGTCGCACAGACCGGACAAAAAATGATCAGCGATTTTGACGGCAAATTTCAGGTGGAAGTGCGCCCCGGCAGCTACTCCTTGCGCATCTTTTTCGAGGGGCCCCGCCTGCGCTTGGATGGCATCGTCGTGGTGGCGGATCAGACCTTGCGCGTCGAGACGAAAGTAGAGGCACGCGAGCTCGACGTCGATACGATCGAGGTAGAAACCGAAGCCAACCGCGCGACGATCGAAGGCGAAATCCTGGCGCGTCAACGTTCGGCGGCGGTCGGCGATAGTGTGGGCCGTGTGGAGATTTCCAAAACTCCTGATCGCAACGCCGCCCAAGCGGCGCAACGAGTCGTCGGCGCCACCATTGTCGACAATCGCTTCGTCTATGTGCGAGGCCTCGGGGAGCGCTACTCCAACGCGCTGCTCAATGATTCGCCGCTGCCAAGTCCGGAGCCTGATCGCGCGGCCATTCCGCTAGATCTTTTCCCGACGATGGTGCTCGATAATCTCACGATCGCCAAGACGTTCACGCCGGACTATCCAGGCGACTTCGCAGGCGGCTCAGTGCGCATTCAGACGCGTGAAATTCCCGACAAATTCTTGTTTCAGGTAACTGGCAGCGGTGCGTTCAACACCCAATCAACGTTCCGGGAGCGGCCGGACTACACGGGCGGCTCCACCGACTGGCTTGGCATCGACGACGGGCAGCGCGCAAAACCTTCTGACTTTCCCCCTTTCCAGCTCGCACCGGGACTCGAAAAAGCCCCTGCGCCAGGTGCCATGCCCGGCGCGCCCAAAGAGACGGTCACCCAGGAAGAACTAACTCGCGCCGGATTGTCGATCAATAGTTTTACCAGCAGCAAACGTGAGTTCACGCCGCCGGATCACGGCCTCGCCATCGTTGCGGGTGACGGATGGAAGTTTGGCAAGGATCAGAAGGTGGGCGTGCTCGGTGCGGTTAATTATGGCCGGAGCTTCAAGCTGATCGAAGACGAAGTACGGCGCGAATACAACGTGAAGGACGAGTCCCTAGGACCCCACATCTTCCGAGACCTGGTCCTGAACACGGGTTCGGATGCGGTGAACTGGGGTGCCTTTGGGAGCGTGAGCTATCGTGCAAATAAGAACCACAAGCTAACTCTGATTGGTTTCCATAGTCAGCTGGCGGACGACACGACCCAGATCATGCAGGGCACAGTTGAGGAGTCCAGTCAGGTGCACGCGACGCGCCTCACGTTTGTCTCGCGAGCGCTCAATTTCGGACAGCTGCGCGGAACACACGTCTTTCCTGAGTTGAGCAAAAGCGAACTCGACTGGACGCTCTCTCTCTCAGGCGCGCGCCGAGACCAACCCGACGCTCGTAGCATCGCCTTTGGAAAGACTACGGGGAACACTTGGTCATACCAGAATGACTCGGACAGCGGGCGTCACTTCTGGTCGGACCAAACGGAAACATCGAAGAGCGCGAAGTTAGACTACTCGCAACCCGTCGGTTGGCGAGATTCGAAAGTAAAGTTGGGTGGTCTCGCCAGCGTGCGGGACCGAAGCTTCAATGCGCGAACGCTGGCGTTCCACGCGAGCGACGCGTTGCCGGACCTCGCGAAGCGCGCGTGTCCAGAAGATCCGGCGGGCTCCGGAAACGCAAATTTCAACGATTGCGGTGACGCGCTGCTCAACGGATCCAATATTGGGCCGCTGCTTGAGCTTCGTGAGAGCACCAAGGCCGTCGACGCGTACAAGGCTGGGTTAGATGTCTACGCGGGCTACCTCATGAGCGATGTGCAGGTTCTTCGCAATCTACGCTTGATTGCAGGCGAGCGAGTTGAGCGTACGCACCAAACGGTACGACCCTACGATCAGTTTGGCACCGATTCTTCCGTCAAGAACGTCAGACTCAACAGCACGGATCTGCTACCTGCGCTTGCCGCGGTAGTGGACATTGACACCAAGAACAAAGTGCGCGCTTCTCTGACGCGCACGCTGGCACGCCCACAGTTGAGAGAGCTCGCACCTTTCGCGTATCAGGATCTCTTCGGTAGTGCCTTCATCGCTGGTAACGCAGACCTCAAGCTCACCCACATCACCAACGCCGACTTGCGCTACGAGTACTTTCCGACGCTTCGCGAGGTGCTGGCGATCAGCCTTTTCTACAAGCGCTTCCAAGATCCAATCGAAACGGTGGCGCAAGCGAGCGATCAGAACGGAACCATTAGCTTTCAAAACGCGACGGGGGCCACTCTCGTAGGAGCCGAGTTTGAGGCCAGAAAGACGCTTCAGTTTCTCAACCCCCAGCTCAAGGACTTCTCCCTGATTGCCAACCTGACGTTGGCGGACTCTGAGATCATACTGAACGATTTGGCAGCCAAGTTTCTCACCAATTCGAAGCGACCGATGCTGAATCAGGCACCCTATGTGGTGAATGCCTCGTTGGATTACACCACCGCGGGGGGAACCACGGCACGCCTTTTGTACAATGTGAACGGCCCGAGGATCGTCGCCGTCGGGGCTGCCAAGCTCCCCGATGCCTACGTACACCCCCGCCACCGCTTCGATCTCACTCTTTCGCAGACCTTCACTCCGAACTTCGATCTGAAATTCGTGGCTAAGGACATCTTGAATTCAGAGGTGTTAGTCACTCAAGGGCCTAAGGCGCGAAGCGACAACGTCGTGAATCGCTACACCGAGGGCAGCTTGTACTCAATCTCCGCGAGCTACAC
>JBBSBI010000262.1:0-6486 GCA_038251425.1 Polyangiales bacterium
GAACGCACGTGCGGAAGTGAAGCGAAGGTCGCGTTGTTTCTGCAAACATTTCCAGATCGCCCGCTCGATGCCTGGGGGTACGTTGTCCCGCAGGCTGGAGATCGGCATGGGTTCGTCGGCGACGATCTTCGCGAGCAAGCCAGGTACTGTTTTGTCCTCGAACACGGGCGTACCTGCGAGCAATTCATGGAGAATTGCCCCGAGCGCCCAGACATCAGCGCGCGTGTCGATGTTGCCCGGATCTCGCGCGTGTTCCGGCGAAAGATAGCGGAGTGCCGAAGAGCGGATTCTCGGAGAGTCTTTCTCAAGGCCGCCGTTGAGAAAGACTGAGCGATGGAGTACCTTGGCCCCACTGGGAGTTGGCTCTTCTATGAAATCGATGGGGAAGATCATCGTTGTTCTAGCAGCCACACTTCCCCTATTCGTGTGTCTCGCCTGTTGCAGCGACGCCGGTCCCTTCGGTCATGCCGCACGGTATGTTCCGCTGAAGGGTGAGCCTTCCGAGGCTCAACGGACGGAGTTTCGACTCGTGGGAGCCAGAGTTGAGAAGGATTATTGGAACCGTCTCCCTGTTAGCGCTACAGGTATCGTGATGGCGTCCGAGGATGTCGCGGGCGAGAAGGTGCTGGTACTCCGTCAGCGACGGCTCTCTTATTGGAACTCTTGTCCAAGTGATCATGATCCGACCGAGGTCTACGTTCCTCCCGAATCCGTCTGTCGCGTAATGGTGTCTGAGCAGCGCTTCCCGTTCATTCGTATTTCGCTAGGAAAGCTTGATTTTCCTGAGAAGGCGACGGTGCTGCCTGGTGTGCTGCTGCGGGTGTACGGGCGCGTGGAGTATCGTCGAGGCGAACCGCAGATCCGTGTCAGCATGTATCGGATGTGGCCGCCTGGAGAGTTCCTGATCAATAGCGGTTTGGCGGCACTGGCGGAGTTCGATTGAAAGCGCTGACTGTGCAGAGCTTTTGGGGGCACCATTTCGGGCGCACCGTGTTGGTATCCGCGCTTTGCGTTGGCTGTGCGTGTCCTTGCTACTCAATCACCGAAGTGCCACGGGAACAGAGTCGTCAGCGTGTGAATCACGCCGAGTTTCAGCGCTACGAAACATGTGCTTCCCCCGATAGGAACCCGATCAAGCTGCGAACGGATGGATTCTACATGGTTCAGGGTAAAAACGAGCGTCGGGAGCCAAAGGTATTCCGCTTCTATGAAGACGGCGAAATTTTGGGTTTCCTCGCGAAGGACTACGTGGGTGAGCCCCTCCCATGCGAGTGTTTTGCTCGCGGGACCCCGCGCCCGGAAAATGAGCCCGTCGATGCGGTGGTGCGAGGTCGGTATTGCATTGACGGAGCGCATGTTTCATTTTCATTGACCGGTACCTACGGTGGCCAGCGTGAGCCAGTGATGTATCGGGGGACGGTTGCGGCTGACGGAACGAGCCTCCGTGGGACTTCAGACTATGCGCTAGAACTCGTTTTGAAGTTCAAGACATTTGAGCAAGCGGGTTGCTCGATGCTCAGTTCAAGCCGTCGAAGCGGGGATCGGCATTGGCCTGTTGCCGATGGCCGGCCTGATCGGAACGAAACCCTCCGCACAAGCCCTCGTCCGGCTCCTACCCGAACACGCCGCCATGAGTGGTTCTCTCTTTGTGGTGACGCCCGCGGTACGCCACCGCCCCGCACGCGTGACGTTATTCTGTGACTTCCTGATCAAGAGCTTACGCGCACTGAATTGGGTCGGCTAGCTGGGCCCCCGTCACGCACTCACTAATTCTCACCCCGCTACATTGACAACAATTTTTCCGCGAGCGTGCCCTTCTTCAAGATAGCGCATGGCATCCGGGATTTGCTCAAAGGGGTAGATCCGGTCGATCACCGGCTTGAGCTTGCCAACTTCAAGCAGATGCTTGAGCTCTAGCAAATCTTGCTGGTTCGTATGAGTGGTCTCCTGGCGAACTTTGCGGGTGCTAAACAGAGATACCCAGGGCCCCTGGATGATGGCGGCAGCCATTTGCTTCCCTGCTCCGCCCTTCATCACGTAAATACCGCCAGGGTTCAGGGCCCGTAGGTAGTCGGCTAGCGGGTGATAACCATTGGCCGCTAAAATCAGATCGTAATGCTGCCCGCTCTGAGTGAAGTCTTCTTTGGTGTAGTCGATGACATGATCCGCCCCCAACCGACGAGCCAACTCGTGGTTCTGACCACTGCAGACTGCCGTCACCTCGGCCCCGAGGGCTTTGGCGATCTGCACCGCAAACGTGCCGACACCTCCCGAGGCTCCGTTGATCAGCACCTTCTTCCCGGGCTGGATTTGCCCAAGATCACGCAGACCTTGAAGCGCGGTGAGCCCCGCCATCGGTACAGTGGCCGCTTCACCAAACGACACATTCCCAGGCTTCTCCACCAAGAGGTCTTCGCGAGTGCAGGCATATTCTGCGAAGCCTCCGAAGCGATGGCTGGACAGATCTCCGAACACCTCATCTCCCACCTTGAATGAAGTGACACCCGTTCCTACTGCGGACACGGTCCCCGAGATGTCGGCTCCTAAGATCGCAAATTTCGGTCTGAACGGCCCAAAAAACAGCCTAACGATGAACGGATCGGCCCGCATCAAATGCCAATCTGCAGCATTCAGCGCGACCGCATGGACTTTGACCAGCACTTGCTGAGGCCCCGGGATGGGCTGAGGAATGTCCTGCAACTGCAAGACGTCTGGAGAGCCGTATCGAGTGGTAACGAATGCTTTCATGGGTGCCTCCAACAGCTCGGGCACTTGCCGCTCACTGCCTGGGTACCAATAGACCGAGGGTCGCAAGCGGCTGCAATCTATTTCGGGCGAAAAGCCCAGGATGTGCATCCCCGGCAAGCCTCCTTCCTGCCCTGGAAGTTTTCACAGTTGTTTCATAGCCCCCACGCCACTGTAACGGGCTGTAGATAACTTGGGGATGTACGAACCGAAAGGGCGTCCGGCGAGCTGGTCTCGCCGGAGATGCGAGGACTTCCTATGAAAATAGCTGTCATATCGGACCTCCACTTGGGCGTCGGAGACGCATCGGACCGCTTTGGACACGAGCATGACCGATTCTTGAAGTTCCTCAGCTATTTAGAAGACAATTTCGAGACGATTGTGCTGCTCGGAGACATTTGGGATCCCCACACGGCAAAGCTTCGAATCAGTGACCGAGAGGGGTTGAGGCTCTGCCGAGAGTCACATCTGCCCCTCAGCCGTCGCTTTGAGCGAAGCTGCTATCAATATGTGCACGGGAATCACGATCTTGCGGCTGGGCGGCTCGAAAATGCGCCAGGCAGGATCACGCTCGACGCCGGTGGCCTGCGCCTGCTGTTTGCCCACGGGCACGAACACGACATCCTGGTGAAGCACATGCCATGGCTCGCGGATTTTGGCGTCTGGCTCGGGGCTTGGATCCTGCGCTTGGGGCTGTCCAGTGTGTTTTCCTTCTTCGACGAACTGGATATGGCGCGGAGCGGAGCCTCTGTGAGCTCCACCGTCTGTACCTTTCAGAAGTGGGCGGTCACAGCTGCTCGGCAGCACGAGGCCGATGTGATCGTGACAGGCCACACGCACCTTCCGCTCAGAGCTCAGCACGAAGACGTGGTGTTCCTAAACAGCGGTTCGTGTAGTCAGGGGCGCTTCAACTTCGCAGCACTCGATACCGCCAGGAATGACTTCTTGATTCAGCACGCCTGGGCTTAAATTCCGTCAAACATGCCCAAGCTTCAGCAGCTGCTGGCAGACTGAGTTTGGGTCACATCACCGTGGGCGATCCCAAACCGCGCCAGATACTTCCGCAGTCGATCCGAATCATTCACGCTCGTGCGCTCTCCGCGCGATTTTGCGAATAGCTCCCGGCCCGCCTCAGAAAGCGAGCGCGCACTCTCGCAAACGTTGAGCACATCGGCGAGCTGCACGCGATCGAAGCGGTCGAGCTGACTGGCGCGCTCTGGACCCAGCACTCTGAGAAGGAGTGCGTCTTTTTCCCCTTTGCCTCCCGAACTTAGGGTGTTGGCGCGCAACCGTTCGATTTCGTCTTGCACCACGTCCTCGGTGATCCTTCCGCCGCTGGCGAGCGTGGCCATGCGCGTGACCGAGGCGTCAAAGTCACGAAAATTCCCGGTCCAATTCCATTGAGTGGCAAAACCAAGGAATTGTTCGCGCGCCTGCCGATTTATCGTGATGTTCATGCCAAGGCTCTCGGAAACATGCGCCAATTCAAAGTCTAAATTGGGAGCAATGTCTTCGGGTCGTTCGTGCAGAGCCGGCAGGCGAAAGGTCCAAAGATTGATACGGGCCAGGAGATCTTCACGAAATTTTCCCTTGGCGATATCGAGCTGCAGCTCTCGATTGGTGCCGGCGAGCAGCTGGAAGTCACTCGTGACCTCGCGATCCGAGCCCATCGGATAGAAGACCTTCTCTTCGATCGCTCGGAGTAGCATCGCTTGTTCATCCGAGCCAAGCTCGCCAATCTCATCGAGAAACAACACGCCTTGATGCGCTTTGCGAAGGAGGCCCGCTCGGTCCGCGAGAGCACCGGTGAAAGCTCCTTTCTTGTGGCCAAAGAGCGTGCTCATGGCGGCATCTCCACGCAGCGTCGCACAGTTGACTTCCGCCAATTCGCCGATCACTTGGCGTCTAGCTTTCTTCAGTTCGAAGATCCGACGGGCGAGCCGGCTCTTGCCCGCGCCGGTGGGGCCAGTGAGCAAGATGGGCGCGCGTGAACTTACGGCGACATGCTCGATTCGTTCGATGAGCGCGTTAAATGCGCGATTTCTCGTCTCGATGCCAGCCTTCAAGAACGATTGGTCAAAGACTTTTTCCTTCTGAAAACGAGAAGCGAGTCGGTCGTAGCGCGAGAGATCGAGATCAATGATCGCATAGCTACCACGCGAGAGCACAGCGTCCGGTTCCCCTTTCCTTCCCGGGGAGGTTTGCAAAAATCGAGCTGGAAAGTAGCGTGACTCCGTGAGAAGGAACAGACAGATCTGAGCTACGTGGGTCCCAGTCGTGATGTGAATCAGGTAATCTTCCTTGTCGGGATCGAACGGGTACGTCTTGGCAAAGTCATGCAGGGTGCCGTAGACGCCTTCGAAGTCCCAGGGATCTTTGAACTCAACAATGTGACTCGTGACTTGCGTTTCGGGAGACGCATGCGCAATGTCTTCCTTGACGGTGCCGGCAATCGCGCTGCCCGCCTTGCCGTGCAGGAGCTCCAGCCGATCGACCACCAGATCGTCGTGTTGCGTGAGGGCAACCGTCGGTCGCCAGCGATCCCAGCGGGATGCCCCCCGACCCGCGTCGAGGGTGGTCCCGAGCAATCCGATCACGACGAGTTTCTTACGGGGCATTAGCTAGTATTATCAGTTTTATACGATGGGATAGGGCGCCGAGAATACCAACCCACAAAATCTGCGAAAACTCAGCTAGAATCGCGCGAACAGCTACTGGCACTCCGTGTGCTTAGCGAGACCCCATGGACACGAACACTACCGAAAAAGGACACGTCACCTTCGAGACCTCGGGCTCACCGATCAAGGCTTGGACCATCGGCGTACCGTTCGAGGCCGAAGCCGAGGCCCAACTTCGACGTGTCGCGGCATTGCCGTTCATTCATCGCTGGGTAGCGGTGATGCCAGATGTGCATGTGGGGATCGGGGCTACGGTGGGGAGCGTGATTGCCACCAAGGGTGCGATCATTCCGGCCGCGGTAGGTGTTGATATCGGATGTGGGATGATGGCCGTGCGCACGACGCTGAATGCTTCGAGCTTGCCCGATAACTTGCTCGCGCTCCGAACGGCGATTGAAGCCGCCATTCCGCATGGGCGCACCGATAACGGTGGGCGGGCTGACCGGGGTGCATGGGGCGATCTGCCCGCCGAAGTCGAGTCTGCTTGGACCGGTCTCGATGCCAGTTACCAGCTGATTGTCAAGAAGTACCCCACGCTGGGCCGGGGAAACTCAGCGAGCCATTTGGGAACACTCGGAACTGGAAATCACTTTATCGAGGTCTGTCTCGATGAGGCTGATCAGGTTTGGTTCATGCTCCACTCCGGTTCACGCGGTGTCGGAAACCGAATTGGCACGTTCTTCATCGAGCTCGCGAAGAAGGACATGCGCACTTGGATGGTGAACCTGCCCGACGCAAATCTGGCCTATTTGCCCGAAGGAACCGAGCATTTCTGGGACTATTGGAAAGCCGTTAGCTGGGCTCAGAAGTTCGCGGCGAAAAACCGAGAACTGATGATGAAGGCCGTGGTCAGCGCCGCGCGATCGAGTGGCCTCCCGGCGTTTGAGTTGACAGATTTGGCCGTCAACTGCCATCACAACTACGTGGCACGCGAGCACCACTATGGTTCCGATGTTCTCGTTACCCGAAAGGGCGCGGTCCGTGCAGCCGAAGGCGACCTTGGGATCATCCCAGGAAGCATGGGTGCGAAGTCGTTCATCGTTCGAGGAAAAGGTAACCCGGA
>JBBSBI010000263.1:0-6427 GCA_038251425.1 Polyangiales bacterium
AGCTCGACCCCGGGCTCTGCTGGTGATCGACCAGGAGGAGTGGTCATTGCTTGGGCTTGTCCCGAGCCGGCGAAGACCGGCTCGGTGTAGCCGAGCGTCAGCTTGGGGGCTTCGGTAACGCCATCGATACCGACGAGCGTGATCTGGGAGAGCCGGCTGTGTTTGCCTTCTGTGTAGTGAAGCATGTACCTGCGCACGAGGCCCCCTCCGTAGGTCACCTCAAGGCTCTGCACGCGCGTTTGAATGAGTTGGCGGATGCCGGCCGAGAAAAGCTCATACGAGGTTGGGTTCTTCTCGTATTTCAGCTCAACTTTCGCGGTGCTTTCGGGAGTGAAAGCATTCCAAGTCACGCTCTGTAGGAGTGCGGAGCCGTCCTTAGTGTCCCAGCTGTAGGCGACCTTGTGGCCATGTAAATCCAACTGTTCCCTCAGCAAGTAGGTGGCGATCTTGTTGCCTTCTTGCTCGAAGTAGCCGTCGCCGCCGAAGCGCAGCGTGATCCCAGCTTTGGTGCGGGCCTCCCACGATTTGCCGTCGGCTGCACGCTTGACTCGAACAAAGGCGCCCGATTCTTGTTCAGGGCGAAAGATACCTGGAGCGATTTCTAAGAGGGCGGAAGGGATGCCGAGCCCAACCAGCTCAAATTCATCGCTGGCATCGAAGCGCGGTAGGCCTTCTTGTGTGCGGCGGCGAATGCTTGGGATTCCACCCAGTCGGAAGCCCATTCCAAGCTCCGTGATGCCACCCGCGCCGTCGTATTCGAGCGATAAACTGGGTCCAAAACCGCCGGCGGCGGGCGGCACAGCAATGTCCAAGCCGAAACTTGCCGTGCCGGAGGCGAGCGACGCCTGAAAGCTTCGCCCCAAACCCTCAATCGATCCGGGGCCTTTGGGAATACTGATTTTTGTGGGATCGGTGCCGTCTGCGTGAGCGACCTTTGACCCAACGACGACGCCTAGTGCGAAGACGAGCGCTAGAAACCTGCGAAGGTGTGTGGGGACCTGCACCGACCTGCCCCCTATTGCGCGCTGAGGCACGCGGTGTTCACGTTGAGGGGGCTCATGCGTTTCGGCAGCGCACGATGCTGGACCTTGAGCACGATGTCTTCAAGCTTGGTGAGATCCACATCGCTATTGGACGGAGCAGAGGCTGAGCCCGGGACCGTCACTTTCCAGGTGGAACGTGCGACCGATTGACCTGCGAGCGATTGATTGGGCGGCGCATCGCCAAAAGTATTCACTCCGCCCTGCACCACCGCAATGGCTCCTCCATCGAGGCTCACACCCTTGCCTAGGGACCAGCTCTGCAAGTTATCGGTATCGCACGTGCGCATGACGGCACTGCCAGAGAGTGTGACGTTGACTTGGGTCGCGTTGTCTCCGAGGAAATCACCCACCAATTGAGCCTGAACGTCCGTGATACGATCGCCACACACGTCCGAGGACCACAGCTGATTGCCGGGCTGCAGATTGGTGGAGAAGGTGAGTGTGAGGCCACCTTGCGCATCGAGATTCTCATTTCTAAGCGCAAGCTGCCGGAACTGATCGCCTGCGGTGAGCATCTTGCCCTGAGCTGCATCCAACACGGGACCGTCGATCCCAAGCAGCTGTCGCACAGAGATGTTGGTCGAATAGGACTGGGGTGTTCCAAACGCGATCACGTAATCGTTGTGAATCCCCATGAAGCACGAGGCCACAGCCTCGAGTGACGACGCGTTGCGGGCGTTGATGACCGCACCCGCCACCGCACCGAGAGGAGTATTGTTCTCGTATTCAAGCGCACGGCCGCTGAGAAGCAGCATGCGTTGTGCATCGGCTCGTGCGTTCAACAGGCGAATGGCTAGCTTATCTCGGAGCAAGCGGAACGAGGGATCGTTGATGGGAGAATGCATTGAGAGCCACTTCGCTTGTGTCCTGTTGTTGAGGATGAGCTTGGCTTGATCGAGGGTGTTTCGCTGGCGCAGCTGGCTTTCCAGCACCAAAAGCACATCTTGCTGGATCTCAAGCGCTACCTGATTGATGTCGATGAGCTGTCGCTGCAGGTTGGCCATGCCATCGATCAGCTCAAGCTTTGCGCCCTGTTGTTCGAAGCGCATGGTTTGAGCCGTCTGCAGGGCTTGGCGTTGCACATTAATGCCGGTGCGTTGTGCCTCAATAATACTAGAAGCGACGCCCATGCCGACCGACGCGCCGAAGTTTAAGGCGCTCGCGTTGGAGGAAAGCTCAAGGCCCTTTTGGACGACGTTGATGATGCCCTCGGCGAGGACGAGGGATTCCAGCTGACTGCCGTTGCTATCGATGAAGCGGAGTGTTTCTTTCCGTACCGTTTGCTTCGCAGCGAGCGCGTCCTGGTCGAGCTTGAGCTTGTCGCGCATTCCTTGAAGCCGCGAAAAGGAGGTCTGCTGGCGGTCCAATGCTTGGACCACTTGGCCCTGAGTCACGGCGAGCTCGCCGGAGCCGCTCGCAGCACACGTCGACCAATCGGCGTCCGTCATGATGGAGTTGGGGTCAAACATGTTGCCGCAGATCCCCTTGAGTTGCGTGTCGTAGCTCGTGGCAACGTCCTGCAGCTCTTGCAGGAGCGTTTGCTCGTTGTTGTCGAATTGTCGGGCATTCGCCAGGAATTCAGCCTCGGCATTGGTGACGGCTTGCAGACTCGTTTTAGCGATCGTTGCCATCTGATCGAAGTTCGTAGCGCCCCGCGAGGGATCGCTTGGTTGCCACACAAAGGGCACAAAGCCTTCGGGAATACCGAAAGTGGCCGCCCCCTCGGAGAGTGCCCGAAAAGTGCCGTCGATCGGTGTGAGCATGCCGGCGGCTTGGATCGCGATCTCCGGCAGCGCCACTTTCCAAGTGTTCAGCAGATGTAGGAGCGCCGCAGCTTCGAGATAGCCTAGCAGGCCGCGCTCTTGCGTCTTCTGAATCTCGCTAGTTGGGTCTGCCCGATTGACGAGTGCGCTCAAGCGAGCTCGCTCCGCTTCGACCGAGCTCAACAAGCGTGAAAGCTTGGCGAGCGTGCGGACGGCGGGAAAGGTTGGCTCACCGTTCTTTTCATCGCCTTGAGCTGCGGAAGGTGGAAGGCGTTCCAGGTAGTCAAGCATTCCTGTTTGTAGGATCCACCGGACAGGAGGGGAGAGCCGAGTCACGCCGTCATCGTAACGAGCAGCCTCAGAACTCAGATTGTCCTTGGCCAACGAATCCCGGAGCGCACCCACCATGTCATCGTTGGCGATGAGAAGTGCGGGGTCAGCGACACGTCGGATCAGTCGCCCGAACACACCGGCATTGGGGACGTCAGTCACTGAGCGCATGGCGGCGCTTTGTGCCGCGCAGGCGAGGGCCGGCACGTTGGCGCATGCCGGAAAACCGCTTCTGCAATCAGAGATGATCGAATCAAACGACTTCCCGACTCCTCGACTCATCATGGCTTGGTCCAACTTGTAGAAGTTGGTAACAATGCCCTCGAAACAGGTGCTGGGAGTATTCTGCCAGTTCACACCGCAAGCGGTGCTCAAGAGGGCCGCGCACTCGCCAGAAGCGCCCAGGGCTGCTGTGGCAGAAGCCCAAGAAATCGCCCCCACCGGCATCGTTAGCATTGGACCGGGCGCAAAGCTCGGATCGGTGGCTTCGGGTCGATAACGGAGCGTCACGTTGCCGGTGATTTTCACGGGCTGAACGAACAGACCGAACAGCGTCTCCTCGAAGGTTCCGCTGAGATCAGTGCGATCAAAAGGCTTGAGCACCAGCTTCACACGCCGACCGATGTTTCGCCCCAACAGGTTTCGCGTCCCACCCATAGACTTGTCGATCAATTGATCGAAGCTGAGCGTGATTTCGTCACCGGTTTGAAATCCCTTGCCGAGAACCGCCTGCCCGGCTTCCTCTGGAAACAGGAGAGACTCCTTCGGGTCAATCTTGGCAATCAGGTTGCCTGCTTGTTCCAAGAGCTCCACCGTGAGGCGTGCATCTCCTAGGGAGACTTGCCCGCCATCGTAGCGCATCACGCCTTGATACTTGCCCGTAACACCCACACGAAGCGGTGCGTCCACGCTCGCATTGCCGAGGTCCGAGAATATCCGCACGGTGCCCGGGCTTCTGCGCGCTTTTGCCAGAGCAGGCGTGTTCGTGATCGTCAGCTTCTTGGTTTTCGTGAAGCTCCCGCGAAGCTCGCTCAAAGCTAGGTGCGCACCGCTGAGCTCGATCCGATAATTGACGGCTTTTGTGCTGTCAGACGCCAGATTGATTTCAAAGGACGGGTCTCGCTCCGTGAGTGAAACGGAGCGGGGAGTCACGCTGAGAGTTCCGATGTTGGCGGTCAGCGGGGGTGGTGCGACGGATTGCGACGCCAGACATTCACCTCGAGGTGAACAGGTGAGGGCCGAAGCGCACGGCTTGTCCGTGCTGCATTGCTGCAGGCACTCGCCGAGATCGCAGTGATAACCAGGGGCACAATCGACACTCAGCACGCAGGTGGACGTAGAGCCCAGAGCGACCGGACCCGACCCGCCTGTATTGCCCATTCCAGCTTGCCCTGCAGCGGCCATGATCGGCCCGATTGCGCCTGGGCTGTCACTTCCACAGCCATTCGCGAGTGCTGCCACAACGGCACATGCCGCGCTTGCGATCGCCGTCCATTTTCCAACCGGAAATAGCTTCTTCAACATCTCAAATGCCTCCCTTGCCGGCAGCGCCAGCTGAACCGTTAATCTCTGGGCGAATAGTTATAGGCCAGTAATCTGCGGCCACACCAGCATCCGCATCCGGCACAACGCGAGTACCTCTTGCGCCAAGGCCGCCTCGACGAACGTCGTAAAGAACCCCTTGCAGCTTAGGTGCAACGCCTACGGCTACGATCCCAATCGACGGTCCACCCGCCCCGGGCCCGCCCTGTCCCCCTCGGCCGCCTGTTGCACCTGGCTTCCCGCTACCGGCCCCAATGCCTCCTGCGGGTCCTCCGTCGCCTCCAAGCTGTGCGCCGCCGCCAGGCCCAGCAGCTCCTCCATCCCCGCCGGATGAGGTGCGCAAGCTGGACTGCGATAGGGTTAAGTGGGACTCATAGGCCAAGACCGCGATGCTGGCGCCACCGGATTGCCCTCCTTCACCGCCGCGACCTCCACATCCACCAAACCCTCCTTGTCCCCCTCCAGGCCCAGGCGCGTACGCGCAGGCACCAATGGACGGTCCGCCAGCTCCCTTGCCGCCGCTTCCCGACTGGCCCGGCAGGCCGTAGCCACCTTGGGCGCCCCGACTTGGAACGTAGCCTGTATCCGAGTTAATCGCTCCGAAGCCTCCATCAGGACCCACCCCGTCCTGACCTTCGCTCCCCCGAAGGGCTGAGGCACCGGGTGCCGGTGGTGTCCCGAGAGTTTCAACGCCAGTCAGAGACAAGCCAGCGCAAACACAAAAGGCGCCTCCTGTATCGCAGCAAGCTGAGCCGTCTTGACCCTGACCGCCTCGAACGCTGCTCATTGCACCGTCGATCGCGCACAGGATCGCCGAGTCGAACCCTCCGTTCCCGGACGCACCGCCGCAGGTGAGCGACGTCGGTGCTGTTCCGACCGCTCCGGCTTTGGGTGCAGTGGCGATCGCTGCGGTTGGCAGTCCGTCTGCGCCTTTGACCCCGGATCCAGCGCTGATCTCGCTTTGCGTGATCGTGACGTCATCGGAATTCGACACATAGACTCCGATGGAGCTACCACCAGTCTCGATTGCGTTGGGCGCACTCACAGCGATTCTGTCGAACAGGACCGAGCCCTGTACATTCTTGATACGAATCGGCACCCCGACTTGTGGGCTGAGCAGCGGCCGCTGGTTGCGGCGGTTCCATGTGGTGCAATCGTAGCCACCGTAAACGTGAAGACTCAGGCGCCCTTCGAGACCGATGTTCTCCTGGTAAGTTCCATCGCAAATGTAGAGGTCCTTCTTTTGGGCAAGCGCCAACTCAATGCCGCGCTTCCAGCTCTTGACCGGTCCACTCAATGCGCCCGATGCCGTGTCTGCCCCGGCGGGGGAAACAAAAATCGCTTTCAGCTTATCGCCGTCGATGCCATCGCAGTTAGCGTCGATAAATTCGCCGTCTGGCTCATCCACCTCAGCAAGCTTCTTGCACTGCGGAGCAGCCATGCCCATTCCCCCGCTTGCTCGTGAGCCGCCAGCTCCGTTGGCCCCGCCAGTGACTGAGCGCGAACCGGATGCCCCACCCGTGTTGGCTGAACCTGAAACTGCTTCAGGGTTTCCGCTTGCCTTATCGCTGGAACAGGCGAAAGGAAGCTGCAATGCGGCGATCCCGAGCAAACAATGGGTCCAAGTACTTAGTTTCATCGCAACTCCAAAGAAGAAAAGTGTCTTCGCGGGCGACACTAGCGGTTGCGGCGCTGGGGTCAACTCTTAGGATCGCGCGGAAGCTGTAAAATTAGGCATTTTGATACCCG
>JBBSBI010000264.1:0-6418 GCA_038251425.1 Polyangiales bacterium
ACCCGCTAAGCGGCGTTCTTCCCGCAACACTTCTTATACTTCTTGCCGCTGCCGCAGGGGCAGGCGTCGTTGCGGCCGATGCGCGGGCCTTCGTTCACGACGGGAGGCCCTGAAACTTCTTGGCCATCGACGAACACCCAGCGGCCATTGGCCTTGCGAAAGGTGGCGCGTTCGCGGTGATTGATGACCGTGTTCTTGATCTTGTAGCGAGCTAGAAATTCGACGACGCCGGTGTCGTCCTCGGCCGTGCCTTTTTCCGTCTTCAGGACTTCTAGGCCGAGCCATTCGGATTGCTTGGACCAGGCTTCGGTGGTCTTCCGATCCATTTCGTCTTTGGCATCGGGATCGTAGGTGCTGGCGATGTAGTCGATGTCGCACTTGGCGTACGCGGTGTAGCGTGAGCGCATCAGCGCTTCGGCGGTTGGAGGCTTGCTCTTGCCCTCCAGATAGGGGCCGCAACACTCTTCGAAGGAAAGCCCAGTTCCGCAGGGACAGGTCACGTGATTCAAGCTCCGGTAGATAGATGGCCGGTGGGTTGATTGAGGGCGGCCAAAAGTTTTCCGTGGATGCCACCGAACGCACCGTTAGACAAGACCGCAATGGAATCGCCAGGGGCGGCAAGCTTCAGAGCTGCCTCTAAGACTTCATCAATGCCGGTACAGGCCAGAGCTTGAATTCCGCGCGATTCTAAGGCGTTTCTGAGAATTTCTAGGTTCAGGGCCTCGTGCTCGGGCAGGCCCTTCCGCCCAAGCGGCGCCAGAAGCACGATGTCTGCGGCGCCAAAACTTTCCGCGTAGGCGGCCTGATGCAGGTTGCGGCACGCGGTTGCGCTTCTCGGCTCGAACAAGACGAGCAAACGCCCGGCGCTGTGGCGAGCACGCAGCGCTTGCAACGTTTCGCGCACGGCCGTCGGATGGTGAGCGAAGTCATCGTAGATGCGCACCCCCCCCACCTCCCCCACCAATTCTTGTCGCCGACGCACTCCCTTAAAGGAACTGAGAGCACGCGCCGCCGTCACCAGGTCACACCCAAAGCCTTGCGTGGTGGCAGCCAGCGCGGCCAGCGCATTCTGCAGATTGTGAGTTCCAGAAAGCGGAATGGCATAGCGCCCTGCCGGGACACCGCCGGCAAATAGATCGAAGCTCATGCCGGATGCGTCGGTGGCAACCGGTGCCGCCACCCAGGGCGCGATCGCTCCGTAGGTGGGCGCGCCTTCGAGCGAATAGAAGCTAACCGGAGCGCGCGCGTGTTCATTCACGACTCGCACGACGTTCGGATCGTTGGCGTTGGCCACGATCAGTCCTGTTTCCGGAATTTGCCGCACAAATGCCGCAAATGCAGCGATGTATTCGGCAACGTCGGGATAGATGTCGATGTGGTCGTGCTCGATTGAGGTGATGATCGCCACTTCTGCTTGGTAGTGCAGGAACTTGGCGGTCTTCTCGAAGAACGCGGTGTCGTATTCATCGCCCTCAAGCACCATCGGAGTCTTACGCACCGCTAACCGAATCAGGCTCTTGCGATCGGATTTTGCAGCTCGAAAACCTCGCCCAAAGTTCCCGGGCAGCCCACCGATCAGAAAGCCCGGAGTCTTCCCAGATTGTTCGAGGAGCCACGCGCAGAGACTGCTCGTCGTCGTTTTTCCGTGCGTGCCCGCCACGACCAACGGTGAGGTATTCGGAAGCGCGAACCGCGCGAGCGCTCCCGCAATGTGAGTGAAGGGCAGGCCTTGGGCTTGTGCCGCTAATACTTCTGGATTGTCTTTCCGGCACACGTTGCCGACCACCACCAGATCGAGAGCAGGCGAGATGTGCGAAGCTTCGTAGCCCGTTTTGCATTCCACGCCCCACGCGAGAAGCTCCGGGCCAATCGGCGGCTCAAATGCCGTATCGCTGCCTGATACATGGTGACCCAGCTCAACGAGCAGGCCTGCTAAGGCACCCATGCCGGTTCCAGAAACACCCACCAGGTGAATGCGCATCGGCGCCTGCATACCACCCGGGGCACGGCATGCCAAAAGAGACGAACGCCTCAGGTGCGAATCACCACGCGTACACGTTTTTGTCCGTCTTCTGCGAAGGCTGCGTGCCAGCCGGGAGGCAGCTCGGGGTCAACCCAGGACCACACGCGTCGCGCATCCGCGGGCGAAAGCTGGACGTTGCCGGGGCCAAATTCGATGCCGAAGCGATCGTGCCAGAAAGCACCGTGGAGCAGCTGCCCAGAGCTCAGCTCCAGCACCCAGGGCACGTTATAGACTTCGTAGCCTTCGGCGGGGCGGGTGGGGTCGAGCTCGACCTGTGTGATGTGTTTTCCCACAATTTCGAAGGTGCCGCGCGTGGTGGAGGCCGAGCCGTTTTCGTCGTCGAGACGATCGCGGCCAACGCTCGCTAGCGTCGCAAACACAGGCTTCTTTCCTTCATAAAGCACGAGGGTGCCCATGGCGACGCTGATGTCGATCCACTTCTCCTGGTCGGTGACAAAATCAGGAAATGTGTTGCGCAAGCGGATCAGCGTGACATCTTGATGCCGCACGAAAGTTTCGGTTTTGGTGGCCCAATACTGCGAGCCTTGCACGGTCCGGTACTTGCCCGTGAGCTCGATCTGCACGTGATAGGGCAATGGGTCCGAAGCCTCGGGGTGCTCTCCAGTTAACGTCCAGGCATTGACGCCGCGTTTTACGACAAACGCAGACGGTAGCTTGAGCTGTTCGGTGAGCTCAATGCCCGAAAATTTGGGCAGCTGCACGGGCGAGAGCTCGGCCGCATTCACGAAGCTGCCGTTGGTGAGGAGTGCAAGGCGCAGCAGGGAGTCGTGCGCGTCCTTCGCTGACCAGGAGCCCACCACGGCGATTCGGCTGTGGCGCGGCAGTTTGCTAGTGGCTTTGACGCGGCCGGGGTGTTCACGATCCACGCTGTAGAGCTCGGTGGCTTTCTGTAGCTTCGCGTACGTGTACGGGAGCGACTGATCGAGCTTAGGCGAGAGTGCCATGGCCTGGAGCGTGGGGTGCGCCATATCGAGCGTTGCGCCCTGATCCAGACACACGAATCCGCGCGGTCGGATTGCGTACCAGCCTCCTTTGCAACCCTCGGCATCGATCGGCTTTTCTGAACGAGCGACGCGTGCGCCTGCGTGCAAGTAGCCGAGGCGAACTGCGTTGTTCGCGGGATGCGCAAAGATGGGCGTGAGGTTCGCGACAGACCCTAATTTTGGCCCGTTTTCACGCGGTACCGGCGTCGTGCTGAAGCCCTTCTCACGTTGGACACTCAGAGCCGGTGCAGCGCGCTCCTTTCGACAAGCTGAAGCCAAGCTAAGCAAGCAGACGCCCAACAGCAGCTTTCGCCCTGACCGTCGAAGGGCTCGTGGGAGTCGAGCGTCCATATTCTAGCTTGCATGCATGGCATGCTGGGCGCGATCAGGCCTAGTTTGTGGCACCTTTTGCGGTGCTGTGATTGGTGTTGCCCACCCCGCTGCCGCAAAGCGCGGCAGCCGCCCCTCCCCGGCATCGCCCCGTCGCTGCCGGGTCGCTGCGGGATGGGCACAAGCCGGAATGTGGTTGCGGGGCCGCGCTGAAGGCTGTGAGCAGCCCTTTTCGTTCGTTGGAAGATAGTAAGCATGCTTACTATCTTGTGTTCGACTTTGAGATAGAGGTCACGGAGAAGTTGGGGAGCACTACGGCGCGCCGGCGGGTGCCGGCGTTGCCCCGCAGGCCTGGCCGTTACTTCGTGCCGAGCACTCCCGACACCACGCGATCGCGTTGGCCATAATCTTTGTTGACCAGGATGGCTTCGAATCCAGCCTTTTCGAACAGCGAGCGCACCACTTGGGCTTGATTCCAAGCAATTTCAAGCGCGAGCAGGCCACGGGCGTTCAAGTGGCGCGGCGCCTCTTGGATCAATCGCGCTAGGATCCTGGTTCCCTCGGGGCCACCGAGCAGGGCTAAGTGCGGTTCAAAATTCACAATCCCAGCATCAAGCTCTGGGACCTCGGCGTCGGGGATATAGGGCGGGTTGCTAACGATCAGATCAAAGCTGGTGTTGGCGGGTGCGGCCTCAAACAAGTCGCCCTGGCTCCAACCCACGCTGAACGCGGCGCTCAGTCTTTGGGAATTATTTTTGGCGACAGCCAGCGCACCCTCTGAAATATCCGTCGCAAGCACGCTCCAGGTGGGCCGCGCCTTGGCGAGGCTCAGCGCAACACAACCGCTCCCGGTGCAGAGATCCAAAGCGCGGCCGTACATGTAAGCGGCCTTGGTCCTGGAAAGCGCCACATCGACCAGTGTTTCAGTGTCCGGCCGAGGAATGAGCACGCGCTTATCTACGCGAAAGCTATGCCCGTAGAACTCGCGTTCGCCCAGAATATAGGCGATCGGTTCGTAGCCTCGGCGGCGCTTGATGAGCGCGCGGAAGGCGTTCAGTTGGTCTTGGGTTAACTCCCGAGTGGCTTCGAGGATCAGCTTCAATCGGTCAAAGCCGAGCACGCGCCCGAGCAAGAGCTCCGCATCCAGGCGTGCACTCTCGATACCACGCTTGGTAAAATCCTCGGCGGCCCAGCGCAGGACGCGCTGGACTGTCCAGGCTTGTGCTTCTTCCGATTCACTCACCCATTCGTCCCTGAGTGCGCCTGTGCCAGCGCACGATCCACGGCACTCGTGACATGGCTCTGCACTTCATTCAGGCGTTTTTCGGAAGGCGCCTCGAAGCGCATCACCAAGATCGGGCCTGTGTTGGAAGCGCGCACCAGAGCCCAAGCACCGTCCGGATAGCGAATGCGCACGCCATCGATCTCGTTCAATTTGCCCTCACTCGATAGCTCCTCTTTCACTCGCCGCACGACCTCGATCTTCAGCTTATCCGGGCAATCTTTGCGGATTTCAGGGGTGCTGTGGCCCTTCGGGACATCGGCTAAGAGCGCGCCTGGGCTTTGTCTTTTTTCGCTCACGATTTCGAGCAAGCGGAGCGCCGCATAGATGCCGTCGTCATGGCCAAAGAAGCGATCGGCAAAGAAGAAGTGACCGCTCATTTCGCCAGCGATCAGCGCCATGCTCTCTTTCATCTTGGTCTTGATCAGGGAGTGCCCCGTCTTCCACATGATCGGTTGGCCACCTCGACTCGCGATCGAGTCAAAGAGTGACTGAGAGCATTTCACGTCTCCAATCACTGCCGCACCGGGGTGCGCCTCCAAGACCGGCCGGGCGAGCAACGCCAAGAGCCTATCGCCCCAGATGATCTCCCCCGTCTGATCGACGAGGCCCAGGCGATCACCGTCACCGTCCCAAGCCAGACCGAGCAAGGCGTTGTTCTCACGCACCGCAGCGATCAGGTGCTGCAAATTCTTCTCTACGGTGGGGTCCGGATGGTGGTTAGGAAACGTGCCATCCATATCGCAGAACAAGGGAATAGGAGAAAATCCGGCATTTCTTAGGGCCGTCAGCCCAAGCGGGCCCGCTGAACCGTTGCCCGCATCCACCACAATGCAGAAGTTTGGATCGGCGATCTTGATGTTGCTCTGTAAGAAAGCCAGGTACGCATCTTGGACGTCGAGTGTTTCGAGTGTCCCGCGCCGCTCCTTCTTGAAGGTGAGCGTCTCGACCTTCTGGCGGAGAGCCTGAATAGATTCGCCAAAGAAGGAGGACTTGCCGCGCATGATCTTGAAGCCGTTATCGGGCGCGTCATTGTGGCTGCCGGTGATCATGATCCCGCCGTCGGTTTGCAGATGATGCACGGCAAAGTACATGAGCGGCGTGGGTCCGATCCCGATGTCCACCACTTGAACACCCGTCGCCATCAGCCCGCCCACGAGGCTATCGAACAAGCGGGGGCTTGAAAGCCGGCAATCTCGCGCGACCACGAGGCGAGGGGGCTTGGCGGAGTCCGTTGGGCGCAGCATTTCGCCGAGCCCTTGACCGATGCGATTCACAATGTCGTCGACGAGATCCTGATCCGCGACGCCGCGGATGTCGTATTCACGAAAAATATGGCTGCTCATGGGCCGCGGACCTTAGCGCGCTCGACTAGCGCTGACGACAGTCCGCCAGGCTTTTTGGTGCGGGTGCGCATTCTTCGGAGGTTAGTGCACGTGTGGCTCCAGCCTCGTTGGGGCTGCTCTCGTACCAACCTGGTTCAGCGTAGTAGAGGAGGGCGCCCGATTCGGCGGGCACCCACGCCAGGCTCATTTCGCTCCGGTAACAGTTTGGCTGCTGTGTGCCAAAGGCGCCCGGGACCCAACTCCAACGCCTCCCCTGCCAAGTATAATAGCCATCCACCCAGACACAGCCGGGCCCAGGATCGGGCGGCAACGTTTCAATGCGCGCGGGTGGCGGCGGGAAGTCGACAATCGTGAAACGCGCGTTGAGCGGAAACGGACCAGTTCTGGGTGTTCTGAGCGCGGGCGTGCAGGCCCCTACCGCGAGCAGCATGAA
>JBBSBI010000265.1:0-6375 GCA_038251425.1 Polyangiales bacterium
ACTGTCTGTGGAGCACGACTAACGGTACCTACAACGATCCGGATTTTTGGCCGAGGCAGGACCGTTGTCTGGACAACCTCGGCGCTGCGGTCGCTGGCTGCTCAGAGGCTCCCTACGGATCTTGGGACGGCGGTCAGTGGATCATGATGCAGTACTTCGTCGACAATTGTGCGGGCCTCGCTACAATTAGTGATGAGTGCGAGGCGAATGACATTGCCGTGATGCGTGTCAGCCGCGAGGCAGGTGGCTCGTTCCCAGGTGCTCAGGGGCTGGCCTATTGGAGCAAAGCTTCTCTCGACGGCGTATCGAAGTACCACCGAGGCTATCCAAACTGCGGAGGAGGGGGCGATCCCGTTCCGGTGGCACCCAAGGTTTGTTTGCCCAGGACCCTCTATGGCGACAACGCTTTCACTCTTGGAACCGGGCTCTCGGTCGATGGTGATGGCTGGCCGCGTCGCTACAAATACAGCACCGACACCAGTGGCGGTCACAGCGGCGGACCGTCGTACTTCTCCTCCGGCGGAGGCCACTACGTATTCGGTACAAGCTCCACGGAGGATTGCGCGGGCTCCGCGTGCACGGTCTCACAGCCCAACACGATGCGCCCGCTGGACGCTTTCTTCTACAACTCTGCTCTCAGCTTCATGGGGCTCTGAGTCTACGGCGATCTACTCCGGTCCGCTGGGTTGACCGGAGTAGCCGTTCGCATCTTACAGGATATGGAGTTTTGCAGCAGGGCGGAGAACGTTATAATCAGGAAGCAGCATGATGATAGTTCACCGACACCTGCTAGGCCCCCTGGCCACGATTGTGATTTTGGCTGCTTGCGGAGGCAAGACCGTTAAAATTCCTCTCAACGGCTCCGCAGGGTCCAGAGGGCACGCGGGTGGCAGCGGCGGGGGCGGGGGCTCGGCAGCCTTGGAGTGCGGAAGAGCCCAAGACTGCGCTTTAGGCAGTTCGTGCGTGTTTGGGTCATGCGTCGCAGACGCCAAGGAGTGTCGCCCTTCACGCGCTTTGTGTAAGGAGGCCCCACCGAGTTGCCCAATGGGGCAGGCCGCGTACTTGGTGGATGGCTGTTGGGCGGGTTGCACGCCATTGAGTTCGTGCGGATATCTCGAAGGTTGTGGGTTGTGTCTCGCCAACGGGCAGCTCTGCCTGGAATGGCAAGACGAGCTTGAACCCGTGTACCAATGTACTGATCGCAAGGCAGACTGTGCGTCCCCGAAATGCAGCTGCCTAGGGCCAACAATTTGCGGTCCGCTCTCTTGTATCGACGTGAAAGATTCGACGGTCAGCTGCCTGCCCCTAGCGCGTCCGGAAGAGGGAAGCGGAGGCAGTTCGGGAAGCGACGTTGGGACCGGCGGAACGTCCGCTCCAGGGGGTTCAACGCCCGGCGCGACCGGAACAGGGGGAGGCTCGACCGAGCCGCGTGACCAGCCCCGGCCTGAGCTCGTAAAGAAACCCGAAGAGGGCAGCTATCTCTATGGTCGGGGGACCAACTGCGGCTCGTGCGGATGGGACAACTGCGATCCTGAAATCGTTCTCTGTCTTTCGGGCCAGGACTGCTCGCAGTGGAACGGCTGCTTGATATTTTGCGCCGGCTACCAGGGAGCGGAGCTCGATAAGTGTCAGCTCAGCTGCTTCTCTGGGGACGAGGCAATGAAGAATCAAGCGCTGTCAGCGCTTGCGTGCCTCGGTAGCAAGTGCTGCTCGCAATGTGGCGCGCCCTGCCTCTGACAGGCCTTTCAGCCATTGCGTTCTCGCTAGTTGGCTGCCGCTCGCCCGATTCCCCACCTTCGGGGTCGTCGACCGCGTGCTTGGTTGCGGGCGGACCGAGCCCGAACCTGCTGCGACTCTCGGAACGAGAGGTCAACGCCAACGTTGCTCTCACCTTTGCTAAAGGTGCAGAGAAGGGCGTCTGCTCGGGAGTCGTGGTTGGTGCTTCGGCTGTCCTCACCGCGGCCCATTGTGTGACGTACGCCGATCCGGGGGAACTGAAAGTCATCGTTGGCGCGAGCCTGGCTTGTCCAATAGCTGCCTTGTCGGGGCGCGTCGCACGCGTGCACGACTCGCTAGACTTGGCGCTGGTTGACGTAAAGGAACTCCCCCAAGTGAGCGCCGTGCAAGCGTTGCCTTGGAGCCGTCATTTGCTGGGACCTGACTCGGTCGGCCACCTGGTGCAGCTGGCGGGGTACGGCAGCGACGTCTGGAGCCCGCCGAACGAACGACGATTCATCGCCGAAGCAATCAAAGCGGTGAGTCAGGATCATATTGAAGTCGATGGGCTCGGTCGCTCAGGTACTTGCTTGGGCGATTCCGGTGGCGCCATGTTGGCGCGCGACGAGAGCGGGGCCCCAGTCGTTTTGGGCGTGCTGAGCGAAGGTCCCGACAGCTGCGTCGGGGCGGACTTCTATGTCCGGCTCGACATCGTGGACGAATGGCTGTCGCCCCAGGTGTCGCGCCCAATCGGGTCCCGGGATTGTGGCGGTGTCGACGCGGCGGGCGCGTGTTTCAACGGTCGCGCGGTGCGCTGCGTCGCAGGCGTGCTCGATGCAGAAACCTGTGAAGCGAATCAGTTCTGCGCTTGGACGCGCGCTGAACGTTACGGTTGCTCGAGCGCCGCGGAGACCGCGTGTGGCACTCTCGACCAGCTGGGCGAATGTCGCGGTTCGCTTGCCCGCCGCTGCGACTACGGCGCGCTCGTCGAGGACGATTGTCAGTCGACGGGAACGATCTGCGCCCGTTCTTCGATCAGTGGTAGCGCTGAATGCACTGAACCTTGATGCTAACTCAGACTTTCCGACGGATCGCCGACTTGGCGGGTTGGGTCAGCCGGACTACACTTCTCTCCACGATTCATGATGGACTTCTCGTTGAATATTCGGAGTGTGCGGGCGTTTCTGACGCTGGCGCTTGCCCTCTCTCAGGCAGCATGCGGGTCGGTAGCTCACGAAGCGGCAGCTGTTCCAACGGGTGGAGGTGGATCATCAGCATCGGGGGGCCAAACTAGGTGCTTGCACGCCCGGCGCAGCCTGCACAACGGAAGCAACCGGCGGGGGGGGCCAGCACTCCGTCCCGGTGGTTCAGCCAGCGTCGTGAGCACAAGACATTCGAAGTGCGAAATCAGTCGGAAGGAGGAGCATAGGCAAGAGCAGGCCACCTAGCCGACAGCACCTATTGAGTTGAACACCATCACCACGGATCGCTGGGTTCCCCTCGAACAGCAGGTCGTCACACCAGGCACCGCCGAATCAGTCCTCCTGAAGTTGGCGCTGGCGATGCCTCCTCCGCAGACAGCCTTGGTCGCTCGCTTCGACAACGTTTTGTTGATGATACATTAGGCCCACGCGCTCGGGTTGATTCGCGTTAGACAAAGCGCAGCTACACCACCGATGCGCTTCAATCGCGCGGCTGATCGAGACAGGGACTGTTTCAAAGATGCCCGAGACATGTCACCCGCGCTGGCGCCGATATCGATTATCCCGTTTGCCCACAAGGAGCGAAAGCTATCATGAGAAACATTTTATTCGGATCATTGACTGTCGCCATCGCGACAGGCCTCACATCATTCGGTTGCAGTTCGGAAGCGACTCCGAGCGGCAGCGAAACATCCAACTCGGGCGAGCTCAGCATTGCCCTCACCAACGTTCCGTCTGACGCGGCCTGTCTCCGCGTATCGGTGCAGGGCTCACGTTCAGCCACCGGCCTTTTTGACATCGCTCCTGGCACCAGCAGCGCTGCATTCAGCATGGCTCGCTTGCCCGTCGGCATCGCAAGCGTTTCGGCTGAAGCCTACGGCGCCGCGTGTTCCAAGATCGGTGGCGCTGAGCCGCTCTTTGTAACGGAAGCTCCAGTGAGCGTTCGCATCGATTCAAAGGAAATCGCTCAGGTATTGTTGAAGCTCATCCGCAATGGACGGCTGTCGGTCGGCGTGGACTTTGAAAAAGGCCCTACACCCTATCTCCTTCCTACCTCGACCGGCGTCGTCATCAAGGATTTGTTGACCGTTGGTGATTCTGTGGGTGGCTACAAAATGGCGGGCATCCCGGACGGCATGGGCCAATTCGACAACGGCGACGGCACGTTCACGCTGCTCATGAACCAGGAGCTCACGAGTTCTGTTGGCGTGACGCGCGCTCACGGTGCCAAAGGTGCGTTCGTGTCCAAGTGGACGATTCGTAAGAGCGATCTGACGGTGCTGAAGGGTGAGGATCTGATCAAAAACGTGGTCGTGTGGGATAGCGCCCTTCCCGGTTATAAGCCCGCACCCGCACCGGTGGCGTTCAGCCGTTTCTGTTCAGCGGATTTGCCAGCGGTCAGTGCATTCTGGGATGCCACGAGCAGCACTGGTTTCAATGGCCGCCTCTACATGAACGGTGAAGAGGTTGGGGCCGAAGGGCGCGCGTTCGCACACGGTATGGACGGCACGAGTTGGGAGCTTCCGCGACTCGGCAAACTTAGCTTTGAAAACTCTGTTGCTTCTGCTGCTTCCGGGCTCAAGACCGTTGTTGTGTCAATGGATGATGGCACCGGTGGTCAGGTCTACGTGTACGTCGGGAACAAGACGAACGTTGGCGCACCGCACGAAAAAGCCGGCCTCACCAACGGCTCGCTGTTCGGAATTAAGGTAACGGGCGTTGCCGCCGAAGATGCCGCTACAGGTATCCCAGGGGTTGCACCGTTCACCCTCGCGAACCTGGGCAACGTCGAGAACAAGACCGGCGCTGCGCTCGATACCGAGAGCGTCGCCGCTGGCATGACGACCTTCAATCGCCCCGAAGATGGAGCGTGGGATCCTTCAAGCCCGAATGACTTCTACTTCGTTACCACGGCGTCATTCACCGGCTCAAGTCGCCTCTGGCGTCTGCGTTTTGCGGACGTGAAGAGCCCCGAGCTTGGCGGTACCGTGGAAATGATGCTGGATGGTACCGAGGGTCAGAAGATGATGGATAACATCACCATCGACAAATTCGGCCACATCTACATCCTTGAGGATGTGGGCAGCCAAGACCACCTCGGTCGGGTTGGTCGTTACGACATCGTCGGAGATAAGCTGACGTTCATCGCGCAGCACGATCCCGCGAAGTTTGCTCCCGGCGGCGCAGAGTTCCTCACGCGTGATGAAGAAGCCTCTGGCGTCATTGATGCGTCAGATATTTTGGGCCAAGGTTGGTTCCTAGTCGACGTGCAGGCCCACTACGCCACCAATGACGTCGAGACCGTTGAAGGCGGCCAGCTTCTGGCCTTCTTCGACCCCGCCTCCAAGCCGTAAATCCCGCCCTTCTCAACGAAGGCGAATCAACAGCGACGGGAACTGACGAACCAGTTCCCGTCGTTTTCTTTTTGCCCCCTGGACAATCGGTCCCTAAACAATCAGCTCACTGCCACCATTTCTCGTCGAACAGTCCCTCCCGACGCGTCGAGGCTTTGGCTGGCTTCGCAGACTCAGCCGGTGCTTCGGGCTTCGGTGCAGCTGCAGGCTTAGCGTCGGCCGCTACCTCCTCGGGAACGGAAGCGGTGGTTGCAGAATCCTTTTTGGGGCGCTTCGGCTGTGCCGCACGCCGGGCGCGTGCTGGAGGCGAAAGAGCTGGCGCCGGGACACTCACCGTTGGGGCCGCCTGGGCAATCGGGGCCGCAACTGCCAGATTCGGCACCGCTGGATTCGGCATCGCGGCCGCCGCATTTGGCACCGGAGCGCTGGGGAGGACTGTTGATGCCGAGGCGACGGGAACGGACGTCGCGACACTCACAGGTTGCACGATCCTTGGGGTGGCGGTGTTTTTATTGGTTTCTGAGTTAACCACCGGTGCTGGCTCGGGTTTGTTAAAGAGGCGTTCACCCGCCAATGCTGCCAGGCCAAGAGCGATCACTCCGAGCATGATGTTGGTCACCCCCGTCCCGGATGCCTTGCTGTGTGGCGTTGCAGGTGCAGGATTGGCCGGTTGCGCCGAGGCGCTCTCGCGACGTGCTGGGGTCCTTGAAGGCGGCGTTGCTGCCGGGATGGCCTTTGGGGCTGAAATCACGGGCGTTTTCTCAAAGCCCGCGGGGAGCGGGGGCGGCAGCGTCCGCGGCGCTGCTCGGACTTCCGGCGTGGGTTCGGAGGGGGCCGGCAACATGCTGTCTGAATCACGCCAGGTATCCGAAGGGGCGGCTGCAGCTTGAGCAACAGACAGCACTTCGAGGTTTGCTATCGCGCGCAAGGCGTCCGCGAGCTCACTGGCAGTGGCAAAACGCAGAGCATAAGACATTCGAAGTGCAAAATTGATCGGAAGGAGGAGCAGAAGCAAGAGCAGGCCACTTAGCCGACGACGCTCTACACCCTCCGAACCACGTCACCGAAGCTCAAGGAGCGGTGAACCCGACTCAATTGGGGGC
>JBBSBI010000266.1:0-6266 GCA_038251425.1 Polyangiales bacterium
GAAGCGGAGTTCACCCGGTCGGCGTAGTTTAAAAACGCTCCCGTAGCGTCGAACGCACTCACGGTTTCGGTGCGCGCACGATAATATTGATCGGCTCGCTTGAGCGTGTCTCGGTTAGATAAAAGAAACTGATCCCATCGTTGACTTGCCCACCAATCATGAAATCGTAGCTTCCGCTGTCCGTATTCTGGCCGGCGATCTCATTGGTCCGAAGATTGATGGCGATCGCCTGCGAGTGCGGCAAGACCACGCCCGATAGGCGGACCTGCCCATTGATGTCGGGGCCCTGAACCGAAGGGTGGCTCGGCGGCGGCAACGGCAGCGTGGGAGAAAGACAGCTGGGGGCCACGAGAGCAAGAACCGCCGCAACAACGGCCCGTCGTGAACGCCTCAGCATGCCGCGAACCGTAGCACGAGCCGTGCCGAACTGCTGGCCGTGCCGTCCATCGTGTCTCCGGGGCGTCTCCCCGCGAAAAACTCGGTGGTACGCTTCGGCGTCCTTCCGCTAACCCTAGGGTCTCCCCGCCACAGTGCCAACTGAGTTGACGTCCCCGCAACTGAAAGCTCCTAGACCACTCCACACTCGGAATTGGGCCCTTCGCCTTACCCTGGTGGGCCTCTCTGCGATCGCGAGCTGGCTGACGCAAGGAGCCGTGCCGCCCGAGGTTCGCTCCCTGAGGGACGCACGAGGTGCCCTCTCAGCTATCCTGCGCACCACTGTCAACGTGAGTTCAACTCCGGATGACGTGAAGCTGATCACCGAAGCTCGCGGGCTACGTTCGGAAGTTACGGCAGTGGTGCGCGCACACGCTCAAGGTATGCCCCACGACCTTTACAGAGTGAGCGCGCTGCTCTCTCCCGAAGGTTACCTGCTGCGCGCGACGGAGATTCGGCAACTGACGGACACCGACGCTGCCGATGAGTCAAATGTCGCACTTTCTCAAACCAAGCTCCTCTACTCACTCGCTCCAACCGAGCCCATACGGCTCGGATTCATCGATCTTGCCGGCCAAGACGCTCCACCCGAATGGCCATGGCTGGCTAAGCTTCAGGATCGCGTCACCAACCTCCAAGAAACGGGCAAATGGCGTGGCCTGCGTCGCGCCACCCTGGTGCTCAGTAATGCGGACGCCAAGGAGAGCTACGGTTTCGCAGGGGATGATATCCTGTTAACGGCAAACTCGCGCGCCACAGTGCTCAAAAACACACTCAAAATGGCTCAGGACGCAGACAGTTTCCAGATTCAAGCCCAAGAACGAGCGCTCCCCCCGCGCCTGCTCAACTGGAGCGTGGACCGCTTGCGGTCGATCTCCTGGATTGGCGATGAGCGTGTGCAACTACTCAAGGCAGTGAGCCTGAAGTTGCTGAATCGGCTCACAGGCGTCTACCTCCCGCACAGCTCAGACATGGCCGAGATCCGACGTGAATTGGGAAATGTTTCGGTTCCGACACGAACACCCCCGGCAGTCAGCCATGCCCCCGCTCAGGCCCCCGCCACTTCAGATTTTCCTCCACCGCCGATGCAACCACTGGTTCTTCCCGCACTAGAAGGAGAAGGTGCCTGGAGTTCGCTCGATCGCGACCCTTTCATCAAACGGAACCCTTTTGCCCCGAGTGCGTTTGCTACGGCCTTCATTCGCACCGATCAGGACCTACCGATGTCCGAGGTGTACATCACGCTCTGGGATCCTCGTCAGATTGCGCTCTCGGCAGTGAGCGGAACTGAAGAGCCTAGCTCCGCCACAGGCATCACTGGCTCCGGCTTGATACCACGTTCGCGGATGGGCCGAGTCGTGGCGGCCTTCAACGGAGCCTTCTTATCGCGCCATGGGCGCTTCGGCATGAAAAGCGACGGACAGCTGCTGATCCCACCCAAGCCTTTTGCCGCAACTGTGGCGGAGCTCCCCGGAGGCGTCACAGGGTTTGGAACCTGGCCGGCCCAGCTCACCGAGGTCCCCGCAAACATGCTTTCCTTCCGACAGAATCTGACCCCGCTCATCGTCGATGGCAGCATCAATCCCTATCGCCGACACTTTTGGGGAGGCACTCCCGAAGGCTGGGAAGATGATGCCCGCAGTGTGCGAAGCGGGCTCTGCATGACCCACGAACACTTCATCGGCTATTTTTACGGCAATGCGCTGGATCCGAAACACCTAGCGCGCGCGATGCAACAAGCTCGCTGCGATTACGGCATTCACCTCGATATGAATCCAGGCCATGTGGGCCTTGAATTTTACCATATTGAACGCGGCGGCGAGCTTCCACTCCTCGGGCGACCCCTCGAATCGGAGTGGGAGGCGCACGGACCGGTTCCGGATCTACCGGGCTTCGAATTCCAAGGGCGGCGCATGCTGCGCTACATGTCGCTCATGCAATTCCCGCGCTACCTCAGGCGCCAAACACGCGACTTCTTCTATCTCAGCTTGAAGCACATTCTCCCCGGGGACAATCTTGAGCCAGCTAGCGAGATCGACTCGGCGTTACCTAACGAAGGCGTGTGGGCTGGCACTGAAGATCCTAAGGCAGCCTGGCCGCCTGCCATTGTTCGGACCAAGATTCGAATCAGCTCAAGCTCACCCAAGGTGATCGCCGGAGCCTTCACGCTCGATCCAAAGCTCTTGCAAGTGAGCCGCGACACTGACGCACGGGAAGACCTGCTAGCTGTCCTTCGCACGCCGACGCAACCGTTTCTGGGAGGCTCTAGCCTGTGGTGGGTGGATGCTACGTTGGTCGTTTCCCCAACGGCTCCCCTCGGACATACGGTTCAATGGCTGTGCAGTGGCTATCGGCTGGAGGATCCACGCGTCGAAATGGTGAGTGCTGCGCTCGGGGTCTCGGGCGAAGGGATGCTCTTCTATCTCGAGTTCGAGGGCAGAGCCGAGTTAGCTCGGCGCGAAATTTCAGACTTCATGAAGCAACAAGGGGTTGGCTCAATGCTCCTACTTCCGCGTCCCTTGGGAATTTTTGTTGGTGCGCCCAAGTCGTTAGCGCGTGGCGTCATTCTGCTCTCGCGGCGCAAGAATACTACGGTGGAGCGGCTATTTCCGGACACACCCGTGGTCCCCGAACGGGAGTGGGCACCACTCCAAACGCGACGCACGCCCAATGTCGCAGACAGTCCCACATTGGGGTCGCACTAGCCGCCGCGCCCTGACGTACCAAAGAATGCTTCCAAATACCGCCGTAGACGCTAAATTTGGACTAGAACACCTGACAACCCTGTGGAATCCCTCCCCGCTGGAAGCACTTCGTCCCACAAGCTTTGGCGCTCACACGCACCAACTGGGCGTCTGTTGGTTACCTACGGAACCCATCCACCTACCCGTGAACAATTAGGAGAACGCACCGAATGAGTCAGAAAGGCGGATCGGATTTGGAAATTTTTGACGGCCTCTCCAAGAAGAGCCGTCCGAGCATGCCCGTGGGCGCGAATCGAGCGCCCGCGCCACCGCCGCCGCCTGCAAAGAAAACCCTGTTGGGGATGGCTGTGCCAGGATTGCCGCCACCCCCTCCGAGTCGCGCCGCATCTGCTCCGCTCGCTCCACCTCCGCCGCCATCAAGAGCCGGACAGGCGCCTTTGCCGCCGCCATCGCGGATTACCAGCCGTACAGCAGCGGGCTCTCCGGATTCGGGTCCGATTTCAATACCCACGAGCGTTCCACCGCCGCCTCCCGGAGCGTCATCGGCGCGACTGCCGCCACCGCCACCTCCCCCGGGCATTGCCGCCTCGCACGGTATCGTTGCTCCGCCCGCGCCCCCTCCACCTTCAGTGCCCAGCACCGGCGTCGCCATGGACTGGGACGACGAAGACGAGGCCACGACGGTTTTTGGCCGTGATGATGTAGCGCCCTCATTCCTCCGCGGCCCGGGGCCAGCAGCGGGGACACCTGCATTGCCCGCGCTGATCACATCTCGCGGGCCCGCGCTTTACGCCATGGTGAGCCCTTCGGGTGCGCCCTCAGTCGGTTCACTGTTTGGTGACCCCAACAAAACCGCAACACTGCCGAAGCCACCTCCCGCGCCCGTCGCTGCCGCGCCCGCACCAGCGTTTTTGCCCGTACAGCAAGTTCCGCAGTCCAATTGGAAGACGTTGCTGCTCTTTGGGGCCGTTGTGCTCGTGTTGTTCGCCGCGGTCGTAGGGATGGTTGTCATCCTCGGGAACAAGCCGGGGTCCTTGATGGTGACGGTCGCGGGCCCGAATGATCGTAAGCTCGATCAGTTCGAAGTTTACGTCGATGACAAGCTTCGGTGCGAAGGCCCGCCCTGCGACGTTGGCGACCTTCAGAAAGGCAACCATCGAGTTTCGGCGAAAGCTCCCGGCTATGAGCCGCTCGCGGATCGCCTGATCGCCATCGAAGCAGGGAAAGAGTCCGTAGCTAATTTAACTCTCACACACGCCAGCGCCGGCACCGGGGTGAGCGTGAGTGCGGAAAACCCGGCTGGGCTCACGCTGTACGTGGACGGCCAGAAGGTTGGAGAGCTCAGCGCTCAGCCGTTAGCCGTTAACGATCTAACTCCCGGCGAGCACAAGATCCGCGTCGAAAGCAAAAAAGAAGAGAACGAAAACTATGAGTTGGCTCCCTTCGAGCAGGTCGTCAGCGTCGTCGCTGAAAAGCTGTACAAGGTAGACGCTAAACTCAAAGTTCTGGCAGGCCAGGTCAAGATCGAAGAGGGCGAAAACGCCTCCAAGGCCACTGTGCTGTTGGTGAGCGGCTCTGAACGGCGCCGAGTGCCCGTCTTGCCGGCGAATCTCAAGAAGATCGATGCGAGCAAAGGCTACGCAATCGTTGCGACGCGGGATGGCTACGAGGATTATCGCGAAGAGATTAAGTTCGAAGATGGCCAGCCGGTTCGCACGTACACCGTTACGCTGCAGCGAAAGGGCGCGGAGCCCTCATCCGGCACGAGTTCCGCCTCATACAGCGCGCGGCCTTCGCCAGCAGTGGCTGCCAACCCCGGCACCAAACCGCCCGTGGCGGCAACCGGTGGTTCACGCCTGAATTTGAATTCCATCCCTGTTTCCAGCGTGATTCTGGATGGTCGCCCGCTTGGCCCCACCCCGAAGATCGGCATCTCGGTGTCCCCGGGAACGCACACCGTAGTGTTCGTTCACGCCCAGTTTGGCCGCAAGGTGCAGACCGTCACCGTTGAAGCTGGGGAAACCAAGACGGCCGCAGTTCGGTTCCAGTAGGCTAGCTTTCCGGACGCTCAACGGGACGGCGCAGGCCGTCCTAACGCTGAGCGGATGCCAGTTCGTCGGTCCGATCGCGCCAGCTCGTGGCGCAGCGTGGCTGAAGTGCGCTGGTAACGCCGATGCAGGCTAACGTCTCAAACCGGGGCGGCAGCAGCCCATAGAGATCACCCGAGAGAAATGGAGCATCTTCGGCGTGCTCTTTGGCAAGCGCGGAGAATCGAGCCTCGGCTTTCTGACGCGCGGCCTGGCCCTCCGCAAACGCGAGATAGGCTAGGGCTTTTTCGCGGATCTCAGGGTCATCCACCGTCAGCATCTTGTGAACAAAAGCCAGCATAGCCTCGCGCTTACCCTCTTTTTCGAGCATCGCGGCGGCGTGGATGCAGTGAAAAGGCAGATTTTTCTGGTTCCCCAAGACTTCGCACGCCCGGGCAAATGCGCGCGTCCCAGCTCGCTTCCATTCCGCTTGCTCTTCGGGATCCTTGATCGCGTTGATGCCGAGATAGAGCAGATACTGACCTGCATTGATGTGCAGCTCTGAGTCGAATGGCAATTCCTTCATGCCACGCTCCAAGATGGCTCGCGCCTTCAGGTAGTAGCTCCGCGGCGGCGGGACTGGCTGCATGGTGAGCAGTGTATCGGCCAGCATGTAAGGGGATCGGAACTTGGGATCGAGTTCGTTGATCGTCTCCAAGTAGCTTCCAACAAACTCAAACCGGCGTTTCTCCTGAAAGTGCAGCCCTTGAGACACTAAGAGATGGGCAAAGATAACGTCTGCTAACGCGGCTCTATATCCCAGGCTTAACAGGACGGTTTGCTGCACTGGCGGCAACGGATAGACGTCATTCTTGATCTTCAGGCCATCAAAGGTTTCGGCCAAAGAGCCACGGACCATTGTGATGAGCAGCACGCCCAGGCCGCCGACCAGTGCCGTAGCTAGAACTCTGACCGAGCGAAGCATGTTGGCCTCAGGCTACTCGACCTCGCGGCGCACCACCAAGGGCCGAACCATGGGGGTTTGCCCCTGCCGCGACTCACCCGAGATTTCAAAGGTGCTGAGCCCGCCATCGCCATC
>JBBSBI010000267.1:0-6214 GCA_038251425.1 Polyangiales bacterium
AACTCGGCGCTACGTGTATCCGCTCGCGCACGACCCGAGTGGCTCCACTCACGTCGACGATTTTTCGATTGATGTTGAGGTGCGGGGCAGCGACGCCCGTCAGCGCATTCACACGCTCGGCTATCCACTGCGCCAATCGGAGCATAACGCCGCGATCGCCTTTGATTTCGCCGAAACCAATTTTGTTCCTCGCGGTGATCTAGCTCTCGAATACGCACTGCCAAGCGCCGAGCGCGAAGTTTCCGTTTGGACCTACGGGGCCAACCCAACTGATCGCCAGGCACCCACCACTGGCGCCACTCGGGACACGCAATCCGCCTCCGACGACGGCGCAAGGGGGCACACGCAGCCCGCCTCCAACGATGGCTACGTAGCGCTCACGATTCGTCCCGAGCTGCCCCGGCGTACGGCGGCTCGCCAGCTCGACTTCGTGTTTGTCGTGGATGCAAGTCGCTCCATGTTTGGCGAAGCGTATGGCAGAGCCTCCGCGCTCGTGGCACGCGCGATTCGGGAACTTGACAGCGCCGACCGTGTGAACGTGTTCGCTTGCGACGTGAAGTGCAGTGCCCTGGCGCAGCAGTTCCAGAAGGGCGGCGCCGAGACAGCCCAGGCCACCGCAACTTTCTTGCGAAACATCACGCCCGAGGGCGCATCGGACGTGACGGGGGGAATCGAACAGGCCCTCTCCGCAAGCCAACGCGACCGCGATTCGGGGCATGAATTGCGGGTGATCTACGTTGGGGACGGCACGCCCACCGTGGGAGCCATCCTGCCCGGCTTGATCAAGCGCGAAGCCAAGACGCTGAGCCTCAAGCATCAAGCCAATATTCTTGCGGTTGCTGTGGGTTCAGATTCCGACGTGAGCACGCTCGGCGCACTCGCACTCGGCGGAGGCGGCACAGTGCTCCCATACACTCCGGGCCGCCAAATCGCCGAGGTTGCCTATGATCTGCTGAGCGCAAGTTACATGGCCTCCCTGCGTGATGTGAGCGTCGAGCTGCCTGGCGGCTTGTATGCGATTGCTCCGAGCGAAGCCCCGCCCATCCTGGATGGCGGTGAGCTGCTAATCACGGCACGCTCGCGCTTGTCAGATATCCGTGGCGATGTCGTGGTGCGGGGTGTGTACGGCGGCAGCCCGTATGAGAAACGTTACCCAGTGAGTTTCGCGGTTGAAAACCGCCCAGCAAATGCATTTGTGCCGAGGCTCTTTGCTGCGGGTGCAATTGCTGATCTCGAAACCGATGGCAGCCAAGCTGCGCGTGAGCAAGCCGTGCGGTTGTCTCAGGAGTTCAACGTGGCCAGCCGCTACACGTCGCTGCTCGTGCTTGAAAGCACGGCGATGTTCAAGGCGTTCGGCTTGGATAATTCGCGGCGTAGCCCGGAGTGGTCGGGTGAAGAAGAGACCGAAGACGCGCTTGAAAATGAAGAAGATGGCTCGACCGAAAAGGACAAAGCCAGCAGTCCCGCGTTCGACGAAAGCGTGCTTCGATCGGGCGCTGGCTCGCTGGGGGCCCGCTCAGCGCCCAAGAAGGCAAGTGCCGCCAGCAGTCGCGGTGCCTTGGACGATCTTGGGAGCCCCGAAGAGTCTGAGCCCCGCGCGCGTTCGTCACAGGCCAGCTCCGCCGCCGCTCCGCGCGCAGCGAATGATCGCGCCTGGGCTGCGCCGCCTGCACCCGCGCCGAGCAACGGTCCGGTGCTCCGCTCCGATGGCGAAGGAAACACCAAGCCCCAGCTATCGCGCCGCGAGCAACCGCTCGAATTTGAGCCACGTAACCGGCTGCCGCCGCCCCCCATGCCAACCATGATCCCCATGCGACGCGTTTGGAAACGCAGCGGGTCCATCGAAACACTGCAATTGATCCCAGAAAACGCCCAGCCAACACGCATTGGCGAAGCAGAACGCGACTACACCTATCGCTCGGAAGCGCGGCAGCCCCTGATTAATCTCTACAGGCTTTACATGATTGCCGGGGACCTGGAGCGTGCCAGCCACCTGGCCATTCGCTGGTCGGAGAAAGAGCCGCTCGATCCCGAAGCACTGACAGCAACGGCAGATGTCGCCGCTCGCCTCGGCGATCGAGACCGCGCGATACGGATCCTCGGCAGCGTGCTCGACGCACGGCCCGGCGAATTCAAAGCTCAATGGCGCTTGGCGCGGCTTTACCGCTGGGGTGGAGAAGCCCGGCTCGCTTGTCGCTTTAGTCTCGCTATCGCCCAAACCCGACCTGACAACGCTGGTTCCCTGGCGGATGCCGTGAAGTGCAGCCGGGAGCTCGGCTACTCGGATCTGGGGGAAGATCTCTTGGCGCGCGCGGCCAACTCAGTCAGGCTTCAGGCGCAGGCCCGGCTCGATCAGCCCTTGCTCAGCGAACGCTTGAACGGCGACGTGCGCCTCGAAGCGACCTGGGAGGGCGGCAGCAGCGACCTCGATCTGGGCCTGTTGCACCCAGATGGCCATCGGATCTCCTGGCTGGGCGCGCCTAGCCAAGAAGTCATCACCAGCCTGACCCCGACGAGCACCCGTGCGGAAAGCTTGAGCCTTCGCGGTGCGAAAGCTGGTCAATATGTCGTCGAGGTCGTGCGAGCTAAAGGCCGAGGACCCGTGCGAGGCGTGCTGACGCTCACCGTTGGTACGACCACACGGGAAATCCCATTCACACTCACGGGCTCGCACACGACGCTAGCGGTCGCCAAGGTCTCCTTGCGCTCGGAACTCGTGCCGTATTGAGCGCTCGTCTGCACAGACTGGGAGGACTGGGGGGACCGGGACGACTGGGCTTTCTTCCACCTAATCAGGAAGAACGGGAGCAAGAGTGACCCACCGGGCGTAACGATCACCACCAAGGCCCAAAATACAATTCTTGCTAGCGAAGCCATCCGAACATCCTCTAAAGCACCGAACGTGCCATCGTCAGAAACCTGAAGCGCTCTTCACGATTACCGAACAACTCAGTGTAGCACGCGCATAGTGCCAAGGTGGCTGACAAGCAAGACCGGATCGGTGTGTCGCGGCTGCCTCGCAGTGTGTCACTTAGGCGTGGCGAGGGCTCTGTCCTTGTCGGTCCGCAACGCGTTGAGTCAGTCGGACGCTTTGCCCATCGCGTGATAGCCCTTATCCACGTAGAGCGTCGTGCCGGTGATTCCCGAAGCGAGCGAGCTGCAAAGAAACGCCGCCGAATCCGCCACTTCCTTCGGATTGAGCTGCTCAGGGAGCGGAGCATTCAGGGAATAGTAGCCAATGATGTCGTGGATGATGCCTGTGACGCTAGCCGCGCGCGAAGCGTAGGGCCCTGCCGAAATAGTGTTCACCCGAATTCCGTACCTGCGCCCTGCTTGATGGGCCAAAACCCGCGTATCGCTTTCCAGCGCAGCTTTAGCTGCGTTCATCCCGCCACCGTAACCAGGGATCACGCGTTCGCTCGCTAGGTAGGTCAAGGAAACGGTTGCGGCTCCCGCGGGCATCATCGGAGCGAAGCGCTGAATCATCGAAACCATCGAGTAAGCGCTCACGCTCACAGCACCCAGGTAGCCAGAACGGCTCGTTTCGAGCAGCGGCTTTTGAACTTCAGGGCCATTGGCGAGCGAGTGCACCAAAATATCCATCGATTGATCGCCAAACTCGCTGAGCCAGCTCTGCTTTAAGCCTTCGATGGTGAAATCGCCGCGGCCCGAATAGCGCTTGCTCGTCCGAACCTCCTCGGGCACGTCTTCGATGGTGTCGTAAGCCGCGTCGAGCGGGTAGATCCGCTCGAACTTCATCAGACTTTCGTCCGATAGCCTAAGTGATTCATTCAGCTTGCCGCGCCGCAGGAGATTCTCCAGGATCCCGAGCGCCGGCGGCCAGGTCCCCAGGCAAACCGTTGCACCGGCTTCGGCAAGAGATTTGGCGATCGCAAACCCAAAACCCTTGTCGTCCGCAACCCCGGCAACGAGTGCCCGCTTACCCTTCAAATCGATATTTAACACGGGGTGGCGTTATCGACCCATCGGGCCTGTCGTGGCAAGCCCTCCATGCTCCGAAAACTTGAGCCGAGGCAAAACCGGGTGGGACTCTTCAGCATGTCTTTGTGCTAGGACGCGCCCCATGGCTTTGCACCGCCGCTGGCATCACGTACTCAGCGCCTCCCTGCTGCTAGGCGCGCTGGCGTTGGGCTCGAACGGCGCCGAGGCTACGGTGGTGGAGCGGATCGTTGCTGTCGTCGGGGAAAAGCCCGTTCTGCTGAGTGAGCTCCGAGAGCGGGCGCGCCCTTTGATGCTGCGCGTCTACGCCCAAAGCCGCAGTGCGTCGGAGCGGGCCGCTGGGCTTTCGCAGATCTACCAACACACGCTCGAAACAATGATCGACGAGCTGCTTGAGCAACATGCCGCGAGCGACGCCGACATCAAGGTCACGAAGGAGGACGTCGACCGGATGCTCCAGGTGGTCGCATCCCAGAATCAGCTCAGCGTCGAACAGCTGCTCCTGGAAGCCAAGAAGAGCGGGCTCGAAGAGGCGCAATACCGCGAGGAGCTAAAACGACAAACCTTGGCGCTGCGCGTTGCCGAATGGCGCTTTCAAGGACGCATTCGAACCACCGAGGACGACTTGCGCGAGGCCTACGGGAAAGCCGCCAACGAAGCTCGGGCCCGGCGCTCGATGCGCCTCGCCTGGATCGTCGTGAACACGGGCCGAGGGGCGCAAGAGGTCCCAGAAAAAGTAGCCACCGTCCTCAAGATCTCCCAGTTGCTGGCAAGCGGGGCTGATTTTGCCGAGCTCGCGAAGCAGTATTCCGAAGATACGAAGAGCGCACCTATCGGCGGGCTTTTGCCGGATACCACGCCAGCCCAGTTGCCGTTCGCGTTGCAGCGAACCCTGAGCTCACTCGCAGTAGGTCAGGTATCGAATCCCGTGCGCGTCGCCACGACAACAGTCTTCGTGAAATTGATTGAGCAGAGCCCACTTGAGATCCCGAGCTACGCCGAGGCACGCGCCGGGTTGGAGCAGGAGGTGCGCAGCAAGAAGATGAGTGAAGCCCGGAAGCAATGGCTGAAAACACTGCGTCGCCGCACGCACGTTGAAGTCCGCTTCTAGCCGCGGTTTTTTCACCTAGCCCTGGCGTTCCTTTACGCCAAATTGACAACACCACTCACCCCATCGCCAGCCTGACAGGCTCGGGCACCCGCGGTTTAGCGACAGAAGCCAGAAATACCGGTGCTTCAGCAACTGACTTCCTGGCATGCTCCATGCTAATCACCGCCGCGTGAACGCTCTCTGGGTCCGTCGCGCTGTTTTGCAAAGTCTTGGTTTCGCTCTGGTTCTCGCAGGCCTCAGCTGGAGCGGTAAAGCCTCCGCGCAAGCAGCGGCAACGATCTCCGTCACGACCGCAGACGTGGACCGGACGCTGGGGCTCCGCAAGAGCACCGAGCAGCCCTACTGGATCAATCGCAGCGACTGCGAGAGCGACAACGATTTCAGCTTCCCCATCCGCTTCGCGAACACCGGCGCCCTCCGTCTGGAAGTGTGGGCAGGCACCGCAAACTGCACGACCGCAGCTGAGCGCAAGGAGACAACAGGGGGTTGCAAGCAAGTGGCCACTTCAAACTCGCTCGATAATGGCGCCGCCACTATTAACGTCACCGTCAAGAAACTCGTGGAGGCCGCGTACAGTACCGCGGATCCCGCTAACCCTTGCGCTTCCGATAAAGCAGCGACTGCCCAGTCAATCACTCTCTATTTCCTGCTTCTCGACAGCAGCAGCGCGGAAAACCCCGTAAGCGCGCGTTTTCCTAGCACCGAAGCAATCAACGTGGATCTCGTGGGCCCCAAGCCTCCCACGGCGATTGTCGCCGGCGCCGGCGAGGGCCGGCTGCTGGTCAAATGGACTTCCAGCAGCGAAACGAGCGACCCAACTCAAGGTTATCAGCTGTATTGTGAGAAAATCGTTGGAGAGACGCCAGGCTGCACGGGGTCGTCGCTCAAAGTAGGAGAGGCACCTAACACGTCGCTCCTTTGCGGAAGTAACACAGGCACAGCCGTCACGAGCGGCACTGCGGGGGACCTCGAGAATGGAGCCGTCTACGCCGTTGCCGTGACCGGAAAGGATCTAGCTGGCAACGAGGGCACCCTTTCAGAAGTCGTGTGCGGAACGCCGGAGGAGGTCACAGACTTCTATGAGTCCTACCGGCAAGCGGGAGGCAGTGCGGGCGGAGGCTTCTGCAGCTTTTCGCTCCAACA
>JBBSBI010000268.1:0-6155 GCA_038251425.1 Polyangiales bacterium
CGGTCGAGCGGCGCTCGCTCCATCACCTTGCCGAGTGGCGGCACGTGCGCACGCTGTCGCACCGAGTCTTGTCAGTGCTGCTTGCAGGCGCTCTGGCAAACCGCACGGCCGCCTCCGGGCATGTGAGCCGGCGTGGCTGCGAGCCGCGTCGCCGCTCTCAAAGGCTTGCCAGTCAACTCGGCTTCGCCTAACCGCGGGTCAACAGTTCAGGGAGTTCACTCTATGCTTGTAGGAACCTGTCACTGCGGTGCCGTCACGATCGAGTTGCCTTCCGCGCCGGAGAAGGCCACGAGTTGCAATTGCTCCATCTGCAGGAGGCTCGGCGGTGTCTGGGCTTACTACGAGTTCGGCACCGTGAAGATTACCGGGCATCCAGAGCACACGCAGGAGTACATCCAAGGCGACAAGACTCTACGAAACATTCGCTGCGCGACCTGCGGATGCGCCACTCACTGGGAACCGTTGAAGCCAGAACCGGGCGCTCGGCACGGCGTGAACTTGAGAAACTTCGATCCCAAGCTCCTCGAGTCTGTTGCCGTGAGGCGCTTCGACGGCGCAGATACTTGGCAGTTTCTGGAGTGAGAGGTGACACCTTACCCTTCTATCGAGCGTACGTGCCAAGGGCCACTCATGTCAAACGTTAGGGGCCAGAAGGAACACCTCTCGGTGCGTGCGTCAGGGATGCCATGCGCACTGCCGCCGTCCCGTCCTTTGACGTGGCGTGACGAGCTTGCTAGCCTCAGGCAGACTTCGCGAACCCGAATCTCGGGGTTACCCTATCCAGGAGCGTCTCATGGCAGAGCAAAAGCCTGAAGCAAATCGAGAGTTGGTTGTCCTGCTGACACGCGGGACCGATCACGAGCTGTCGTCCGTTGCGTTCACCATCGCCTGTGGTGGCATCACCTCTGGAATGAAGGTCTACGTATTCTTGGTCAGCGCCGCAGTCGATTTGGTTCGTCACAAGGCCGTCGACGTCACGCACGTGCCACCGCTTGATCCCCTGAAGAACCAGATTCAAGACTTCCTGGCGCGTGGCGGAACCATCTGGGCATGTCCGCCCTGCGTCAAAGCGCGCGGCTACGTGCAGGGCGACTTCATCGACGGAGTGGCTATTCAGGGTGCGAGCGCTATGCATGAACGCCTGAAGGCAGGAGCCGCAACGCTCAGCTTCTAGTGCCGGGACCTGACGACTAACCCTTCCATCGAGCGGACGGCCAAAGGCCGCTTCGCACCCTTTGCCCCGCCGCTCATGTCAAACGTCAGGTCCCACCGCATGCGCCCTACCGTTTGGACGGTTGCGTTTCTATGCTGTTGCTTTGTGCCGCCGGCACTCGCCTGCACTGGCGCTGTTCCCGTCGACATCACCTTCGACAGGGGAAGTTCGCTGCTCACAGCCCCTGAGCGTTCCAAGCTCGAATCAGCCGCCCATAAGGCGCGCGCTGCAGCCAGTACCGGGGGCTTGAATGTCGCTTTTGCCATCTATTCCCAGGAGGGAGAGGTCGTTGGCGAAACGGAGGCGAAGCGGCTCACCGAGCAGCGGGTGCGTGCTTTACGCGAAAGCTTCGCAACACTTGGGGTAGAGGCCTCTGCTGTCGTAGCAGTGCTCGGCGATTCAACAACTCTGAAAGCTGCTTCGGCAGGAGCCGGCGGCTTCGCAGAGGTCGAAATCGCCTTCGGTTGTGGAGGCTCCTAGTGGCACCTAACCCTTACATCGCGCGGACGAATGGGGATATCCGACTGCGAGCCGTGGACGCGAGTACCTATCGCGATTGTTCTCGATTCCTTTTGCGCACTGGCGAATGCCTTGGCAACTGGACGGGTCTTCGGCGTTGAAATCGGCGGCGTCGTGCGCTACGGCCTTGTATTGCGACCCGAGCCTTAACTGGCGTCGTCTGTACGCTGTGAGTAGGCGGCTGGGTGACCTGACCGGCGGGGCCAAGCTGGCGTTTATCGTCACCCCCAAGGGTTCGCTAGCCGGGCGCACCCCGCTACAGGCACTTGCTGAAGGGAACATAGCGGCGGTCCTCAACGCGGCCGACGGTGCGGTGGGGCGATAGTCCATCAATGTTCCAGCCATACCGATAACCGCATCACGCCGACGAGGGGGCCGCCCCTTCTGCAACGGAGATCCGATGACGCCCAAGGTCTCAACGCTGGCCCAAATTCCACGTGGCGTCTGGGTTCTTGGCTTCGTCAGCATGTTCATGGACATCTCGTCCGAGATGATTCACAGCCTGATGCCGATGTTCATGGTGACCGTGCTCGGGACCAGCGTGTTTGTCGTCGGCGTCATCGAGGGCATTGCGGAGTCGACAGCCCTCATCGTGAAAGTCTTCTCGGGGGCCATCAGTGACTACATCGGCAAGCGCAAGGGACTGGCCGTCCTGGGCTACGCCTTAGGAGCCGCCACCAAGCCGCTCTTTGCCATTGCGTCGGGCATCGGTCTTGTCGTGACGGCCAGGTTTCTGGACCGCATCGGCAAGGGTATCCGCGGCGCCCCGCGCGATGCACTCGTCGCCGACATCGCACCAGAGCATGTTCGCGGCGCGTCCTTCGGTCTTCGCCAATCGCTCGACACCGTCGGGGCCTTAACGGGACCGCTGCTGGCCACAGCCCTGATGTTGTTGTGGGCGAACGACTTCCGCTCGGTCTTCTGGGCGGCCTGTGTGCCCGCTGTCATCTGCGTCGCCCTGCTCGTTTTCGGAGTTCGGGAGCCCGCTCGCATGGCGGAGCATGTTCGAGTGAATCCTGTTCGCAGGGAAGCGCTGAAGCGCCTCAGCCCGAACTACTGGTGGGTGGTGGGTGTCGGCGCCGTGTTCACGCTGGCGCGCTTCAGCGAGGCCTTCCTGGTGCTGCGGGCGCAGCAGCTCGGCGTGCCGATGTCGCTCGTTCCGCTCGTCATGGTGGCGATGAATCTGGTCTATGCGGCGTCCGCCTACCCCTTTGGCAAGCTCTCCGACACCGTAAGTCACCGCGCTCTGCTTGCCTTGGGATTGGTTGTGCTCATCGCCTCCGACGTGCTGCTCGGGTTCGCCCGGCACTGGACCCTGTTGCTGGCGGGCGTGGCCCTGTGGGGTGTGCATATGGGCATGACCCAGGGTCTGCTGGCGACGATGGTCGCCGACACGGCACCGGAGGACCTGCGTGGCACGGCGTACGGCTTCTTCAACCTCATGAGCGGCATCGCGATGCTTGTATCCAGCATGCTCGCCGGTGCGCTGTGGGACGTGTTCGGCCCGTCGGCAACTTTCTTCGCCGGGGCCGGGTTCTGCCTGGTCACGTTGGTTGGGCTGGCGGCCCTTCGGGTTCGGGCTAAGGCGTGACGTCGAGTTGACTTACGGTTAGCCTACGACTCAATTCGACGACGGAAGGGCTTCATGCTCAAGACTGGCATTTCGGTTCTTGCTCTCGCCTTCGGGCTGGCGGGGTGCGCTTCGCAGACCTTCCCACCCTCTCGGACTAAGGAAGTCCAAGAATCGGCCCCTACCGCAAATGCAGGCGGTTACGGCCCCGTTCGGACTGTCAAGTCGCGCGACGGCAAGTTTGAGGGCGAGCTCCTTGGCACCGTCGTTCAGGGTGGCAAGTTCTCGAAGCTTCAAATTGGCATGCCCATGAACGAAGTGCTCGGTCTCATCGGAGGCCCTGATGGGACTGATAGCCACGAGACCGGAAAACGTTGGATCCCGTTCTATTTCGGCGGCGACGCTCGCCGGATCGAAGTTCTCTACAAAGGCGAGGGCTGTCTGACGTACACCGGCGGAAATCCGTGGGGCGGCGGCGAGAACCAATTGATCCGGATTACCGCAACGCAACGGCTCGACTGCATGGAATAAGTCTCCCAGCGGCTGGGTCCTAACCCTTCCATCGAGCGGACGTGCCAAAGGCCGCTTCGCGCCTCTTTTCTCGCCGCTCATGTCAAGCGTCAGGCTCCACGAAACGCTTTGGCGGAGCGCGTGCCGCTTCGATTCCCGAAGAGGAGAACACCATGACTGGACCCGCGAAGCCGAGAACCGCCGCTCAGAATGGGCGGCTATGGGGTGCGCGAGCAGAGGATTGGGCGAACATACAAGAGGGTCAGTTCAGCTCTGCCTACGACGCCGTCTTTGACGCCTGTAGCGTGGGCGCTGGAACCAGATACCCGCGCTGCGAGAACTCAAGTGAAGATGCGCTCGACGACGCCCATACGGCAGCGCTTGCTCCCTTCCAGGCCAAGGACGGCAGCTTTCGAATTAGCGCGTCGTTTAAATGGCTCTTGGCGTCAGTTTGAGTGTCACGTCGGTGGCGTTGCCTGGGACCGTTAGCCCAAAAAGTGCCATCCGCTAGCACGCCAATCTCCAATGCAACCTCGCTTCGGCAAGGGTAACCGCGAGCGAATATGACGTTTCAAGAATCAATCCGAGTCTGCTTCTCTAAGTACGTCGAATTCACGGGTCGTGCTGGGCGACCGGAGTATTGGTGGTTCATGCTCTTCATCGTCGTGGTGAGCGTTGTTCTATCAATGGTCAGCAACACGGTGAGTGCCGTCTTTAGTCTTGCGACACTTTTGCCGTCAATTTCGGCAGCAACGCGCCGTCTTCACGACACCGGCCGCAGTGGCTGGTGGCAGTTGATCGCGTTTGTGCCAATCATCGGATGGATTGTCTTAATCGTCTTTCTCGTGCAAGAGGGAACGTCACAGGCCGCAATATCTGGGGTCTAACCTTTTCATCGGGCGGAGGTCGAAGCGAGCAAGCGAACGGCGTCGGTCTTTCGACAGACGCTTGATTTCAATGCAACGTACGATTCGCGAAGTGTTCCCTGCTCTCTGGAGAGTTCCAAGGTGAGCACCAATCGAACTGTCACCGCCATCTTCGGCGTGTTCTTTGTTGTCCTGGCGTTCCTGATTCTCGCAACAGCGTGGGAATCTGCGCCTGTCGGAGCGGTTATCGCGGCGCTCGTCGTCGGCTTCCTGGGCGCCGAGGCAATCGTCAGCGCTGCGCGAGGCAGGCCATCGCTCCTCTCACGCATCGGCCCGCTCCCTTGAGAGGCCGCGGCGACTAACCCTTCGATCGAGCGGACGCGCCAAAAGCCGCTACCTGCGGGTCCTCGCCGCGCCGCTCGTCCGCGTCCGACTGCCGATGCTCGCGCCCCGTCTGCAGGGTAGGCCGCGCCTGATTGGTGACCAGACCCTAAGCACGGCGGTCGCGCGGGGTCTAGAATGCGTTTAAGGGAAAACCCTTAACCACCCACGAGCGAGGCGCCGAAGCGGGCGTCGACCATGACCACACTGCTGAACTTCCTGAAGTCCATCCTTCCCACCGTCGAGACGCAAGCCGATCGCGACGAGGCGTACCTGGCCGGCGCCGTCGACCTGTACGACCTCGAACACCGCATGCACGACATCGACAGCCGTGGCCGCGCGAACTGGTCGCCGATTGCCTGCGGGCTCTACGCTCGCTGAGAGCGGTCGCGAGTCGCGTCTGGCGCCTTCACCCGGATGGAAGGCTTCAGCGCCTGAAGCTCACCTCCGCGTAGAAGGTCCGCCCCGGCTGGCGGTTGAAGACGTAGTAGCGCCGGTCGGTCAGGTTGTCGATCGACAAACTCAGCCCGACCTGTCGGTTCATGCGCCAGCCCAGGCGAGCCGACAGTACCGTGTAGGCATCGTACGAACCGTACACCCCTTCGACCTGGTTGAGGTTGCTGCTGTCTGCCGAGCCGAACACGTGGCCGACGTGGCGCGCCGCCAGCAATCCGGACCAATCGCCCGCGTCGTAGTCGAGGCCGGCGGACCACGAGGTCGCGGGCACGTCGGTCAGCCGCTTGCCTACGCTCGCGGGCACGGCGTCGTTCCTGGCGATGTTGTATCGGAACTGATGAGTCACCGCACCAAAGGCGCCCAGGCCCGGAACCATCGTCGGCCAATGCAGATTGGCCTCCATTCCGTCGACGTCCGCCTCGCCGGCGTTGCCCGCGACGACGCGGACGACGGTCGGCGTCGAATCGGGCGTCTGGGCGCTGTAGATCAGTCGGATCAGCCGCTGCGCATATAGCGACACCGCGGCCCGTCTTCCACCGGAGAGATCGGTGGCCGCTCCGATCTCGAACGCGCGCACGCGCTCCGGCTGGAGAAGCGGCGCGGCATCGACGATGCGCAACACCGGTCCGAGGCGAATTTC
>JBBSBI010000269.1:0-6121 GCA_038251425.1 Polyangiales bacterium
ATCGACCCCACCAGTCAGGTCACAGGTGGCAGCATTTTGGGCGACAAGACGCGGATGTCAGGGTTGCTCAGCGATGCGCGCGCCTTCATTCGGCCGAGCCCGTCAGGCAGCGCAGCGGGCGGCGTGGCGGAGCGGACGCGCGAAGCTCTACGGCTGTGTGAAGCTGCGGGTTTCGACACGGTGATCATCGAGACGCTGGGTGTGGGGCAAGGAGAGCAGGCAGTCCGCGATATCGTGGATGTGTGCCTGGTGGTGTTGCTAGCCGGCGCCGGCGACGAACTGACGGGCATCAAACGCGGTTTGCTCGAAGTCGGAGATCTGTTTGTAGTGAATAAAGCGGATGGGGCAGGGGGGCCAGAAGCGCAGGCAGCGCGTGCCATGTATGAATCGGCGCTTGGAACTCTGCAGGGCAGGCCAACGCAGGTTTTAGCAGTGAGCGCCCTTGAGAGTACGGGGCTTTCCGAGCTTCGTCGTGCCATCGCTCACAGGTTTGCCGAATCCGTGGCCAGCGGTGAGCTCATCCGCGAACGTTCTCGGCAGCGCTCACGCTGGTTTGAGAGCTTGCTCCGAGTGGGCGCGGTTGAAGCATTTCTAGCGCAGCCGATAATTCAGGCTAAAATTCAGGAATTTATGCCTCTGGTGCAAACCGGCGCCTTAGATGCGGTGGCTGCCGCGGAGCGCGTTTTTGCATGCCTGGACAGAGCAGAACCCAGTCGGTAGAGAGCGGAGCGGATCATCTGTTCGTGCGTTTCACTTCTCCGATTAGGAGGCTGCGTTCGCGCCGCACAACCTGGGCGAGGTAGTCGACGACCGCGCGGATCCGGGCACTCTGCGCCTGATCTTCGTGGACGACCGTGGAGATCGGCGATGTCCCGATGATGTCCGGGTGGATGCGTTCGATGTCCGACGCGGCGAACAGTGACGGCAGCGCGCCGACACCGAGTCCGGCGATGACCGCCTTGTGCACCACGTTGATGTTGTCCGCGCGCAGCACCACTTCGGCCTCCGTGGCGTGCGCATCGAGCCAGCGACCGAGGGGAGCGATCGCGAGCTGACCGCAGTACGCGACCAGATCGTGACCGCGCAGCCCATCGCGCAGGCGCGGACGACCACGGCGCGCGAGATAGCGCGGCGATGCGAACAGCGAGAAACCAGCCGCTCCGAGGGTGCGCTGGATCAGGTTCGGCTGCTTCGGAGGAGCACCAATGCGCAGCGCGAGATCCGCTTCGCGCCGCGCTAGGTCGACCGGCGTGTTGTCCGTGCGGAGCTCGAGCGTGAGCTTTGGATACTTGGCGCGCAGCGATGGCAGGTGCTTGACGAGGAATGCGGTGGCTAGCACCTCGGTCGTGGCGAGCCGAACGATGCCTTCGGGCTTCGCGTCGGTGCCTGCGAGGCGGCGCTCTACGGCGAGGAACCCATCCTCGAGGCGGCCGATGTCGACGTGCACGCCCTCTCCCGCGGGAGTGAGGACGTAGCCCTTCGGTGTGTGATCGAAGAGCTTCGCCCCGCATCCATCCTCCAGCGCAGCGAGGCGGCGGCCGACGGTGGACTGGTCCACACCGAGTGCGCGCGCGGCCTTCGAGAGCGAGCCGGTGCGCGAGACAGCGAGGAAGTAGCGGTAGTCATTCCAATCGATCATCCATGCAGAATTGCATACACGAAGTGCAGATCCAACGGATTTACGCACAGGCGCCCGGGGCGTAGATTGGACCCATGACAGCAACTTCTGAACGCGGCGCGCGTGTTCGCTTCCCACCGCCGCTCGTATTCCTCGGCTGCATTCTGCTCGCGATCGCGATGCAGCTGTTCGTGGCGCCGTTAGGCGTCGCCGCTGCTCGGCCGTTCTCGCTGCTCGCCGGTGTCGTGCTCGTGGCCGCGGGTGTGACGACAGTCGCCTCCGCGCGCGTGCTGTTTCTGCGCACGGGCCAGTGCCCGACGCCGTGGTCGCCGACGCCGGAGCTGATCGCACGCGGGCCATACCGCTTCACGCGAAATCCCATGTACATGGGAATCACGACGCTACTGATCGGTGCTGGCCTCGTCAGCAACGTGCTGTGGATCTCGGCGTTCGCACCGCTCGCGCTTGCGATCGTGCACTTCATCGCGGTCGTGAAAGAGGAGAGCTACCTCGCCGCGAAGTTCGGACCGAGCTACGCCGCCTACGCCGCGCGCGTTCGGCGGTACCTCTAGCCCCCAGCTTCGGGATAATCCCGAACAGCGTGAACTCCCCTCGTTTGCCGCAGCTGTGGCCACTCGCAACTCGTAGCTCTCTCCTGAAAGCGCCGGAGCTTTTGCCCTCCTGCCTGGGGCGACGCATGGCCGACACCGCGGTCCACCAAGCGCCGCACGTGTTGCCCCGCGTACCCGTGCGCCTTTAGATTCACTCGGCCGCCCATCGCGGCTCGTGCTGTTGCAGAGACCCGCTGCCGCCGCGCGAGTTTTTGCGTGCCACGATTGAGTGGGCGCCGCGGATATCACTGCGCGCCACGTGTGAGCCAGGGCAGTGTGATCGTTTGGCTCGGCGCCACCGCCTCTGATCAGCCGCCGAATGGGGCTATGGCGGCAAGGCACTTGTCAGCGTATGCTTCCGGAGCACGGTCAGCATGACCCAGTCAGCACGCCGAAGAGCGCTTGTAGACGACTTTTGGGCTATTCCCGAGGGGCAGCGCTTTCACGAGCTGATCGATGGTGAATTGACAGAAGTCGGCCCCGACAGGCGAACACGGCGATGCCCAGGCGGGCGTGGTGAGCGCGGTGCGCCCTCTGTTCCAACGTAAGTCGGGCGGAGGTGGCCCAGGCGGCTGGTGGATTCTCACCGAGGTCGAATTGCTGTTAAGCGGAGACGAAATTGTACGCCCTGACGTGCTCGGTTGGCTTGGTGCGAGCTGCCCCGAACGCCCAACTGGTACTCCCGTTAGGGTACGGCCGGACTGGGTATGTGAGGTGGTGTCTCCGAGCAATGCCAACGACGATACCGTCAAGAAGTTGCGGTTGTATCACCGGAATGAGATCCCTCACTACTGGGTGGTGGACCCACGTGACGCCACGCTGACCGTGCTGCGCTTTAGCCACGCTTTAGCCACGCTGGTTACGTCACGCTACTTAGGGCCGAACGTCACGAAACCATCCACCCCGAGCCCTTCGAGGATATCGGCCTTTTCGTAGGTAGCCTGTTCGGCGATGATCCGCTTTGACTTAGCTGAGCCCAAAGCCTCAGCGTAGGTCTGAATCCAATGGCCCGCAGTCGCCCCATCATAAATGTCCCTTGATGCGCGCCAACGAGCTCAGGATATTCAGAAGCTTCGAAGAGGCTGAGCGTGCGGACAGCTGCGGCACGTGAGCGAACAAGGCGAGACAGCTGAGCGTGCCCTTCGCTTCGCTTCGCTTCGACACCGCGGCCCACCAAGAGCCGCACGCGTTGCCCCGCGTACCCGTGCATCACGAGATTCACTCGGCCGCCCATCGCGGCACGTGCTGTTGCAGAGACCCAGCGTAGCACAAGGGTAGGCTATAGATATCTTCGTGCTTGGTGGCGGCGGCGGTGAACAGGCGAATGCCGAAGGCCGTGTTGGGATGTGACGATAGAAAGCTGCGCAGGCTTTTCAGAGAACCCGTAGCGCCTCCCTTAACCTCTATGGGGATCACGCGAGGCCCGGCCGCAATCACGAAGTCGACCTCTGCTTGACTGTTGAGCGCGTCGCGTGCCCAGAAATAGAGTGAAGGCTCTTCGCCAAGATGCACAGATGCCAGCAGCTCTTGCGCGACGAATTGCTCGGCGACGGCACCGCGATGAACGGCCAAGAGATCTGCGTGGCCGATCCACGCGGGTGAAATGCGGAGAGCGGTGTGCATGAGGCCCACGTCGATGAACATAAGCTTCGCAATCTTTGGGTTTTCATCGAAGGCCAAAGGAAGCCCACTTGCCGATGTGTGACGCACGAGCCTTATCACGCCCGCTGTTTCAAGCGCTTCCACTGCCGGCCGTACTTCCGCGGCGCGGGCGGTGGCGTCGACATGGGAATATTTGAATCTGCTACCCACCAAAGCAGGCGCCTTCAAGAAGAGAGCCTCCGCGAGGTTTGGCTTGATGCGTGGGGCGTACTTGTGAAAATCCTGTCGATAGGTTTGCAGCAATCCAAGATGAACACGCCCCACGACCTCTGTGTCTTGGTTCTCTGTCCAAGTCTTCACGGCCTCGGGCATTCCACCGCAGAAGAAGTACGAGGGAAGCCACTTGGCGGCTTGATCAGCGGCTAGCACTGATTCACTTGCAAAGGGTGACGCGTTCGCGAGGTGTTCAGCAAGGTCAGCGCGGCCCTCCGCGTGGAGGAATTCGTGAAAAGTCATCGGGCCAAGCCAAAGGCTTTCCACCCTTCCGACCGGCATCGATAGCTGTGATTGTGACAGCGTAAATTCCAACAACGATCCTGTCGCCACAATCGGCAACTCAGGCATTTGTTCAAAGAAATATCGCAGCGCAGTGACCGCCTGGGGGCATTCCTGGATTTCATCAAACAGCCACAACGCGCGCGCACCGTGCGGCGGATTCAGGCCCATGAAGCCGAGCGACTGCAGAATGGCCTTTGGGTCTAAGTTGTCGAACGCGCGTTTGAATTCGGGGCGCAACTCGAAGTTCACTTCCATCAGAGCTACCCCTTCCGCGCGGGCTAACTCACGGGCAAGCCAGGTTTTTCCAACTTGCCGCGCACCGCGCAAAACGAAGCGGCTTCCTGTCCTTTCGATGCAGCCACTGGATAAGATAGCCAAGAGATTGACGAAACATGTTTTGATAATAGCAATGTAAGTGATGGAATCAAAGGATAATGGGTTGGGCGCCGATTTAGTGGGGAAGCGCCAGGGAGTGGTGTGCCCTACGCAAAGCGCAGCTGAGAATCTCAGGCGCCATGGTCTACGGCGACTCGCAAGACAACGTTCGAAGGCGTGTGCTTGCTCTGGCGTTGCACGTACTCGCTGACCAGCTCGAAACCGGCGAGCTTCCCGAGCTGCCGGCGCTCTCTGTAAGCGACGCGGCGTGAATTGGGGAGTTTCGGGTTTGGGGCCGCGCGGAGTGCACGGCTCCGTGCAGATCCGGCACGACACCGGACGTCGCACCGGGCCTTCGGCCACATCGGCTGGCGGCGCGGTGGCGCACGCTTTGGATAATCTCGTTGTGTTTGCGGTGGGCTCGAACGAACTGGCCATTCATGTCGCTGCGACTCAACCTAAGAGCGCGGTTGCTTTGAGCGTTCTCGTGAAGAACCTCCACGCCATTCAAGCCCAGCTAAAGAAATCTGGCGTTGCGTTCGAAGGCCCAAACCCCGAACGTCCTGGACTTGTTGGTATCAAGATTCAAGATCCGAATGGCATTACCGTGACGTTCTTACACGCAGAGGACAGCAGGTAAAAATTCACGGTCACGCCGCGTTGCATATGTCAGCTCGCCAAAACGTCGACCAGATCCCGAGCCGTTAACACGCGCTCAGCAAACCTATCCAACTCTGCCGGAGAGGCGTCGCGGATGCGTTCGGCGTTGGCCGCGTCCACCGTACCGAAGCGAAGAGTTAACAGTTTGAGCACGAGCTCAGCTTTGCCTTCGGCTTTACCTTCGGCTTTACCTTCGGCTTTACCTTCGGCTTTGCCCTCACGGCGTGACACCGCTAAGGAGTCCTCGTACATTCTGATGGAATCTTCGCGCTCTTGTGCTCGCTTCTGGGCAAGGGGATCGCTGGAGATTCTGTCGAGTTCGTTCACTGCGTTGGCCATGATGGGATCTTCCTTTGCCAGTGTATCAAATTCTTGGTCGGAGGCTGCGCTAAGAAATCTGGCCCAAAGGGACAGCTTTTTTGGGGTGTCGGAGGCCGCGGCGAGGCATGGCAACTGGAGCAGGTGGAGCTGGAAGTGGTCGCTCAAGCAGTAGCCGGAGCTGCGCTCGAGGGCGAGAAAAGCATTGTGGAAGCGGCCTGTGGGTACCATCATCACGGTTGACCAAACGATCGAGATCGTCGGCCTGAGGAGTGAATAAGGTTGGCCGCGGCCGAGGGGCTCGGTGTAGCCGCGTGCCCAGTAGAAGAGAAATCGAGCGGGCAACGCCAGGTGCCCGTATGCCTGCATTTCGACATTG
>JBBSBI010000270.1:0-6060 GCA_038251425.1 Polyangiales bacterium
CTCAATGAGGTGTCTGATGCGCGAAATCGTGTCGCAGAGCTGCGCGAAATGGGCTATCGAATCGCCGTCGACGATATGGGTGCGGGCTATGCCGGGCTGTCCAGCTTTGCGCAGCTGGAGCCCGAAATCGTCAAGCTTGATATGTCGCTGATCCGTGACATTCACAAGAATTCGACCAAACAGAAAGTCGTCCGCTCGATGACCGCGCTATCGCAGGACATGGGCATGCTGGTCGTCGCTGAAGGGATTGAGGTCGTTGAGGAGCGCGACCTCCTGATTGAGCTTGGCTGCGACCTCCTGCAGGGCTTCTTGTTTGCGAAGCCTGGCAGGCCGTTCCCAGACGTTTCTGGGTGAAGCCGCGCCCCCACGGCCCGCGGTCCCGCTTTTTCTGCGCCCCCCGGATCCCCCTTCACCCACCCGCCTCGCATCTGCTACTCAGACAGGGTGGCTCTAGATATCCATTCCCTCAAGGCCGAACGCGACAACCTGAAAGAAGCCTTACGCCAGATCGAGGCGGATCAGCGGCGCGTTGAAACAGAGCTCAAGGCCGTGCGCCAACGAGAAATCCAAACCAAACGTGAGATCGAAGCACTTTCCACGCTGATCGATCTCGGCGAAAGCCGTGAAGAAGAAGCGCCTTCCGTAGCGCCGCAGAAGAAGCCAAAAAAGCCCTCGCAAGTAGCCTAGAGTTGCGTTTCGGCGAGCCTGAGCACCCGCTCGAAATGTGCCTCCGAAACTGGCATCACACTCAGACGCGAACGCGACACCAGCAGCATTTCTTTGAACTTGGGATCCGCCTTGATCTGCGCAAGCGTGACAGGCCTCGCTAACTTCTTCACGGGCGCCACGTCGACCACGGACCAATCCCCAAGCTCGGCCGTCGCGTCTGGGTAATGTTCTCGCGTAACCTTCGCGATGCCCACGATCTCTTTTCCGATGTTCGAATGGTAAAAGAGCAGCAAATCTCCCTTGCTCATGGCGCGCAGATTGTTTCTAGCCGCAAAATTCCGAACCCCATCCCAGGTGCCTCGCTTTTCCCGTGCGAGCTTCTCCCAGGCGTAGACATCAGGTTCACTCTTTACCAGCCAATACTGCATCGAAATCTGCCTTTCTCAATCAGCGATGCTAGGCGGGAATAGCGTGCACTCGCAACTACTGGCAGCGCACCCCGAGGCCTTAATCTGGATCGGGGCTGGCCCCCCGCTCTCGAAGTCGAACACAAGGTAGTAAGCATGCTTACTACCTTACGAGGAACGAAAAGGGCACTTCCCCGGCAGCGGGCTGGCCGCTGGATCCACGGGGTCACACCACAACGCTCACGCTCAATCTTGATCTTGAGCGTCGAGTTCGAAAACGAGCGGGCAGTGATCACTCAACCCAACATAAGCAGGGGGTGGCGTCAAAAACCCAGCACACTTCGCCACACCGCAATAGCCTGACACGCGAACCCGAGCGCCAGGCGCGAATTCAGAGAATGGCCCAGCGGCTACCACGTGGTCCAGTAGACTTGGTTGCCCCAGGTAGTATTCGCTGCACTGAAGATCCGTTGGGAGGTCGCGCGCCTGAGCGCCCATCGCAAGCAGCTCCTGGCTCAACGTCTGCAACTCCGAAGCTTGCGAAACTACGGGCACGCAATCACTACAGCCCATGGTGTTAAAATCACCCAGCACGACGCGGTCGTCGTCCGGATTGGGCACATAGGCACGATCTAAGGCTGTTTTCAGGCCTGCCAAAGATTGGCGCCGCAGTGTGTAGCTGCGCTCATCGGAGCCGCTCTTCAAGTGCACACTGATCAAGTTCAGGTCTGGGCCGTTCGCAAATTTGAAATAACCGCCAAAGCCGGTCCGGAGCCGCCCCTGACAAGACACCCCATAAGGATTGAGCGACGGATAATCCTGCCAGGTATCCACCGTGACCCGTTCCCGGTTGTAGATGAAACCAACATGGGCGTCGTCGTCCAACCCACACGCATCGAGCTCTGCCCCGTAGGTCGCCCCCGATAGACTGGTGAGATTGGCAAGCAATTGCGCCAACGCCTGTTTCGCCAAGGGCGTACGCTTCACTTCTTGCACCGCAATCACATCCAATTCCAAGCTGGCGATGGCACAGCTCAGCCACTCAAGATCGACTCCGTCCTTGGCTCTGACTTCGGGTGTGCCATCCGGAAACCATCTCAAATTCCAGGTCGCCAGACGTGGAATGGGGTCCTTTACCGGTCGGCTCTTGAAGTAACTCTCGCAGGCAGCTTTGGACTGCCAGACGGTCGCCAGTCTTTCGGCGTCAGCGTCACTCTCAACCGAGGCAACGGGATTGTCGGAAGGACGGAGCGGCGTACTTGAAGGTCCGGCCGAGGCCTGTTGTGCAGGTGCGGAAACGTCACCACAGGCACCAGCGAGAGCCAGCAAAGCGAGCATTGCAAAACGTGCGAAGAGCTTCACGACGCACTCCGCAGTTGGCGCGCCGTAAGTTTCACAATCTCACCCAAACCCCAGACACTCATGGCCAACAGCATGCAGACCGCAACGTCCCCTGCACCGAGCGGGATCGTGTCAAACACGGCACCCATGTACGGCGCGAACACTGCGATCGCCTGCAGCACGAGCGCGGCCCCAAATGCGCCGAGCAACCGCCAATTGCTGAAGAGCGCAAGCGAAAATACCGAAGCAGAACGCGAACGCGCCGTGAAAGCGTAGAACATCGGCGAAAGAGCCAGCACCGTGAAGGCGACGCTGCGTGATTCTGCCCCGTTCTGCAACGAAACGTCAAAATAGAACCAAAAAGCGCCCAGAGGGAGCCCCTGCTCGGCATCGACACCAAGCTCCGTGGCAACTACCTGCCACGTTTGCTCATGCGGATTCACTCGGGTGTACCCAAGATGAGCATCAACTCATCCTTCTCGACGGACTCCTTTTCCAGCAGACAAGCCACCAGCGCGTTGAGCTCGGTTTTCCGCTTCTGAACCTCCGCGCGCGCACTCGCGACGGCTTCGGTCAAAATGCGCCGCGTCTCTTCTTCGATGACGAACACCGTGGCGTCGCTCGTGCCACCCTCCGTTGCCAACATCTGGCCCAAGAACGGATGCTCGGTGCGGTGTTCGTGGAACACGGGGCCAACACGTTCGCTCATGCCAAAGTGAGCCACCATCTTGAAGGCTAACTCGGTGGCTCGTTTTAGGTCATTTTCAGCGCCTGAAGAGACCTCACCCATGATTTCCTTCTCGGCAGCATAGCCCCCCATCAGGACGCCGAGCCTCGAAAATAGCTCTGGCCGGGTCATGATGTGTCGGTCTGCGGCGGGCGTCTGTTGGGTAACGCCCAGCGCCATCCCCCGCGGAATGATCGTCACACGCTGCAGGGGCTCCGCGTCTTTTGAGAAATGCGCCATCACTGCGTGCCCGGCTTCATGCACGGCGACACGGTGCTTCTCGACTGGGTCAAGCTTCGTCTCGCGCAACTCGCCGAGCACAATCTTGTCAAAGGCACTCGTGAAATCACGCTGCTCGATGGCTTCGGTTCCACGCCGGGTGGCGCCGAGCGCTGCCTCATTCACCAGATTCGCCAAATCCGCACCCGAAAAACCTGGGGTGTTGGCCGCTACGTTGTCGAGATCGACATCCGGACCAAGCGGCTTGCCTCGCACGTGAACATCTAAGATGGCGCGCCGAGCAGCCAATTCCGGTCGGTCCAGCAAAACCCGACGATCAAAACGGCCAGGCCTGAGCAGCGCTGAATCGAGCACGTCGGGGCGGTTCGTGGCCGCGAGCACCACCGTCAGGTCGTTCCTTGAAAACCCATCCATTTCACTCAAAAGCTGATTGAGCGTTTGTTCGCGCTCGTCGTGGCCGCCGCCGAGACCCGCGCCACGCGAACGGCCCACCGCGTCGATTTCATCAATAAAAACGATCGCGGGCGAAACCTTCTTCGCCTCTTCGAATAATTCTCTTACCCGCGAAGCGCCAACGCCCACGAACATCTCGATAAACTCCGAACCGTTGATCGAAAAAAACGGCACTCCACTTTCCCCGGCAACGGCACGCGCCAAGAGCGTCTTGCCCGTGCCGGGTGGACCTACCAACAGCACTCCATGCGGCACCTTGCCGCCCATCTTCTTGAAGCGCTCCGGATACTTTAGAAACTCCACAATTTCCTGCAAATCTTGCTTCGCGCCCTTATGGCCGGCCACATCCTCGAATTTCACGGGCACTTCTGTTTCTCGCTCGAAACGGCGCGTTCGACCCTTCATCATACTGCCGAGCGGCCCCCCACCGCTGAACATGCGCTGTGCGCTGCGGGACAGCCAAATCCACATCCCGACAATCAGTAAAAAGGGAAAGAGTGAGCTAAGAAGCTGCAGCGCCAGCGGCTGCTCCTCGCTCTGCACCTCGACACGCACGCGCTTCTCCCGCAAAAGCGGCATCAGGCTATCATCTGCGATAGGCGGCAGAGTCGTGCGGAAGGCCTTCGTCGCGTGGCCGTCCAGCTGAGCTTGGGCCTTCAAGGTGCCCAGCACCGTTTGGCCGCGCAACGTGACTTTCTCTACTTTGTCTTCGCCCACTACCCGATAGAAGGTTGAGTACGCGATCGGCGTTTGGTTGACATCCCCTCCCCCAAATTGTTGCCAGGCATAGAACACGAGGATCGCCGCCCCAAGAATCAGCCAGGCTTTCCAACCCGGCGAAGGCTCGGGCGGGCGGGAGCCGGGCGAATTTTTGTTACCTGGGGGAGGACGGGGGCGGACACTTTGGCTCATCTACCGGGGAAGGTAGTGACGCTGACGTGGTTTGTCGATGTACGGCGGAGCCCGGCTACCCAAGCTTCACGGAGAAACCAACCTTGGCTCCTTTGGGCGTGCGATTAACTGCCCAAACCATCCCACCATGCGCTTCTGCAATGCGACTCACCAGCGAAAGACCAAGACCGAGCGAGCTGCCAGCACTGGAACCGGTGGGCTCGCGAAAGAAAGCCGAGAACCCGCGCGCCAGTGCCGCTTCCGAAAACCCCGGCCCGCTGTCGGTGACCTCGAAACACAGGATCTCCCCCTCCTTTCGGACCTCCAAGCGCTCGGCGTGAACGCCGTGAATTTTGGCGTTCTCGAGTAGATTGGCCAGCGCGCGATGGATCAACGTTGGATCCGCTAGAAACCTAGCGTTGTCTGAAGTGTCCACCAATATTGCACTATCTACCGAGCAACGCTCGAGCGCGTGCAAAGCGACGTCCCTTCCGCCGAGTTCCCGTCTCTCGAGTGCTCCAAATTCGAGGCGCGAGCTGGCCAGAAGCTTCCCCACAAGATCATCCATCTCGGAGATCTCCGCCTCGATCTTGACGACATTGGCGTTGGCGTTCTCCGGCAATGCCGTTCCGACCAGCTCGGTGAGCACTCTCAAGCGAGCCAATGGGCTCCGCATCTCATGCGAAACAGCAGCCAGCAGCTCCTTTTGATCAGAGAGCTGGCGTTCAATCCTCGATGCCATTTCGTTCACGGATTCGGCAAGCTTGCCGAGCTCTCCGGAATGTGTCCGCCTCAGTCGAACGCGCGCAGATAGCTTTCCCTCGCCCAACTCTCGGGTCACACTGATGAGCTCACTGAGCGGCCGCGTGAGCTTGTGCGTGATCAAGAGTGTTGCCCCCCAGACCGTGGCGGTTGCGCACAAAAGGGCTAGAATGAAAGCGAAGCTGCCGTGTCGCGGCACTCTCGGGCACGCCACAATTCGCCCCAACAAAAGGCCTCCGCGGCGAACATCCACATTCATCGAGTGGAAGAAACAACCGCGTCCCTCGCGTTCCAAAACCCTGCCCGCGGTATCTTCAATCGTGAGATTCACCGAAAGCGCATTCGCCAAGTCGCCCGCTAACCGAGCACGTTCAGGCTTGTCGTCCCAGACACGCGCGAACCAGGTACCGACAAATCCAGCAACATGCGGAGCCCCTCCCGCGAAGGGCTGATCCGGCGGCCGTGTCACCCAGGAAACTGCTCCAATCACCAGCGCCGTTGCGGCAATCGTAGCGCCAAACCAAACAAATAGTTGGCGATGCAGACGAGCACCGATGAAGCGTTTCAGCA
>JBBSBI010000271.1:0-6028 GCA_038251425.1 Polyangiales bacterium
AGCCACCCTGGCAACCCGTCCCAGCGAGCCGTTTTATGGCGAAGCGGGCGAAAGCCCGTAGCTTTGGAGGAGGGCTTTAGGGTCGGGGTCGCGGCCGCGGAACATGCGGAAAACGGCGCCCGGTTCTTTTCCGCCTCCGAGCGCGAGCACCGTTTCGCGGAAGCGCGAGCCCACCTCGGCTAGCTTTTCTGGATTGTCCAGGCCCGCGTCCGTGAAGGCCGTGAACGCATCGGCAGCCAGCACCTCCGCCCACTTGTAGCTGTAGTAGCCCGCTGCGTAGCCGCCCGCAAAGATATGCCCGAACGTGCACAAGAAGCGGTCTTCAGCTAACGGCGGCAAGATCGTGTTCTCTTGCGCGACTGCTTCAGCCAGCGTTTGAATGCTCTGCTCGCCTGCTGGATCGAAGCTTGAATGCAGCGCTAAATCGAGTGAACCGAGGTGAACTTGGCGTAAGAACTGACTCCCAGCTCGATAATTCCGAGCCGAAAGCAGCTTGTCGAAGAGGTGTTGGGGCAGGGGCTCGCCGGACTCGAAATGGCGAGCGAACGTGAGCAAGGTTGGCCGATGGTAGCACCAATTTTCCATGAATTGGCTGGGCAGCTCCACTGCGTCCCACTCGATGTTGTTGATGCCCGCCGCATCCACGTAGTCCACGCGCGTCAGCATGTGTTGCAGCCCATGCCCGAATTCGTGAAAGAGCGTTTCCACCTCGCTGAACGTCATCAGCGAAGGTGTTTCGCCAACCGGCGGGCTCTGGTTGCAGATCAAATAGGCAACGGGTAGGCGTACGGAGCCATCGGTCAAAAGCTTGCGATCCAAGCACGTATTCATCCACGCTCCCTGACGTTTCTCGGCGGGGCGGGTGTACGGATCGAGGAAGAAACTTGCGACCGCTTCCCCCGCTCGATCAACGACTCGGAAAAACCGCACGCTGGGCTCCCAGACCGGCGCTTCGCCGTCCGCCGCGACAATTCTCACCCCAAACAACCGCTCCGCCACGCCGAATAATCCCTCTAACACGCGCGGCAGCGGGAAAAATGGGCGCAGCTGCTCATCGGTAAAATCCAAGGTTTGCTCGCGTTGGCGCTCTGCCCAATAGCCAATATCCCACAGCTTCAATTCCGGATTGGCTTCAGCATTCTGCGTGGCGACAAATCGAAGCAGCTCCGCATACTCTTCTTCCGCAACCGGGCGTGCCGTCTTTCTAAGATCATTCAGCATCTTCTGGACCGCGCCGATTTCTTTAGCCATCTTTCGGGAGAGGCTGAGCGCTGCGTACGTGTTGTAGCCGAGGAGCGCCGCCTTTTCTCGCTTGAGCTTCAAGATATCCAGAATCACGGGCTGATTGTCGAGCTCGCCAGCGGATGCTTGCGTCACGTAGGCGCGATACAGCTTTTCCCGCAGCTCCCGGCTCTTCGCGTGCTTGAGAAACGGAATCAAGATGGGCGCGTCGAGCGTTAGACGCCAGGGGCCGGAATCTGGAGTGGCGTTTGCTAGCGCGGGTTCGCTCTCGGCGACGCTGCGTGCTGACTGAGCCATCATCGCCAGCACTGTTTCGGGAAGGCCAAGAACTTGCTCTTTATCCGTTAAAATCAGCGAAAAGGCCTTCGTGGCGTCGAGCGCATGGTTGCCGAAAAGTGTGCCCAAGCGCGCCAGCTCAGCTTCAATTTCATTGAACCGGGTGCGCTCAGCACCTTCGAGCGCGATGCCACTGTGTTCTGCCGAAAGGATCGCGGCATCCACCACGCGGCGCTGGGCTTCATCCAGAACGTTCCAGCCGGAACCGCTCTTTAACTCACGGTACGCGTGGTAAAGTGTCTGGCTTTGGGCGAGGCGTAGGCCAGCCGCCACGACTTCAGGTTGCAGCGCTTGCACGACTTCGCGCAACGCCTCGGTATCTTTCACGCTCAAGAGGTGGTGCACGACACCCCATGCGTAGGAGAGCGGCTCCGCAAGTTCGGTCAGGGGTTGCACGACGCCGGCCCACGAGGGTGCAGAGCTAGCTTCCAGAGCCAAGAGCGCCTGATCTTGCGCCTGAATGAGGCGCTTCAGGAGTGGGCCCGCGTTTTCGGGTTTGAAGGCTCCAAAATCGGGGATGGTGTTGAAGCGTTCGAGGGCTGGATCAGTCGGAATATTAGAACTCACTCACGCATCCTTGGTTAAACCTAAGATCTAGTGCTCTTAGCCGGCGTGCGCAATTGCGCTCTGGCCTCAAGTTGCAGCTTCGGGTTCTTGAGGCTCAGCTAGGGCCAACGCCCGGTGCTTCGTGCCCAGATTGCTCGACATATTCAGTGTAGCCGCCGGGATAGGCGTGCACATTGCCGGGTGTGAGCTCCAACACCCGGTTCGAGAGCGCCGAGAGGAACTTGCGATCGTGGGAGACAAACAGCAGCGTTCCCTCAAAATTCATCAGCGCCTTCACCAACATCTCCTTGGTGTCCATATCCAAGTGATTCGTGGGCTCATCGAGCACCAATAGATTCGGCGGATCGAACAGCATCTTGGCCAGCACGAGCCGCGCTTTTTCACCTCCCGATAGGATCTGGCAAGATTTATCGGCTTCATCTGCCGAGAACCCAAACGCGCCCGCCAGGGTGCGCAGCGTTCCAAGCCCCGCCATCGGGAAGGACCATTGTAAGGATTCGATCACCGTTTGGGTTGGATCGAGGACTTCCATGGAATGCTGTGCGAAGTAGCCAAGCTTGACGCTCGCCCCGACGGCAACGCGCCCCGTGTCCGCGTTCGTTTCTCCAGCCACAAGTTTCAAGAGCGTTGATTTGCCGGCGCCATTGACGCCCATCACGCACCAGCGCTCTCGCCGACGGATCAAGAGGTCAAAATTGTCGTAGATTTTTGAGCTCCCGTAGGCCTTCGTCACTTTTTCGATCTTCACCACGTCCTCTCCTGAGCGGGGTGGCGCTCGAAACTCAAAGTCGACAACTTGGCGGCGTTTGGGCAATTCCACGCGTTCGATCTTATCCAGCTTCTTGACGCGCGATTGAACCTGGGCCGCGTGGCTCGCACGGGCCTTAAAACGCGCGATAAAGGCCTCTTCTTTGGCCAGCATGGCTTGCTGGCGATCATACTGAGCTTGAGCTTGCTTGGCCTGGATGGCTCGCTGAGCCTCAAAGAAGTCAAAATTGCCTGAATACGTTGTTAGCTCGCCGCCGTCTATTTCCACAATCTTGGTGACGAGCCGATTCAAGAATTCGCGATCATGGGAGGTGACGACGAGCGCGCCTTCGAAAGCTTTTAGAAAACGCTCTAGCCAAATAATAGATTCGATGTCGAGATGGTTGGTGGGCTCGTCGAGCAACAGCACATCGGGCCGCATCAACAAAATGCGCGCGAGTGCCACGCGCATTTTCCAGCCACCAGAAAGCTTGCCCACGTCATCGTCGATGCTCTCGGGACGAAAGCTCAAGCCGGCCAGGATCTCCCTGGCGCGAGCCTCCAAGGCATAGCCGCCAAGTTCATCAAAGCGCGCTTGAACCGTCCCAAAACGTTCGATCAACGCATCCAGCTCGTCCATACGAGCGGGGTCCCCCATCGCGTGCTCAAGCTCAGCAAGCTCGGTACCAACAAGTGCCACGTCTCCGGCCCCGGCCATCGTTTCTTGGATGACACTCCGACCCGCCATCTCGCCGACGTCCTGGCTGAAGTAGCCAATCGTTATGCCTTTGTCGACGACAAGCTGACCCGCATCCGGCTGTTCTTCGCGGATAATGAGCCGAAATATTGTGGATTTCCCGGCTCCATTCGGCCCGACTAATCCGACCCGTTCACCCTTGAAAGCGCTCATCGAGGCCTCAAGAAAGAGGATTTGTTTCCCGTGCTGTTTTGAAATGGAGTCCAGGCGCAACATGAGCGCGAAACCTTGCAGTTCTACCGCGCAAGGGCAAGCATCGCCGACTCCACCGCGTTCGAAAGCCTGCGGCCAAGCTCGCTTGGCCGGCGTCTCTTTAGCAAACGCTCAGATGTCGAACTTGCCGACGGCGTTCAGATCTTGCAGCGCTTGAACCAGGCGTTTCGTCATACCCTTTTCACCCAAGTACAGCCAGCCGCGCGGATCGATGTATTTCTTGTTGGGCTTGTCGTCGCCCTCGGGATTCCCCAACTGGGATTTCAGGTAGCCGCTCTTTTCGTCCATGTATTTCTTGATCGGCTCACAGAACGCCCACTGCGTATCTGTATCGATGTTCATCTTGACCACGCCGTAAGAAAGGGCTTCGCGAATTTCTTCCTGGGTAGAGCCAGACCCGCCGTGAAACACGAAGTCCACCGGCTTCGGCCCTGTCTTGCGCTCCGCCTGGATGTGCTCCTGAGAATTTTTCAGGATCTTCGGCGTTAGCTTCACATTGCCAGGCTTGTACACGCCATGCGTGTTGCCAAACGAGGCCGCAATGGTGAACTTTCCAGCGGGAACGAGGGCATCGTAAGCCGCCAAAACGTCGGCGGGCTGAGTGTACAGCTTTGAATTGTCCACATCGGTGTTGTCGACGCCGTCTTCCTCGCCACCGGTGACGCCGAGCTCGATTTCGAGCGTCATGTTGATGCGTGCCATGCGCGTCAGCGTTTTTTTGCAGATTTCGAGATTCTCGCTCAGGCTTTCTTCGGAGAGATCCAGCATGTGGGAGCTGTAGAGCGGAGCTTTATGCTTCTCGAAGTGGCGTTCGCCAGCATCCAGCAAGCCGTCGATCCACGGCAACAGCTTCTTAGCCGCATGGTCCGTGTGGAGCACAACCGGCACGCCGTAGGCTTCCGCAACCCGATGCACGTATTCGGCTCCAGCGATGCCGCCGATGATCGCGGCTTTCTCACCCGAATTGTCGAGCCCCTTGCCGGCGAAGAAGTGGGCGCCGCCGTTGGAGAATTGAATCACAATCGGGCACTTGGCTTCGCGTGCGGCTTGGAGCGCCGCGTTGGTACTGTGAGAGCCAATCACGTTAACGGCTGGCAGGGCGCACTCGGTGCTCTTCATGTACGCGTTCAGCTCGGTGAGCGCATCGCCTGTCACAATTCCGGGCTTGAGTTTCAACTTAGACATGGGGTTTCCTTGGTCTCACAGAGTAGAAATAGGGCGCAAACAAGCGCCGTTGGCGGTTGGCCTAGCATCGAATGCATCTTGGAAAAAGCAGGGAAGAGCTCAGCGCGGCCATTGATGCACGGGGCCCACCGGATCGGGGTCCGCTGCGAGCCTTCGAGGATCACCGCGTTTTGAGTGATCAAAGCGCACGGGGGCCCGGAGGAACTGGTAAAATACCTGTGTTTCTGAGCTCCAGTCACGTTCGCTGATGAAAAATTTGGGGAGATATTTGGAGGCTGCCAGCGTGCCTGGCCCGTCCAGGCCCATCGCGAGCACGTTCATAGCGGCGACCTTTCGATCCTTTCGGTGCACAGCTACGACGCCGACGGTGTCGTAGTCTTCTCCGGTCTGTTTCTTGATGGCTAACGGATCATCATTGAAGCGCAGGAGTGCCTGTGTGATGCCCGGGGGTAGCGCTTTGGGTGGACGCCCGCTGCTGTAACAAACCTTGGACGGCAAGGAAGCTTCCTGCCAATAGAATCGGAACGGCAGATCGGGTGCCGGGTCGGCATCGGGCTTGCGAAATGGCTCATCCGAGAAACCAAACGCGTGCGCTACGGCATAGCAGGCTCCCAAGTGCCGACGCGGTGAGCCGATGATAACCAGATTGGTGGTGTCCTTCTGCACACCCGCTAGCCACGGATCGTCGCGGAACATTTCATAGCTGTGCGCGGGCCAATCGGTGGCGCCAAGCTCAGGCATTTCAGTAAAGACATCTGAAAGCGCCAGATCAGCGCGACCTTCCGTGTAGATTCTCAATTGATCCTTGAGCACGCTGAAGGCATCTGCGTCAAAGCGTGCGATCGTATCCTGGCCACCATCTGACGAACCATGGCAGGCAACCAACGCGGTCGCCCCGATCCGTGACTGAGCCAGGTAGTGCAAAACGCTCCGCTCACTGCCACCCAGAAAGAAGCCAAGCCCGCCCTTGTGGCGGAGGAA
>JBBSBI010000272.1:0-6011 GCA_038251425.1 Polyangiales bacterium
CGCCTCCGACGTCACTTCCCCACTGTGTTGGTCCTGCCTGTGTAGTCACAGGACGGCCGCGCCTCCCCTCTCGTTGAGAAGGCGCTTAGGTTCCCTTGAGGTGTCTGGGGTCGAGCTACCTAAGAGGAAGGACCTAGTCCCTAAGCCGCTACAGGATTCTGCCGCTTTCAAGCCACCCCCGGCTTCGGGAGACCAGCTTGAGTTCCCCAAGCTCAACAACCACACTGACACTCGCCCTTCCCGTAAACGCTGGGCCTGGCTGCTGGCTCATGTGTTCCGGGCTGATCTTGACACTTGTGTGCACTGCGGTGGACCCATGCGCTGGCTCGAAGCCGCCACCACCGTACAAGCTGCGGCCGCGCTGCTCGCCAAACTTGGGCTTGCTCCTCAGCCGCCTCCGACGCCACCACCGGTTTCGTTCGGGCAGCTCCGGCTCAGGTTCTGTTGAGGTTCTGACGCCGGGCTCGTGTTGCCCTTGGGGGAGCTGCTCCCTTTGCTGGAAGTGAGCACCTCAGTGCGGAGATCTATTTGCGCGTGCATAACGTGGGCTCTTGGCCCCCAATTGAGTCGGGTTCACCGCTCCTTGAGCTTCGGTGACGTGGTTCGGAGGGTGTAGAGCGCCTTCGGCTGGATGGCCTGCTCTTGCTTCTGCTCCTCCTTCCGATCAATTTTGCACTTCGAATGTCTTATGCTCACCGTACTCATCAAGAGCTGCCGCCTCGAGCTAGAGATGGCGCCACCTGATCCCGCCAAGGTCAATGTGATCATCGACGGGACGACGCTCGCTCAAAGTGGCGCAGACGGCTGGGATTTTGACAACACCACGACCCCGCCTGGAATCGTCGTGAAGGGCGCTACCTGCAAGGCTTTGGAACAGATGGGCGCCGAGAAAGTTACGGTTCAGTTCGGTTGTCCCACGATGGTGGTCCGATAGGCTAAGCTAGGACGCCCAAAAAGATCCCGCGGACTGATGGGAAGCTTCTCGTTAACGGCGCACTTGAAACGCCGGCACTGCGTAGCGCCGAAACTGCGTTGGTGTCTGCCGAAACGCTTTGCGAAAAGCAACCTGCAGTTGCAAGATGTCACCAAAACCGCTCCGTTCGGCAACTTCCTCTACCGCAAGTTCGGTTTTCACCAGCAAACACCGGGCTTCTTCGAGCCTAAAACGCAGCCATGCTTGCACGGGTGACAGCCCGGTGGATTCGCGAAATTTTCTCTCAAACGTTCGGCGTGAGCAGGGAAGCGAGGTGATGATCTGGTGCATGCAATCCGGATCTGAGTGGTGATCGAGCAGGAGCATCAGTGCGCGAGCGACCATTAGATCCTTGGCCCCGATGGCATCCGTGGAACGTCGATCCACAACACGGATGGGCTGAACAAAAATGGCTCGTGCGTTCTTGTTCTGTGTCATCAGTTCATTGAGCAGCTCCGCGGCCACGTAACCCATCCGTTCCCCAGCGATTTGGACACTGCTCAGGGGAGGGTCAGCCAGACTACACACCGCGACGTCATTATCCACTCCGAGGATTGCCACTTCATCGGGTACGACAATGCTGAGCTCTCGGCAGTGTTCGGCGACGGATAGAGCCGCGTTGTCGGATCTACAGAAGATGGCTATAGGCTTTGGTAACCCGCTCAGCCACGCTCGGAGCGCCTCACTGGCCTTGCGTGCCGAAGGTTCGCTCGAACGCGTGTGGGCAGGGTGTCCGGGGTCTGCCTCCGCCACAAGACACGAGCGCCCTCGCTCGCGCAATGTGGCATCGAAGCCCTCGATGCGCGGATCGATGCTATCTCTGGGCTGTGCGTAGTAGCCGAAGTGCTGATAGCCTCGGTTCACAAAATGGTCGGCTGCCATTTGCCCAATCGCACGATCATCGTTGTCGACACTCGCGATACGTGGACTGTTCAGCGCGGAGGTCATGTGCACTGCAGGTATCTCTGAACGTTCGATGAGAGCGAGACCTTGGGCGTCGAGGTGTTTGGCCAAAATCCCGTCCACTCCGAGTTGCAGGAGGCGTTCCACACCGGCGGCAGTTGGCTGCTCCCACTTAAGGACCCACTCCGAAGAGGGGCGGGCGTAAGTGGCAATACCACTTAGGAGTATTTCGCTTGGGCTGCCGCGCCGATCTATGGCCAAGCCGATCCGCATGGCTAGAGAGCTTAACTCAGATGTCGCGAATATCCGCATTCGTACCAGGCAAAACTTTCGAGAGGCACCGGAAAAGCCATCGCTTTAGGTTCCCGAGTGTCGCCATTCCATATGTCACGGTCGCTACATGTGCTTGTCGAGGCGGGAACACCACCGTAGATTGAGCAGCGTGCACCACCGAACTCGCGACTTTGAGCGAGGTTGCGGCGGAGCGTCTCCCTAACGGAAGGCTACCCCATGCGGATTCTAATGTTTTGGCTGGTCGGTATCACAGTGGGCTGCTCCGCGAACGCTGGCGGTGGTCGTGCGGGTCAGTCCGGTGGCTCTGCTATAACTCCAACTTCGGTACCAGGCGGCCTGAGCTCGGCGCCGGGCGGCATAAGCTCGGCGCCAGCCGGCGCTGGCACTCCGGGGTCATTGGGATCACCCAGCACAGTTCCTAGCGGACCGGTGGTGATCCCCGCGGGAGCCGTGGTGGGTCCCACGATGTTGCGGCGTCTCACCAACATTGAATATCGAAACACCGTTCAGAGCCTGTTGGGTTCGACGGCAGCGCCCACCGAGGAGCTACTCAGTGATTCATTGACGGACGGCTTCGACAACTTCAGCGCATCGCTCACCGTTCCGCCGGCAGCCGGCACCGCCTACGCCGCACTTTCCGCAGCTGAAGCGCTGAAATCCTTCAGCGTGCCCGCCTGCGCAGCCCCGATGACAGAAACGGAGTGCGCTCAAAGCTTCATTGTAAGCTTTGGCAAGCGCGCCTTTCGACGCCCATTAACGCCCGAAGACGTCACGGCCTACGCCGCGCTCTACGCGGACCAGCGCACACGAGCCGACCACGCAGCTGGCTTGCGCCAAGTGGTGCAAACCATGTTGCAATCGCCGTACTTGCTGTACCGCTTTGAGCTGGGCAGCGCCTCTTCCGGCCCACAACGCGCACTCACACCTTACGAAGTCGCCACCGAGCTTGCGTTCCTGTTGACAGCTTCGACGCCTGACGATGCGTTGATCGCTGCGGCAGACGGCAATCTACTAACGACGCCCGTTGAGCTCGAACAGCAGGCCAGGCGCCTCTTGAGTCTCCCTTCGGCGAGGGTGGCCATTCAGCGATTCGTACGAAGCTTTGCGGACATACAAGGACTGGACCTGTTGACCAAAGATGCCGCGGTATACCCGGCGTACACCCCACAGCTGCGGTCGGCGATGCAGCTCGAAACGGGTCGTTTCATTGAGTCCGTGCTGTGGGAGGGTGATGGCGCTTACAGTTCGTTATTAACGGCGCCGTTCTCGTTTGTGAACGCGGATCTCGCACCATTCTATGGGCTGCCTGACCCTGGGCGGGGGGCAGAGCTTGTGAAGACGACGCTCAATCCCACTGAGCGCCAGGGCATTTTGACACAAGCATCGCTTCTGGCAGCTCATTCGAAGCCGGGCGAGTCCTCGCCTGTGAAGCGGGGCAAGTTCATCCGCGTGGGCCTGCTTTGCCAAAAGCTTCCGGCGCCGCCTCCGAATGTGCCCAAGATCCAACCACCCCAACCCAATCTCACAACACGCGAACGGTTCGCTCAGCACTCGTCGGATCCGGCTTGTTCCGGTTGCCATTCACTGATTGATCCGTTGGGATTTGGGCTTGAAAACTACGACGGCATCGGTCAGTTTCGAACCACCGAAAATGGAAAACCTGTGGACGCCTCAGGCGCGATCACAGGCACACTCGATATCGACGGCAAGTTCACGGGCGGGATTGAGCTCGCGAGCAAACTCGCAACCAGTCTCGAGGCCAAGCAATGCCTCAGCGTGAAGGCTTATCGCTGGGCTTTTGGGCGGACGGAGATCGACGGCGAACGCGCCGTGGTGAACAGCATGACCGAACCGTTGGCTCCGGCTGGGCTCGATATTCGTGAGGTCATGATCGCTATCGCTAAATCTAACAATATTCTCTTTCGCACCTTCCACTGAGCTCGCTCTCTACCCAAGAAAGGAAGTCTCCTATGTCGCAAGGCCTCATGAAGCGTCGTTCGCTGATGAAGCAGCTCGGCGCCGCTGCATTTCTCGGAGTGCCGGTTTTCCGCTCCGCCTTCGCCGAAGCGCAAGCGAGCGCACCTCTGCGGCTTGTGGTGTTCCACTTTCCAAGCGGAGTCAGTATGCAGAGTCTGGGTGCAGATAATGCCATTGACGGCTCAACCTGGAACTACAACGAGATCCTCGCGCCGCTGAAAGATCTTCAGTCGGATGTGCTGCTGTTCAACAAAATCACGATGCCGACTGCCGACTTGGTCACGACGTTCAATGAGCTTGAGGGGCACGGTGCCGGCATGCGCACGATGCTCACCGGCAACACCAATCAGGCTGAAAACAGCTACGGTGACGCCACCTCCATCGATCAGATGCTGGCCAATGCGGTTGGTACTCGGACTCAGTTCGGATCCCTTCAGCTCGGCGTGATCACCAACACCAACGGCACGCGTTTCGGTCGCCGAATTTGCTACAATAACGGCACATTCATCGAACCCGTTGAAGACGCGCAGGCCACATTCTCTCGGTTATTCCCGAACGCCATGGCGCCAGCTTTGCCAACCGGGAGCATGACCGCTGACCCGCAGGCTACCGCTCTGCTGCTCGCCGAGCACGCTGCCGGGAAGAGTCGACTCGATCAACTTCGAGCCGAAGTCACGGCGATCAAGAGCATCGCCGGCGCGGACGAGCAGTCTAAGCTCGACCTGCACCTGACAGCCCTCCGTGAGCTTGAAAACTCACTTCCGAAAGTGGACGCTGGCGGTGGAGCTGTGTACCAAGGGGTTAGCTGTCAGCCGCCCAACGTCGCGAATGCGCCGGGCGCGAGGGGGGTGCTGCCCTTAAATGCATCTGCGGACTACATGGCGGATCTTGGCCCGGTGATGCAAGATCTCTTGTACCAGGCGATCAATTGCGACCTCACGCGCATTGCCACCTTCCAATGGCTCTCCACGGGAGACAACGCGATCTATCCCTTCCTCGGCGTTGACCAGACACACCATTCGCTTGAACACGGCTGGGGTGAAAGCGCCGCCATGAAGGGCATGTACGACAAGATCCAAAGCTATCTTTTGAACCAGATGGCAAACTTCATCAAGCGGCTGAAGGCCACTCCTGAAGGCACAGGCAGCATGCTCGACAACACCGCGGTGCTTATCTGCTCGGAGATGTGGGGCAACCACGGTCACGAAGAGTTCATCGCGCTCGTCGCTGGTAAAGCTGGCGGAGCGATCCGCACGGGCCGTACGTTGGACGGCGGTGGTCGTCCGCACAGCGATTTCTTGCTCGCTTTAGTGAACGCGATGGGCTTGAACGTGACAACGCTCGGTGATCCGAAGTTCCTGACAGGTCCGCTCAACTTGGCGTGACGTGGAGGACCCGAGCTGGGATGGATGAGATGAAGAAGTTTCGCTGCGGTCGGGATGCTCAGATTGCCGCCTCTCTGGTTCTAGTCCTCGGCGGCTGCTCCGGTGAACGAGCGGATGCTATCAACAATGTCGGAGGCCCAAGCATGGATCCCACCGTTGGCATGGTGCCCGCCGTTGGCATGGATCCCAAACCCGCGCCAAGCAGTTCGTCACCAGCTCCCAGCACTTCAACGCCGAGTGCATCGACGTCGGGGCCTCTGCCTCAGTCACTCCGAACCTGCATGCCGAGCGCTGTGACCACGCTCACCAGCCCACAAATGAGTTCCGAAGGGGACGGTAAACGAACGATAGGCGACAAAGGTTACGTCGTAACGCCAGAGTTCACGGTGAACCCTGCGCTGCCCCACGGCGTCGTCAAGGAGTTCACCATGAACTCGGCGGACAGCAAGATCTTCCCCGGCGTGAAAGGACCCTATACG
>JBBSBI010000273.1:0-5999 GCA_038251425.1 Polyangiales bacterium
CCGGTAGAACGGCATGAAGCAGCATAGGCCGAGCTGCTAGAACGAACCCTGTGGTTGCGTCGGAGGAGGTTGAGGAGCCCCTGGCCCCAGGTGTTCCCAAGCTACGACGTTGTGTAGGTCAGTTGCGGCGCCATTGCGGTGGTAACCGATGGCTGTCCGCCTGACTGTGCGACTTTCCTCGGAGCTGCGCAGGCGGTGAACAGCCCCGCCACCGCCGCCGCCATCAGTACGATCGCTGTCTTCAGCGACCTCCATGCTATGCCTAAGTGCTGGCTCATGATTCGTCTCCTTCGTAGCAATACCGAAGGAGGCGGACAATGTTGCTTGAATTGCAACTCTAGAAACTAAACAGTGAATGCGGAGATCATCAGACGATGGTCAAACTTCAAACGATCTCGGTTCATTCCGCATCGGATTGGGCCGATCACCAATTTCTACCTTCGGTTTAGAGGAACGCGAGCAATTCTTTGTTGAATGCGTCAGCATGAGACGCGTTGATGCCGTGGGGCCCTCCCTTGATCACGACAAGCTTTGCGCCGGGGATGGCAGCCGCGGTTCGTTTGCCGCTCACCTCGAACGGTACGATGGCGTCTGAGTCACCGTGAATGACGAGGGTTGGGATGTTGAACTTCTTGAGATCGTCACGAAAATCCGTGCGACCAAAGGCACCGATGCAATCCAGCGTCCCCTTGGCGGAAGCGAACGCTGCGATGTCCCTGGCGTACTGCCGCTGCGCTTCACTCACTTTCAGATCTTTACCAGCGCTGAAAAACAACTTGGTGAAATGATCCAGGAAGGCCAGTCGGTCGCCTTTCACGCCCTCCTCGAAACCTGCAATGGTGGCGTCATCCAGTCCGCCGTCCGGATTGTCCTTAGATTTGAACAGATAGGGTGGGATCGCAGCCGCGAAGACTGCTTTCGAAACACGCTCGGTGCCGTGCTTTCCGATGTACCGGGCCACCTCACCTCCTCCCATGGAGAATCCGACGAGCGTTGCGTCACGCAAATCCAGGTGGCGCATCAAGCTGTCTAGATCGGCGGTGAGCGTTTCGTAGTCGTAACCAGCCCACGGCTGAGAAGAGGCACCAAATCCGCGACGATCGTACATGATGACGCGAAAGCCTGCGGCCACCAGGGCCGGCACTTGATTTTCCCAGGTACGAGCGCTGAGCGGCCACCCGTGGATGAGCACGACCGGCTTCCCGGCACCATAATCCTCAAAATGCAGTTCTATCGGGCTGCTGTTCTCGGTTCCTACGACAAGCTTGGGCATGTTGGCTCCTGGGCCAATGTGTATAAGACGTTTGCCAGCGGCGGCAAGGGGGTGGGCCCATGTTGCCCACGGAGCCTAAGGATCCCAAACAATGCCGACGCGCAGCCCGCCCCGGATGAAGTGGGCTGCTGGGCGCGTGCTGTTCTCAAGGTAGTACTCATACCCAAGCGCAATACCTGCCCAAGGGATCACGTTCCGGGTGCGCAACGCGTAGACACCGACGGCGCCGCCCAGCCGTGCACCGAGGCTAAGTCGCGTGTTGTCAGCGTTAAAGATTCCGACCGGTCCGCTCTCAACATCGTAGTGCCAATCCAGATCACGATAGCGCAGCACAATGGGCAATGCCGGGAAGTAGTTGATCAAAAACTCGGTCTGCGTGCCGCCTGGCCTCAGCATGGCACCGCCTCCAAACTCAATGCCTGAGAGAAGTGTCCATTGGTCTCCCAGGCCGATGCCAGGGAGAACTCGTCCGAGGCCGCCGCCTCCAAACGTCCAACGCCCCGCGCTGTTTCGGAGTTGCAGGTTACCTCCTGTTTCTACGTTCAGCGTGAAGCGTTGCCGGTCGGTCTGCCTGCCTAGAAATCCTACTTCTTGATCAATCCAGAACGGACAGTCTCCAAGGCTGTCGAGAGCCCGCGTGAGCGCCCCCAGCTGGCGAGCGTTGGTGAGCGCGTGCTGAAACTGTCGCGTTTCCTGGCGTCCGTTTTGAGCAAAGATGGCCTCGGGGGTTCCCAGGAGCTTGCCGCGCCCTTCTAGGATCGATCGGGCTCGGCTACGTGCGGCCTGTGAAGATCGGCACACAGACTCCAAGAGTGGGCCCTCAATCTCTGCAAACGCCACTCGATCTGCAAACCAGCCACTAGATTCCGTCGATTGAACGATTCGCTCAAGATCTGAAAGCAAACCGTCGGCACCTGCGCTGTCGGCAGGCGCTGCTGGCAAGGTATCCGTGTTGGCACCGAGTTGCTGCGCGCGCGCCTCCAGGGGAGCAACTAGAAGTCCGAGGCTTAGGCTCAACGCGTAGGCAAGGCGAACGAGAGTGGAGGGAGCATGAAAGTCCACGTGACCCCGGTACTTGGGGCAGGTCCTCCAAAAATGCAATGCCTACCTTAGAATAGGCCAGAGGCACTGAGCGCTGCAGCCCGCCGCGCCATCACACTGTTCGCCGCGGTCGGTCTGAATGCGGCCATCGCCACACTTGGGGGCATTGAGGCAACCTTTGGTGCAGAGGTTGGCACCGTAGGGATTGCTCTGGTTCTGAGCGTCTCCGAGGTCGCATTGTTCGGGACCATTCTTGGCCGCGTCGCCGCAGTAGCCGGCGAAGGTGCAGTTCGCGTTGCAGGTTCCGTAGCTGCCATTGTTGACGCCATCATCGCACTGTTCGCCGCTATCGACGCTGCCGTTGCCACACTTGGTGCGGCAGCGAGTGTCGCAGGTGCTTTGAGCGCTGCCATTGGAGGCGCCCGCGTCACACTGTTCTATGCCTTCCTTGACGCCATTGCCACAGGAAACGAGTGGTATCGCGGCTTTGCAGTCGCTCGCGCAGGAGCCCGCGGATCCATCGTTCTTGCCGTCGTCGCAGAGCTCACCAAAACCGCCGTCGACAGCCTTGTTGCCGCAATACGGTGCAGGGCGGCACGCGGTGCTGCAGATATTTTTGCCGTAAACGGAGCTCATGTTCTGAGCGCCGTTGTCGCAAAGCTCGCCTGCTGTCGATTGCAGCGTTGCATCCCCGCAGCGCGGGCCGAGTACGCACAAAGGCGCGCAGGTTCCGTAGCTGCCGTCGTTCTTGCCGTCATCGCACTGTTCGCTGATTTGCTTAACGCCGTCGCCACAGCGTGGACCGAGTAGGCAGGTAGCCGTGCATTTGGCGTAGCCGCCGGTGTTGTTGGCCTTGCCGTCGTCGCATTGCTCGCCTGCGTCGATGCTGGCGTTGCCGCACTTGAGCTTGCAATCAACCTGGCACTTGCTCGGGGAGGTCCCATTGAGCACCCCGGTATCGCACTCTTCGCTATTTGTGACGACTCCATCCCCACAGGAAGGACCGAGAGTGCACGAGGTGGTGCAGCCGCCGTAGGCGGCTCCGGCTTGATTGTTCACGCCAAGATCGCATTGCTCGCCGGAACCAATTTTGGCGTCTCCACAGTAGGCAGCCCATTTACAGCCAGGGCCGCACTTCTGCGTGGCACCCCCGTAGGTGGCGAGATTGATGCCGTCGTCGCACTGCTCGCCGCTACTGGTTTGTACGATCTTATCGCCGCAGCTTGCGGGCAGGGTGCAGTTGGCGTTGCAGGTTCCGTAAGCCCCGGTGTTCTTCGCCGTTCCAAGATCACACGCTTCGGCGCCCACCACGGTACCGTCGCCGCAGGTTGTGGTGCACGTACTGCGCGGGATGTTGAAGTTGGAGAGGGTAAGCTTGAAGCCAGATCCGTCGGTATGGCGTTCCGCCTGAAAGATCGCAACCTCATAGACTTGGCCGATGGTGAGGCCAAAGCTCGCGGTGCGTCGCGTGGGACACGGGCTCGTGAAGTCACACAGGCTTCCTGTGCCGTTGTTCGCATGCAGGATAATGCTGCCGTCGGAGGCGGGATGAACCCCGGTCAGATCGATGGCGAGCTTCTTGTTGATGAACACCCACATGTCATCGTCGCCGTAAAAATCGAGCTTCTCATTCCCGGTATACTGAAACCAGTAGCGAAGCTCCGTCGTGAAGTGGAAGTTGTGGAGGCCGCTCATGTAAGGCTGGTAGTTGCCCCAACCCTTGCCGTCGACAGGATAGAAGGTGGGGTTCTCGAACTGGTAAACGCCTGGGCTCACCTGCGTGAAGGTGAGGGTATCGTGAATGACCTTGCTGAAGCTGGTATCGTGGTACCAAGCGTTGAAGGAAGTGGCGCTCGCGATCCAATCATTGTCACCATTCCAGAGCGGCTTGCCGTCGGTGTGCAGCAGGGGCTTCACGCTGCCCGTGGAGGAGGAGTAGCAACACTGGTTCTCGAAGTCCTGATGGCCGCCGCTCTGTCCAAAGGCCTTGAAGTCCCGATAGGTGACCGGGTAAATCAGTGGACTTGGCGCGATGGCAACGCCCGAACAGGTGTAGCCCGCTTCTTCCTTGCAGGTTGAGGAGCAGCCGTCGCCACTCAGCTTGTTGCCATCATCGCACTCCTGTCCTGCCAAGATGTCGACCGGCAGGAGGAGCCCATCGCCGCAGGGTGTGGTGCAGGCTCCACCGGCCGCCGGACACACGGGTTCACGGCGGCAGAAAGGCCCGCAGCCATCGCCTGAATAGTTGTTCCCGTCGTCGCATTGCTCAGATCCCTCCGAAATTCCATTGCCGCAGTTCGTGCGCACGCACGGCTGACCCACCGTGGGGCACTTCCAGCCGTTCGCTTCGGTGGGCCCAGGCAATTCGAGCTTGCAAGTGGAGCTGCAGCCATCGGATGGAGCGGCATTGCCGTCGTCACATTGCTCAAAGCCAACTTTGATGCCATCGCCACATTTCGTTGGCAGGCACACACTGCCCGAAAGGCACGTCCAACCCGCTTCGACCTGACAGCTATTGCAGCCGTCGCCTGAATTGAGATTCTTATCGTCGCAGGTTTCTCCGCCGGTGACCTTGCCGTCGCCGCAGACGACGGTGGAAACGCACGGGGAACCAGGCTGGGGGCATGTGAAATCAGCCTCGCTGACGCAGGTGGCAGCGCAGCCGTCGCCGCCACGGGGCAGGCACTTTCCGGTGCCAATGTTGAGGCAAGCCGCGTCCGTCGAGCACTTAGAGCCATTGTCGCACTTAGAGCCGTCGTCGCATTGTTCGCCGCGCGCGAGGCTGAGCTTGCTATCACCGCACCACTCGATGAGCGAGCAAGCCTGGCCGGGGGAGGGACAGGTGTAGCCGGGTGTGACCTCACATAGAAGCGTGCAACCATCCGTGCCAGTCTTGTTCCCGTCGTCACAATATTCACCAAAATCTAGCCGTGAATCACCACATTCCGCCTGGATTACGGGGGTGCAAGCACCACCCACACCTTGCGCGGTGGGGCAGCTAAATCCAGGCTCGCTCGTCTTGCAATCCAGGAAGCAGCCGTCACCCGATACCTTGTTTCCGTCGTCGCAGGCTTCATCCCCGTTGACGATACCATCACCGCAAACAATCGTGCTCACGCACAATTGCCCAGGCGTTGGGCAGGTGTAGAAAGTCTCCAGCGTGCAGACGCCGGTGCAGCCGTCACCTGGATTGGGATTGCCGTCATCGCACTGCTCAGTATCGGCGAGGTTCCCGTTACCGCAATATTCGTCCTTTTGGCACTGCATGCCCGGAACCGGGCAGCTGAAGCCTGGCTCGAGCTTGCAATCCGCCGTGCAGCCATCGTTGGGGAGCGTGCCACCGTCGTCACAGGTTTCACCCGCATTGGGGGTGCCATCCCCGCACACGACTTGTGTTACGGGTGTGCACGGCTGTCCCGGCGTTGGACAACCAAACCCGTTTTCCACTTGGCAGCTGCCATCACAACCATCGGCGGCGAGCATGTTCATGTCGTCGCAAGCTTCGCTCCCCTCCACCGTGCCGTTGCCGCAGGCGACGGTGCTCACGCACGCCATGCCGACCGTCGGACAGGCGAAATTGGCTTCCTCACGACACAAGCCTGAGCAACCATCACCCGGACGCGAATTGCCGTCGTCACACACCTCCCCCGTTTCAATCAGCGCATTGCCACACGTCGCCACAGGC
>JBBSBI010000274.1:0-5982 GCA_038251425.1 Polyangiales bacterium
AGCCGCTGCGTATGCTGGCACCGGCGCTTTCTTGAAAGATGTGATGTGGAACGGAAAGTTCTCCGATCTCTTCACGTCGCGAAAAGTCTACGCCACGAGCGAACTGGCCACAGTTTACGGGCTGCCAGCCGTTGCCGGCACAGGGCTCGTGCCTGTGGATGTTCCCGCTTCGCAGCCTGCAGCGGGCTTGCTCACTCAGCCCGGCCTTTTGGCAGCAACGAACAAGCGAGCCGCCAAAGGTGATCCCATCCATCGCGGGATTTTTCTCTACAATTCGTTCGTGTGCGGTGGCGCCGTCCCCGCGCCCCCAGCGGCAGCTCTGGATGTTAGCAAGAGCATGATGGGCACAGAGCGCGAGCTATCCCAGCAGCGTGCAGCACTGCCCACGTGTGCCGGATGCCACAGCCTGTTCGACCCTCTGGGGCTGCCGTTTGAACAGTTTGATCCGATGGGGCGTTTCAAGCTCACGGATGCCAATGGCATCGCGATCGATCCGAGCTCAACCCTCGCGGGTCTCGGTGCTGATCTCGACGGTCCTGTCACCGGCGTCACCGATCTCGCGCAACGCCTGGCTTCGCGGCGAGCCACCGCAGATTGTGCGACCAAAACCCTCGGTAAGTACTCGCTCGGGTTCTCTGCTGCTGTCGATTCGTGCGACTTGACTCATGCGCGAGACACCTTCGCAGGCTCCGGTTCTTTTGCAGACTTCTTCCGCACCCTCCTCACAGCGCCCGGATTCGTCGTCCGTGACCCCGTGCTCAAATAGAAAGCTAAGAACGATGGATGCCAAAACTTCGCGTTTTCTTCGTAGAACGTTCCTTTCTGGTATAGGCTCCGCCGGCATGGCGGCGCTCGCCGCTCCGCTCTTGCGCGCCGAAGCACAAACCGCTGGTCCTCAACGCCTGCTGATCATTCATCGGCCCTGTGGCACGGTTCCGGCGCTTTGGTTTCCAACCACGGGCGGCGTGAAGGATTGGGGCATGACCCCGCTTCTGACTCCCTTCGCTGATCTGCGGAACGAGATGGTGGTGTTGAAGGGCATCGATCTGCCCCGAGATGATAACTGGCCAGGCGACAAGCACGGCGCTGGGATGCTTGCGGTGGTGTGCCCTCCACGCGCCGTGAAGGATGGTTGGGCCATCATTCCCGGCAATACAGAAGTCGACTCGGACGGGAAGTTCTTTACGGGGGCGGATCCCTCAGTCGATCAGGAGTTGCTCAAGAACGTGGCTTCTCTTCAGGGACCTCCGATTGCCTCCTTGCAGCTCGGAGCGTCATTGGCCTCCATGAAGGGGTCCGGCCCGGAGTGCTTGCGTGCGATTTCATACGCCGGTTTCAATCAGGCGCTGTGGCCTGAGAGCCGACCCGAAACGGTGTTTTCCAATGTGTTTGCGAATCTGGTCCTGAACGGGGATACCTCGGCTGCAGAGCGTTCCAAAGCCAAAAACAAGAGCATTTTGGACTTCGTCACCGGTGATCTGACGTCCCTCCGAGCGCGCGTTCCTAGCTCTCAGCTGCCGAAGCTGGATGCTCACCTAGCCGCCATTCGGTCACTCGAAGGTCAGTTCTCTTCGGGCCCAAGTGCGGGCTGTTCCAAGCCCACGCTGGGGGCAATTTCGGGCACGGGGGATGACTCACGCCATATTCAGGTGGCCCAGCAACAAACACAAATCATCCAGGCAGCGTTTCAGTGTGACCTCACGCGTGTCATCTCGCTCACCTATTCTTACGGCAACAGCGAGATCACTTCCAATGCTTTCCCGGGCGGTACGGGCGGCACTGGGCACCACGAGGCTTCCCACGAGCCCAATGAAACCATCTTGGCCAACACCGAGAAGTTCTACGCTGAAACTACGGCTCAGCTCTTGCGCAATATGAAAGCCACACGCGAAGGCACGGGGACGATGCTCGATAACACGCTCGTCGTGTACTTCAATGAGTGTTGCCTCGGCGATGAACACACGATCCCAGACAATCCGGTCCTGCTTTTCGGTGGAAAATCCCTCGGACTGAACGGCGGCAGCTACCTTCAGTACACGGGTCGAACCTTTGCCGACTTGTGGGTCGAGACTTTCCGCCGCGTTGGCTACAACAAACCCGTGCACGGCGATCCCTTCTGGAATCGCGGACCCTTGAGCGGCCTCTACGGTTGAGCGGGTCGTCAAAGATAAGTTCTACGCTGACACAGCGATCCATGTCGGGTGATGTAACCGCCGGAACCGTCATTTCGCTAGGGCGTTCGAAAGGCCTAATGATTTTCGCTACGAGGCCGTTCCTGCAGTGGGCAAAGGATTGTTCTGCGGGAGCTGGGTCCAATAATGAAGTCGAACTTTCGTTGGTGGTTGCCACTCGCGCTCAGCGCCAGCTCCTGCCGTTACGGCTACGACCTGAGCTCTGTTGAGCTCACAGGTGCAGCCGCAGGGCAGGACGGGGGTGGTTTAGCAACGGGTGGCGCCAACAGCGCAGCCACCGGCAGCGCCGCAGCCCTTGGGGGCAGTGCTGGAAGCGGCGCAACGGGTGGCGTGCCAGCGGGTGGAAGCGGAGGCGCGGCGACGGGCGGAACTGGAGGCGGAGCCGCGGCGACGGGCGGAACTGGAGGTGGCGCCGCGATGGGCGGAACCGGAGGTGGCGCCGCGATGGGCGGCGCAGCGATGAACGGAACCGGAGGTGGCGCTGCGATGGGAACGTGTGTTGGTTTCCTGCCAACTGAAGTTCCTGGGCTTGCTCCAGGGGCTGGCTGCCCCGCAGAGTATCTACTGGTTGCCGCGAGCTCGGCGGCGTCCGTGGGCCCACTCAACAAGGATTTTTGTGTCGCGAAGTTTGAGATGCGCGCTGTGCGAAGCGGTACCTTCATACTCGATGCCGATGGTTCCAATGCGGGTGCCCCGCTCGCGGTGGGCCAATATTTTCCTGAATCACGGAGCGACGGGCTGCCGTGGCAGTACATTAGCGAGGCCCAATCCGAAGCCGAATGCGCGAGCCTCGGCTCTGGCTATCATCTGATCACCAATGACGAGTGGATGACGTTGGCCTCCACGATTGAAGCGCAGTCCTACAATTGGAGCACGTGCACCCAAGGCCAAGGCGGGCTCGTTTCCGGCCTCAACGGGCGGAGTGCCGTGAGCAACCTCAGCGATCCGTATAGCGACACCGGCGCAACTTCGTCAGATGCGTACGGCGTTGGCGGAGAGAAGCGGCGAGTGTTCTACCTGCCGAATGGCGAGCGCATTTGGGATCTCGCCGGATGGTCAGAGTGGGTGGCGGTGGTGGTGCAAGGCAACTCGGTTCCCTTGAGCATGTATGCGGGTGACGGTAGCGATTCGGGCCTGGATCTCAATTTTGACTTTGACACGCAGGCGTTCCTCGACTTGATTTTTCTGAGCTCTGACGATCCGGCGATGCCCCCAACGTACGTCGCCGTGCGTCCCTCGATGGTGATCCCGGCAAGTGCTTTCAATGCCACAACGGGACTCTATGCTGGAGCGACGTTTGCGAAAGGCTACGGACGCTTGGTTGCCAAGCACGAATTTCGTGACAACAAGGGGCTGATGCGAGGCGATGGCGGAGTTTTTGGATTTAATACGTTCGCCTACACGAGCGAAACCAACTGGGAAACGGCTTTCCGTTGCGCTAAAACGCTACCTTGAAGGGAACAGCGAGGGGCTGGTTTTTGATCCCACGAGGTAGCACGAGCGTTGATAGACGTTAGTTAGCCGGCGTCACGGAGAGCAGATTCATCTGCACAAATTGCCCATGGTATTCCGCGGGAGCTGGCGGAACGTCTGGAATCACCTTCGGGCCGTCCACATTCGCGATTGAAATGCAGTTATTATCATTGCCGAAAAGCTTGATCGTTGCCCCGCCGTCGACCTTGATCGTCTCGGTGCTGTCGATACCGAAAACGTAGTGACCTTCGTCGACATCCGAGTTCACGTAGTAAACCTGATGTGGTGAGGAGACCTCCACACTATAGACATTGTAGTTCGAACCGGACGGGGTGCCTGCCCATAGCTTTCTCCGGGGGTGTCGGTGTCGTTTCCCGGGGAATGCTCTCCGGGGAGGCTCTCTTCAGCCGTTAGACCGTCTCGCCCAACGCATCGAACTGCGAATAGCAGCGATTCAGCCACAGCTTAACGAGCTCGCGTTCGAGAGGTTTGAGGGCGCCCTCACCGTGTGTCATGTGTGCGCCCGCCCAGAAGCTCAGGCCTGCGCTGTCGATCTTGTACATGGCGGTGGCGTCCAATTCGGGCAAATCGAGCAACTTTCCAGAAAGCGCCCCCTCCGACGCAACCACAAGTTTCGTCCGAGCAACTGAGGTTTGGGTTCTGTTCAGGTTCTGAAACTGGACTCTTGTTACCCTTGGGGGTGCTTCCTTGGTTGAAAGTGAGCGCGTCAGTGCGGAGCTACTGCGCTGCGAACGTACTCCCTCATATCCCACTCGGGCCAACGAGCTTGAGTGAGCTCAAGCGTCCGTTGAGACCAAAACGGATCCCCAGGCCTCGGAATACCGAGGCAAGCCAGTTGCTCGGGGCTCGCATAGTGGCAGCTGAAGTCAACACGAGCTCGTTGTTGGCATTGACGCGTGCCGGAATTTCTCAACAACGAGCTAACGACTGAAAGCACGAGAACGTCGGCGCGGAGCGCGCTGGAAGCCGTCGCTCCGCACAACGAAAAACGGCACCTCCATAGCCACCCATTAAAGCTTTGCGTCCGCGTAAATCGACGTGAGAGAAAGCTCTGCTCCAATGGTCGGCAAGAGCACTCGCTGATCGCCTGTGAAGATTTCCGTGCGCCAGCCGCGTGTGGATCTCTCGTGTAGCTCCACGCGGTGTGAATTCTGAGAGAAAAGTAGAATGGTCTGGAGCGTGTGGATTAGTTTGTATTGCTCAAGCTTCTCACCACGGTCGTAGGCCGCGGTGCTCTCACTCAACACCTCAACCAAGACTTTGGGATTCAGGATGCTCAAGTCGCTCTCAGGATCTCTTTCTAATTCACCGCACACGACGGACACGTCGGGATAAGCCGTGAGGCCAGTTGAAAGCACTCGAATACGGAGATCTGAACTGAAGACCCGACAGCTGCCACCTCGGAGCTGCGCGAGCAGCGACGCGCTGATCGCCACTGTCAACGCGGCATGTTCTGGGGTTCCGCCCGCCATCGCGTAGATCTCCCCGTTGAAGAATTCATGCTTCACGTTCGATCCCGCCTCTAGTGCAAGGTACTCGCGGTACGTGTAGCTATGGTAAGGGGCCGGCTGCGCCATTCCGGCATTCTAACATAGCTGGGCGCCAAGGGGCGTGGCGTTTCGGGGTGCCGTTGGGGGGGCCGCGGGAATACTCGGTGCCTTGATCGCGAAGCGCGGTGAGTTCGTAATCACAACGGGTTAATGGCGGCTCTATCAAGATGCGCGCGGGCAAAAGCAACTTGCCGGGTAATACTGTGTGTGGTAAAACTTTCCACATGAATGTCACCGTCAAAGGTCAGATTACTATCCCACAGGCATTGCGGGAGCGCTTTGGGCTGCATCCCGGCACCGAAGTAGAGTTCGTGGCGGGGGAGGATGCCCTTCAAGTGAAACCGCGCAAGCGCAGCCGACGCGCTGCGACGGCCTTCGACGCGTGGCTGACCAAAGCCGTTGGTTCCGCCACCACGAAACTGACCACAGATCAGATCATGGCCACGACCCGCGGAGAGGACTGACGCATGGTCCTCGTGGATACCAATGTGCTGCTCGACATCGCCACGCGTGACCCGCAGTGGCTTGCCTGGTCCAGCGCCCAGCTTGCGCCCCTCATCAACGCCCGGCAGGCCGCCATCAACCCCGTGATCTACGCCGAACTAGCGCCCTGCTACCGGAACGAGCGCGACCTCAATCTGCACTTAGTCCCGCCTACCGATTTCAAACGGCTTGCCCTGCCGTATTCCGCCGCCTTCCCCGCCGCCCGTGCCTTCGCCGCCTATCGCAAGGCGGGTGGCACCCGC
>JBBSBI010000275.1:0-5928 GCA_038251425.1 Polyangiales bacterium
ACTGGTCAAAACCCTCATTCATCAGAGGCGGTTGCAAAGCTCGTTCTCGCCGCGCTGGAACAACGGCGCTAGCTTGGAACCACAACCCGATCAGCTGCCGCGCGACGCTCGGCACCACCTCTATGAAAACGTCCTGACCATCGCGGCGCTGACGAATGACGCGGAGAAGGCCATTTACAACAAACAACGTTTTATCGAGGGGGTGGCTCGCCGCATTGGCCAGCCTTTCTCAATCTATGTAGTGGTAGCCTCCGTTTCGGCGTGGGTGACGTTCAACTGCGGTCTGTCCGCTCTCCATCGCACCGCACCCGATCCACCACCCTTCTTTTGGATGCAGGGCGCAGTTACACTTTTTGCCCTGCTGACCACGATGGTCGTGCTGACAACACAGAATCGCCAAGGTCGAAAAGCCGAACGTGAGGCACAGCTCGAGCTTCAAATCAACCTGCACGCGGAGCAAAAGATCGCTAAGCTGGTCCAGCTCGTTGAGGAGCTGCGGCGAGATATTCCGAGCGTAATCGACCGCAGCGACCCCACCGCCGAAACGATGTCGCACGCCGCCGACCCACACGCCATCGTGCATGCTATCGAACAGACGGAAGAGAAGCTGCGGCGGAAACGTCGCTAGCAAGATGCCAAAATGCTTATGAGTCCTGGTGCGTGCCGTTGGGCTCCGTTGTCCATTGCTTCATGGCCACATTGCCCGGGCGGTCAATGTGAACCTTGTCATCTACAAGCGTGACCCAGTTCACTGGGATGAAATGATGCTGGCCGGTTTTGTCTTTAGCCAATTTGATTGACGTCGCACCCTCCATATGATCTACGACGGCGAACTGGCCGTCTTGCGAGCAAACAACAGGCATGTGGGGCTTGATTGATTCGATGTTGAGCATAGACCTGCACCAAGCACGAAGCGTGCCGCCACCCGCGAGCCCAGCCGTGCCCTGGCTCGGAAGTTGCTTACGACCGGCACAGTGTTCCTACTCAGCGATTTTCGAGCGCTTCGCCCGCGCCACTTAGCAACGCAAACCGAGACTCTGGAGTGGCTCGCCTGCGTCCATGCCCGAGCCGAGGCGCGTCAATTGAAGGAGAAGGGTGAGCCCGCCGACGAAGCATCGTTGCGCGACTCGATGCGCCGTCGGTTGGCTCGGTTTGGCTGCAATGCGAGCCAGATTGCCATGCGCGGGCACGAGATCGACGACTGTTCGCACACGCGCTGGTCCGAGATGCAGGTCTACGATTTCTCCGAACAAGGAGCGCCACAGGGAATGCGTGCGCGCACCAAATTGTTCGAGCGAATCGCTACAGAGGCATGTTCGAAGCTCTTTTCGGAGGTGGAACGCCCCCCGCGCGATCTGATTCACGTGACGTGTACCGGCTATTCATCGCCGAGCGCAGCGCAACTTTTGGTAGCAGCGAAGGGCTGGGGTGCACAGACGCGGGTCACCCACGCGTATCACATGGGCTGTTATGCGGCGTTGCCTGCGCTGCGAATGGCTGCAGGCTTTGGCGCACTGGGAGCTGTGAACGCGAGTAGCAACGACGCGGAAGCCCGGACTGACATCGTGCACACTGAGCTTTGCTCACTGCACTTAAATCCGTTCTGCCACGAGCCCGAACAGCTCGTTATTCAAAGCCTTTTCGCAGACGGCTGCATCGCCTATTCGGTGCATCCTGAGTCCCAATTTCATGGTCGCCAGGCGGGCCTCGTGGTGCTGGCGCTCGACGAATGGATCATCCCGGATTCGGCGGAGTCCATGGCCTGGTTCTGCTCCGATTCGGGCATGGAGATGGTGCTCGCACGCGATGTGCCCGAGCGGATCGCCGGGTCGCTCCAGCCTTTCGTCGCTTCTCTCTTGGAACAGGCCGGATTGAGCATGGCTGCCGTACCGCAAGCGGTGTTCGCCATCCATCCGGGCGGCCCCAAAATTGTCGATCAGATCGCGAAGCTCCTGCAGTTGAGTGAAGAACAAATACGCTTCAGCCGTGCCGTGTTGCGCGAGCGCGGTAACATGTCGTCGGCAACCTTGCCGTTCATCTGGCAGAAAATTGCCCTGGCCTCCGATGTTCCGAGCTTCACCCCGATCGTGAGCTTGGCCTTTGGCCCGGGGCTGACGCTTTCGGGTGCGGTCTTGAGTAAGGTCTTGCCGTGAGCTGGCTGCTGGTTCCGCTCGCCTTGCAAGGGCTAGCTATGCTGATTGATGAGCTGTATTTCCATCGCCGGCGCGGTCTGCCGCGCTGGGAGCGCGTGGGGCATCCGCTGGACACGCTCAGTGTGTTGGGCTGCTACTTATTCGCTCTTGCGACCGCTCCTTCACCCGCTGCACTCGCTGTTTTTGTCGCCCTCGCGGCTTTCTCCTGCTTGCTTGTCACCAAGGACGAGTGGGTTCACGCGGAGCACTGCGCCCCCGCCGAGCAGTGGTTGCATTCGGTGCTGTTCGTGCTTCACCCGATCGTTTTGGGCGTGGCCGCCCTGCTCTGGCAGCGCCAGGACCGCGTGCTGCTCTGGTTGTCGGCGACGCTCACACTAGGTTTCGGTTTGCATCAAGCGCTGTATTGGAATGTCCCATGGAAAAAGCTATTTCGTCGCTCGTCCCCGTTAATAACGACATTTACGAGCAGCTCGGTGAGCGCTGGTACGGCGCCGACGATGATCCAGTCGCGCTCTTACGGGCCGAATCCCGCCTCCGAAACCCGTGGTTGACTGAACGGCTACGCACCCACCTGGGTCATGAGGCCCAGGTGCTTGACATCGGCTGCGGTGGCGGTTTTCTGAGCAACCACCTCGCGAAAGAGGGTTTCGACGTGACCGGTATCGACGCTTCGCAGGCGAGCCTTGATGTAGCGGTGGGGCACGACGTCACTGGCAAGGCTCGCTACCTACTCGGCGACGCGCTTGCGCTTCCGTTCGCGGACGCATCGTTCGACGCCGTTTGCGCGATGGATTTTTTGGAGCACGTGGAAGACCCAGCGCGCGTGGTGGCGGAAGCCGCGCGCGTTCTTCGGCCCAACGGATTGTTCTTTTTTCACACATTCAACCGCAATCCGCTGGCCTGGCTGGTAGTGATCAAAGGCGTGGAATGGTTCGTAAAAAATACTCCGCGCCACATGCACGTGCTGCGCTTGTTCATCAAGCCGAAGGAGCTGGAGCGCATGTGCCAAACTCACGCGCTCTACTTCACGGAGCTCCACGGTTCCGCGCCTGTCGTATTTTCAAGGGCATTTTGGCGCATGCTGCTGACGCGCACGGTTCCGCCCGATTTTCGCTTCCAATTCACGCCCTCCACTGCGTTGGCGTATACCGGCTACGCGACGCGGCCGTCTGCGCTCACTTCAGCAGCAGGCGCAGGCTGACATAGCCCAGGGTTCCGAGCGACACCGCGAGCTGCAAGCGATGCAGGGTGACGAAGTTAGCCATGACCTCGCTCGAGAACCGCTGGCGCCAACGCAGCACGACACCCCAAAGTAATACCTGAGCCGCGAGCACTATCGCTCCGTCCACGACGCCAAACCGCCGCCATACCACTGCGGCAACGCACATGCCCCCAGCGATCAAACAACCGAGCGAGAAACGAAAGCTTGCGACTGGACCGTAAATGACGCTGAAAGTGAAGTCGCCGCGGGCTCGATCCTCGTCGATTTGGTAAAGCTGACTGAGCGGATAGAAGCCCGTCGTCAGTAACGTCGCGGCCGCCATGCCCAGCAACCCATCCGGCGAATTGAAGAGAGGGCGCGGCGGCGACGCGGCGCACAACCAGCCGGCTGCGAAACCTATGGCTCCTTGGCCGAAGGCGACCACCGCCAATGACAGCCAGGGTCGCGCTTTCCAACGGAAACTCGGGTGCGAGTACGCAACCGACAGCACCATCACAACCAAATACAAAAGCGTCAGCCACCAGCCGCCGGCGATGGCAATCCCCAGGCCGATCAGCTGCACTCCTAGCGAAAAGCCGAGCAACGGCTCCGTTACCGCTGGTGGCCTCAGCAGCCCGCCTACCGGGCCCTCGTCGCGATCGTAGTAAGAATTGTAAGCGGTGATGCCGCCGTACAAAAACACATGAAAAGCCAGAAATCCCAGGGCGGCGCGCACCGAGAAGACGCCGCCACCCAGTGCGAAACCCCACGCGAACAACGGCGAAAGAAACAGCAACTGGTAATGCAGGCGCAGATGGACGAACAGAGGGAGCAGCTGACGCATGGGCGCCACGGGAGCTTGCGCGCAGAACGCCGCCCTGGCTAGAGCCAAGCCACCAATCGTGTGCGCGCCACCACGGGAGGTTTGGTGCGCAGCACGGTTGCCTCAGGCGTGGCGAAACGCCTCAACCCCCATTTCGGTTCCTGCCTCCAAGGTACGGGCAACGGCATCAGCGTGGCTCGCCGTTTTTGGCTCATCATTTGCTAAGGGAGGGGACGCCAAAGCTAAACCCCATTTTGGAGGATGCATGAAAACGCAAGATCTCATGACACGCAATGTTCTCACCTGTTCGGAAAATGACTCGCTGGAGCAAGCAGCTCAAATCATGTGGGAGTCGGACGTTGGATGCCTGGTTGTCGTGGATGCGGAATTTTCGCCAGTGGGGATGATCACCGACCGAGATATCGCCATGGGTGCCTACACGCAGGGCCTTTCGCTGCGTAATATTCAGGTGGGCGTTGTCATGTCCCGCGAACTCATAGGCTGCGTACCGAACACACCGCTCGACGACGTCGAGAGTTTGATGCAAAGAGCACAGATCCGCCGCCTCCCAGTCGTTGACGAGCATGGCAAGCTTGCCGGCATCGTAACGCTCGGGGATATTGCGCGCGGTACACGGGCTCCGGCCCGTGCGATGGAAATTCCGGGTCTCGCAAAAACGCTTGCCGAGATCTGCCAGCGCCGTTGGACCGGGCCAGTGGCCGCGGAATAGGACTCCTCCATGGAGAACAGCATGCAACTCGCTAGCATCCCTCAAGACTCTGAGGGGCTCCCGTTGGACTTTTTGACCTATCTGCAACGTCAGTTGGGAGTCAATCGTGAAGCTGCGCAGAAAATGCTGGGAGAGTGGCTGTTGAGTTATCAGCCGCTACCTAGCCTCGCACGCCAGCGGGCGCCCACTTTTTGAGCGAGTCATTGGGTGTTGAGTTGGCGGACGATGAAGCTTCGTATCCCATTTAACACGTGCTTATCGTCGTTAGGTTGGAATCGAGCCATCGCTTTCTACGAATAGGTGTTAGACCAATACAATGGAGTTAATCTCAACGCCTCAGCAGGAGGAGGCTCAAGTCAAGGCCAATGCCCTGCAGAGCGCGATTTTCAACAGCGCCAACTTCTCGAGCATCGCGACGGACGCGAAAGGGGTGATCCAAATCTTCAACGTCGGCGCCGAGCGGATGCTGGGCTACACCGCGGTCGAAGTGATGAACAAGATCACGCCGGCAGATATCTCCGATCCGCAGGAAGTGGTAGCGCGCGCAAAAGCGCTCAGTGTTGAGCTTGGAACTTCGATCACGCCTGGCTTCGAAGCGTTGGTGTTCAAGGCGTCGCGCGGGATCGAAGATATCTATGAGCTGACGTACATCCGTAAGGATGGAACCCGGTTCCCGGCGGTGGTGTCGGTCACGGCCCTGCGGGACGCCCAGGACGTCATCATTGGCTATCTGCTCATCGGCACCGACAATACAGCGCGCAAAGAGGCGGAAGAGGCGCTGCTGAAGGCTGGGGCCCTGCAGAGCGCGATTTTCAACAGCGCCAACTTCTCGAGCATCGCCACTGATGCGGAGGGCGTCATCCAGATCTTCAACGTCGGCGCCGAGCGGATGCTGGGCTACACGGCAGCCGAGGTGATGAACAAGATCACGCCGGCGGATATCTCCGATCCGCAGGAAGTGGTAGCGCGCGCAAAAGCGCTCAGTGTTGAGCTTGGAACTTCGATCACGCCTGGCTTCGAA
>JBBSBI010000276.1:0-5822 GCA_038251425.1 Polyangiales bacterium
CGGATAGACCGCGCCATCGTAGCCCACCACATCCAACGGAGAATGTGGCCATAGGAAACCGTGGAAGGCCTGCTGCCGTTTGACCACGAGTTGCCGGATCTGTTCGTCGCGCGGGCCATGAAACACAGGTTTCTGAAAATCGCGTTCGCAATACGGTGCCCCCATCCGCAATTGCCCGTGCGCATTGCGCCATTCAGGGAGAATGTCCAAGCCTCCCAAACACTCCACGCTCAGCCAATATTGTGCGACGCCGGCGTCCAGAATGAAGCGATGCAGCATGCCGCGCGGGACGATCACGTAGTCACCCGCTTGGAATCGCAAATCTCCCAACGGGCAGCGCAGCATTCCCGAACCTGCCTGGATGAAAAAGAGATCGTCCGCGTCACCGTTCGAGAAATACGCAGGATCCGAAACTGTCGGAAAAAGTACGGAGATCACCACGTCGCTGTTAAAGAGCAGCGGTTGGCGTGCTTGGAGGGGCGCTCCCTCGGGTCGATTGAGTTGGGCGCTTCGAAGATGCCGACGCTTGAGGGACGTTGATGCGATACTTTGTGGCAGCGCGAACGCCAGATCGGTGGCGAAAGGTTCCGCCACGTGGGGGCGTTCTAGGTGATAGCTAATAGTGAAAGGTCCGTTGAAGCCCTCGCGCGTGAGGCAATGCTCGTAGAGCAAACGCCCATTTTCGTCGCGCAGCGTCGTGTGTGGTTTTGCCGGGATGGTTCCGGCGGCGAGTCGGCCAAGCATTAACGCGAACCTTCGTTCTGTTGCACGCGTTCGATGCTTTCAAACAGCGCCCGGAAGTTGCCGGCACCAAAGCCTGCATCCCCCTTCCTTTGAATGAATTCGAAGAAGAAGGGCCCCGCTTCCATGTTCTGGTACACCCCCGAAGATTCCTTCAGGAAGATCTGCAACAGATATTGGCCTTTTCCAGCGCCATCCACCAGAATTCCAAGCTCACGTAAGCTTTGGAGATCTTCGTCGAGCGTTCCGATACCGAGCGTTTTTAGGCGTTCTGGGAGAGCCGAGTAGTAGCTTGCGGGCGTCGGCATGAATTCGACACCGACCGCTCTCATCTTCTGCACGGCGTTCAGAATGTCGGTCACTGCGAGCGCTGCATGTTGCACACCATCGCCCCGATGCTCTTCATTGAAGATATTGATTTGAGAAGATTTGAAGTTGGGGCGTTGCGGTTCATTGCAGGCGAACTTGATTCCTGAATGCGGTTCCCACATCACCGTGGAGCGCAGCCCAGAGCCAGGCTTGCCTTCCAGCGTGGTGACGTCATCGGTATGAAACGTGACGCCCCAGAACGTTTCAAATCCAAGCACGTGTTCCAACCAGAGCAAGGCTGGCTTCATGGTTTGGAAATTTGAGGTAATGTGGTCAAAATGGCTGATTCCTAGGCTATTTTTGCCGCCCCGTGGGGGCTCGAAGTGCTCCAGGCCTGGGTAGAATTGGGTCTTCCCTGAGCGTTCCACAAACCGAAAGGTGGTGTCGCCGAAAGGCGTGGTGATTGAAAATGTACGGAACGTCCCGTTCGCTTCGGTGTGTGTGCGGATTTGATCGATCGGCGTGCCTCCGCGTTCTTCCAAAAGTTTGAAGGTTCTTTTAATATCTTGAACACGGAAGATGAGGCTGCCCACGCCATCGGGATGCTTCTTCAGGTAGCGCGCGGCTCGCCCGCCTTCACCTTCCGGAGTCGAACAGATCACCAAACAAGCACCTGCCTGGAAGGCCACGGAGCGTTGCCGGCCTGCCTGAGTGAGGGCCCCCGAGCTTTCTCCAAGCTCAGTGAAGTCTAGGCGTTCGGTGTAAAATCGCCGACTCCGTTCAAGATCGTGCACGTAATAGTGCAGCGCTTTGAGTCCCAGAATCCCGAGTGGTTCGAGTTGGCCCATGCCTGAAGTTTGAACGCCAATGCAACCTTCGACAAGCCGCGCTCAGATCGCCACCACTTCTTGGCAGATCTTCCCGAAAATTTGGCTTCCATCCGGCGCCAGCATCTCGATCTGCACGCAATCACCTACACGCAAAAATGGCGTTTTGGGAGCACCGAACTCCAAGATCTCGCGCGTGCGGCGCTCTGCCAGGCACGAAACGCCTCGCGCCGGATCGGCGTTCGAAACGGTGCCACTACCGAGCACCGTGCCCGCGCCAAAGCTGCGTGTCTGTGTAATGTGGGCGATGAGATCGAAGAAGGAGAAATGCATTTCAGCCCCTGCGTTCGGATCACCAACCAGCTTGCCGTTCAAGCTCGTGGTAAGTGGGAGGTGAACGCGCCCCTCGCGCCAAGCCGAGCCGAGCTCATCGGGAGTGACAGCAAACGGAGAAAAAGCCGTCGCAGGTTTTGAGGTGAAGAATCCGAAGCCTTTGGCGAGCTCAGCGGGAATCAAGTTTCGTAGGGTAATATCGTTGGCCAATAGTAGGAGCGCCACGTGCGGTTCGGCGTTTTCCTGTGTGGTGCCGAGCGGGGTGTCGGTCAGGATCACCGCAATTTCAGCTTCGAAATCGAGCCCGTCGGCCTCGTGCTTGAGCAGCATCGGATCGCACGGCCCGAGGAGCACACTCGAGCCGCCTTGGTAAACCAAGGGATCGGTGAGTAACGTTGCGGGTGGCTCAGCACCACGGGCTTTGCGCACCAAAAGGACGTGGTTGATAAACGCAGAAGCATCCACCCACTCGTACGCACGCGGCAAAGGAGCGCACAGCTCATTGTAATCGAGCACGTTGCCCGATTCGGGATCGGCTTCTAGCTGTCGGCTGAGTTCGGTGAGCTGGGGGCTTGTGACGCTCCAGCTATCGAGTGCGGCCTGAAGCGTTGGAGCAACGCCTGAAGCCTCACGGTACCGCGTGCCGTTTTTGCTAACAACGATCAGTTTGCCATCTCGCCCAGCGCGCAGGCTTGCGAGCTTCACGCAAACCCTCGCTCAATCCCCGCGGCCGAGCCGTAGCGTGGCATCGAGCAGCTCGACAAAGGTTTGAGGTTTGAAGACGCGTGCTTCGCCCACCACTTGCACCACTTGAGCCGCGCTCGGTGCACGCTTTGCCGCATCATCCGGTTCTTCGGAAAGCAACGTTGGGAGTTTAGCCTGCCGCGGGATGTGGACTTGTGGAGTTGCCGCTTGGGGTCCGGATTCAGGCGGGGGCGTCTTCAGCGGAATTTCACGGTTTTTAGCGTTCGCAGCTTCAGCCAATGCCTCGCTCATCGAAGCCGGCAGTTTGGCACGCTTCGAAGAAGCCGGTGCTTCCTCCGCCTCGACAGGGACTGATTCGTTAGGCACTGACTCAACAGTGACCAGGTCTGCTCCGACGTCGGAAAAGTCCGTTTCCATCGACTCTGGCTCTGTGAGCCTCGCAGCTTGACTCGGAGTCTCGCCAGAAATTGGTGCCGCCACAGGTACAGATTCCGGCTGCGTCAAATCGGCCTCCAACTCGGCAAAAGAGTTCGCGGCCGCTTCGGAAGCTTGGGGCGGCGCTGAGATCTTCAGCTCAAGCACTGGTGGTGCTGATTCGGCAGGGATCGATTCGGCGGCCTCGGCTGGGGCCGATTCAGGCGCTAGCTCAACAATTTCATCGTCGAAGAGCTCGATATCCTCCGCCTCGATCAACTCAGGCGGCGCTTCCAACTCAAGAGGCGCTTCCTCAATGATGCCGTGCGCAAGTGGCACCGCTGCTGCTACCTGCGGTGAAGACGCCGCGGCGGCAACGACGCGCGGCCGGGTGCGATTGGCTTCAATCCGAACCAAAAGGCCTTCAAGGGCTGCAATCTTCTGTTGAACGCTCATGCCGACACTCCGTCTGTTCCGACGTGTAGCTTATTCAGCAGCTCACCGAAGGAGAGACCCTGGGCTACCCAGCCTTCAACCTTGGCCGCCACCTCCGGCGCCACCACCACCAGCTTCACGCTCGTGTCATCGTGGGAGACGGCTACAGCTTTCAACGGGCGCTCAAACAGCTGAAATAATGTAGCCTCCAGGGCAGAACGAGCAATCGCTACGTGGCCAGACCGGAGCGTCATCGACTTCAGATTGACCACCAGGGCCATGCCCCAGCGCTCCATTTGCAAATCCCCCAAGCCTAAGAGCGCGAGCGCGCCGCCCAGCTGCTCGTTCAAGGCTTCTAAATCCAGAAGCAATCTCTTGTCACCCACACGATCCCGCACGAGATCGGCCGCCTGGTTCCCAAGCCTCTTGCCAAACCCCTCGACAATGTCAGCGGGTGCTCGCTTGAATAGCGCATCAAGTGCGCTCGCAGGCACGGCAATTGCCGGCACTTTGCCGTCGAGCAGGAGGTTGCCGCGCGCCAGATCGAAGTGAAGGGCTCCTGCGGCATCAAAGGCTGGTTGAGTCATGTTGGGTCTCTCGCAGGGGCAAATTGGGGCTCCACCAGTATAGAGGCGTTGGGCGTCAGACTGTCAAATCTCTCGGGTCGAAGCTATGGAATTTCTGGATGGCGAGCTTTCAGAGCTGGAACAAGCGAGGTCAGGCTCACGCGCTTGGTCTGATGTTAGGTGCGCTCGGGCTCAGCGGTTTGGCTGCTGGAGCCCCGGTAAAACCCAAGCCGCTACTGCTCGGAGGCCCGCTCGTGGTGGAGCCCTCCAAGTTGCGCATCGATCCGACTCTGCCAACCGGGTCGCCGATTTATAGAAGCTGGCATGCGCGACGCCCGGCGGAGTTTCGTGCTTGTTCCTGGCTGAGGCCGGTCTGTGTGTTGGGCGATGGGGCGGCATTTAGCGAGCGGGCGCCGCGGCTGCTCGCCGAGCTTGAGCAGGCTTATGAACGCATGGTGCTAGCGATGCGACTTCCGCGCCCACTTTTGAAGTCAACGCGTGCAAACGACGAGAGCTTGGATTTGTATGTGAGCAGCGATATCTCTGCGTTTAGCGCGGTGCTTGAAGAGCGGCCGCTTGGGGTCTTCGATGAAGCGAGCATATTCTGTGAAGCGCCACTTGGGATGCCTCCCGCGGAGGCCGCCACCAGCTGTGTTGCCCATGCGATCTCGATGCGGTTGGATGCTGCAGGTACACCCGGTGTCCATGAAGCGTTTGCGGGATATTTGTCGCTGCTCACGCTTGGACCCACGGATGCCACGGTGCAGGCAGTGGATGATTTCCAAGCACGACCTGATCTCGGGCTGTTCAGTGACGCCTCTCTCGGAGCGGCGACTGGGTCGCTCTTGGTCTTCGATTATCTGGAGGCCTATTCTCCCGGAGGGCCAGGCTTAGCAGCAGCTTCGTGGCTAGCGGCGAGTGCTGGCCAGACACCGCTCGCTGCCTGGCGCTTCTTTGATGAACCGGACATCTTTGATGTGCTGCGCCACACCTTCGATGAAGACGACGAACGATTTGCGTCATTTTCCGCCACTTTCGCGCAAAATCGGGCGTTCTTTGGTTCCGGCTCGCGTGTGGGGTCGGGGCGGGGTGCGGCGTTTGCCGGTAGCTTTGGGAAGGTGCGCTTCGATTGGAGCATTCCTGCTTCAAGCTTGCCGCGGCGGGTAGCTAGTGTGCGCCCCCTCGCTCCGAATGGCTCGATTTACGTCTGGTTGGAGCTGGACGCGTGGACCAATAAGGATGTGCTCGGGTTTGAAGCGAAGTGGGAGGAGCCGGCTCCCTTCAAGTGGACACTCTCGAAGATAACCAAGAGCGGCGAAATGGCGGGCAGCGTTGATCTGGTGCTTCAACCCAAAGCCCGCTCCGTGCAGCAGCGCGTTGTGGGGCTCGAAGGCCTGGCGGGCGTGCTCGTGATCGGCACGAATCTTGGCGGAATTCGTAAAGATCAACCGTTCGACCCGGATGTCGGCCCCTTCGAACCGCATGCTTGCAC
>JBBSBI010000277.1:0-5725 GCA_038251425.1 Polyangiales bacterium
CAAAACCGAGCACGCCGAGCACCCGCAGAAGTTCAAGTAGCCGCACCGCCCAAGGTGGCACGAGCCACAAACTGAACTGGTGATCGCGGGCGACTGGCCCCTTCCAAATCAGGCTCTCGGTCTTCCAAGACCAGTGGGGGACACCCGGCCCCGTTTGCACGATCGCCTTGGGATCTTGGGCGAGGTTCTGGAGCGAGGAGCCTCTGAAATCGCTCTGCCCCGACTTGCCTTTGAGTTCTGCAGCACCGGGCTCGTAGGCATCTTTTCTGACAGAGGCCGTGTCTTGCTGCTGCAGCTCGGCGGCGAGTTGTGCGGGTTTTCCTTCGCTCTCTCCATTCCACCAGGACCCTGCCGAATAGCTCTCTCCGCCGTGAAGCAGCGGATGCACAAAAGCGCGCAAGTGGGCCGCGCCAAACGGCACGGAGAGCACAACCCAGGCCGCGGCGATCACGACCAGCATAGCGGTCATCAGCGGCCGCAGCACTTTCGGCAAAGTCACCCTGCGCAGGGCAACCACCGCCACGAATGCCCCCCAGATCCAGAACGGCGCGTCCTCTTCGCCATGCACGAACACCAGCGTCGCGAAAGCCAAGAGCGCGAGCCCGCGGCCACCCAGCTTGAGCGCAGCAAGGGTCATCAATAGGACATAGAACATGGCAAACAGATCCCAACTTGAAAGCCAGGAGCTCGGCGCTGAATCGACCCCGCTCGCGCTTAGAAACAGCCAGCCCGGCGGCAAATGGAGCGTCGCTTGTAGGCTCTGAATGTCCTCGCTCCAACCATTCGCTGGGAGCTGTTTTGCACGTGGGAGCCGAAATTCCGCTTCTAGGTTCAATCTCGCACCCCGCAATTCGACGCCACCGGGGCCGCCCTGAGCTTGTGCCGTCACAAGTTCCGGTTCTCCATCCACACGGATCGTGCCGGGATCTCGCACCTGCAAGTCGAGCCGATGCTCGCGCGTCATCGTGCCCGAGAGCACGTCCTTGACCGTGTAGCCCTGTCCGTCGAAATCGAGCCACAACTGGCGAACCAGATTGATTTGATTGGGTGGTGGATCAGGGTTCCCGCGCCGCAACGTGGCTAGTGTAAGAGCGTCGTTCGGCCGTAGCTCGAATGCAGCAAGCTTCTTCCAATCGTCAGCGAGTGATGTGCGTGCGGGATCAATCTCGCGTGCACCGCCAAGCGCAACCTCCCTCAACTCCGCTTGGGGCGACCAAACCCAGGTTTCGCTCGCTGGCCATGGCTCCCCCCGGGCCGGAAGCACGAGCCGCTCCGGCTGACCCAGCGCGCGAGCTTGCACTGTGATCGTATGCGTGCCGGCGCGGAGCTGTACCACCAACGAACCCGAATTCTCGAGCCGTGCGGGAAGCTCTGAAGTCACCGAAAGCGGGACCGTTCCAGGCAAAAGCACATTCCCAAGCGCCATTTCGCGAGCGCGCCCCGAAGCGTGAAGCAACAAGCGTGTCGTGATCCGAAGCGGCACACCGTCGTCGATACGACGGAACACTTCGATCGACAGGGAGTCCGCTTGGGTTCCCTGTGTCGTCGCACTCGCACCTAACCACAATCGACCGTCTGTTTCACGTCGAGGAGAGAGGATCCGTTTACCTTGCAGTGTGAGCGCCACCACTCCCGTGTGCGTCCCGACGGCGAGCGTTTCAGGCATGTCGCTCCAGGAAAATGTTCCGGTGATCTGGTGAGCGCCATGCGTCACCCAGGTGTTGGGCTCAGACGAATCCGCCAAGACAACGGCGTCCTGCCCATCCACTTTCACCTCTTCTGGCCAAACCCCCGCCCCTCCCGGCAGCACGACTTCGGCGAACGCATCCGCGTGGACGTGAAGCAAGAAGCGCCCAGACTTCTCCCCAATGTCGAGCTCAAGAGATCCCGGCCAGGCGCAACCCGGCTCCTGCTCTGGTCCGGGAACGCACTCGCGATCCTTTTGATCCCACAGCACCCACGGTACCCAATCTCTAAGCTCAGCTGGCACGTCTTTGACCGCGAATTTGGGCCCTTCATGGCCTGCTTGCGCAAAGCTCCGAGGCGCTAAGAGGAGCACGCTCGACACAACGAGACCCAACGCGAGCTTAAACATCCCAACCATAACACCCATCGTCGCCCGGGATTGGGCAGGTGCCAAGGGACGCGAAGTCAGGGCGAGGTGTAGTAACACGGCGGTATGGCCAACGCACAGCAGCTGATCGAGACTTTGGGGCTTTCGCCACATCCGGAGGGCGGATTTTATGCGGAGACTTTTCGTGCGGCGCCGTTGCCGTTCGAGATGCCGGAGCGGGGGCAGCGGAGCGCTTCGACGGCAATCTATTTTCTGCTCCGGGCAGGGGAGTTTTCGGCGTTGCACGTGGTGGCTTCGGATGAGGTTTGGCACCACTACGCGGGCGACCCGCTCGAGCTGCATTGTTTTGATCGCGAAGGTGCGCACCGCGAAGTGCGGTTGGGAGCGAATATTGCCAATGGAGAGCGACCCCAGCATGTCGTTCTGCAGGGCGAGCTGCAGGCGGCGGGTGTCGCGGCGGGGTCGCACGGCTTCGCTCTGTGCGGTTGCACGGTCGCACCGGGTTTCGATTTCGCAGACTTTCGGATGCCGTCGCGTGCCGAGCTGTTGGCCAAGTTGCCGGCGTACGCCGAGCTGGTCACGGCGCTGACGCGCGGATAGAGCGAGCGGCTCACCCGTCGATCGCGCCGAGCGGCAACGCTGCGGGCGACGTGAGGCTCAAAAGCGCCTCCAAATCGCCACGGGTGAGGCGTGCGGAGAGCGCTTGATCACCGCCTAGGATGCCGGCTACAAGGTCACGCTTTTGGGTTTGGAGTTGGGCCACGCGTTCTTCGACGGTGCCTTTAGCGAGCAGGCGATAGGCAATGACGTTGCGCGTCTGACCGATGCGATGGGCGCGATCGATGGCTTGCGCTTCGGCAGCTGGATTCCACCAAGGATCGAGGATGAATACGTAGTCGGCACCGGTCAAGTTGAGGCCCACGCCGCCCGCTTTCAAGCTGATGAGAAACACGCCGATGGACGGATCGGATTGGAAGCGCTCCACGCACGCGGCGCGATCACGCGTCTTGCCATCCAGATACTCGAAGGCGATCTGCTCGTCTGTGAGGCGCTCCCTCACAATCGAAAGCAGTGACGTGAACTGCGAGAAAACGAGCGCTCGATGTCCTTCTTCACGCAACGCGCGCAGGCGCTCCAAGAGGCAATCCACTTTGGAGCTGCTTTCACCGCGGCGGTCTTTGTCGATCAGGCCGGGGTGACAGGCAGCTTGCCGCAGACGCAGAAGTGCTTCCAAGAGATGCGGCGTGGCTCTTTCGACGCCAGATTGCGCGACTTTCTTAGCAATGCTGGCCTGGTAGTGAACAAAGAGTTCGTCGTAGAGGGCCCGTTCGCCGGGCTCGAGATCGACCAACAGCGTTTGTTCGACGCGCTCTGGTAGCTCCTTGGCCACCTCGCCTTTGGTGCGCCTAAGTACAAAAGGTCGCACGAGAGTGCGCACCAGCTTGAGCACCTGCTCGCTCGGTTTCGAGCTTTCGAGCGCGCGCCGTAAAGCTGGCAGCTCGGCAAGTAAGCCAGGATTGAGGAATTCAAACAGCGACCACAGCTCACCTAAGTGATTCTCGACCGGAGTCCCGCTCATCGCGATGCGCCGTTCAGCGCGTAGCAGCTTGGCGCACTTGGAGGTGGTGCTGTGTTTGTTTTTGATGGCTTGGGCTTCATCCAAGACCACACATCCAAAATCAACTTCGCTGAACAGTGCAATGTCGAGCCTGAGCGTGCCGTAAGTTGTAAGGAGGACTCCCGGTGCGCTCAAAGCCTCCTTTTTTCGCGGCCGATCAGGGCCCCAGTGGGTGCGGATCGAAAGCCCTGGTGTAAAACGTGCGGCTTCATCGCGCCAGTTGGAGAGGAGCGAGCGCGGCACCACGATCAAGGTAGGCTTTGCCTTTCCTCGTCGTTGATGGGCTGCCAGAAGGTAGGCGAGCACCTGAATCGTCTTGCCGAGCCCCATATCATCCGCCAGGCATACCCCAAACCCAAGCTTGCCGAGCGTCGTCAAAAAGCCAAGACCCTCTGCTTGATAGGGGCGCAACGTTCCGATGAAACCCTGTGGTGGCGCAGCGGACGTCACACTTCGAAATTCCCGCACCTTGCGCTCAAGTGCGCTGAGCCCTCGAGCCCCCGATCCCTCTTCCGGAAGCGCACTCAGCAGTGCTTCCGCCAACCCGATCTGTCGCGACGAAAAGCGCAGCGTGCTGCCTTTCTCGGCTGAAAGCTCCGCGACCAAGCTCCAACGCTGCATCCATTCTTCCGGCAACACACCAAAGCTGCCATCGCCCAAATCAACGACGTGTTGTTTGTGCTTGATCGCAGCCAGCAACTTTGGAAAAGGCAGGTCAGCACCGTCGAACTTGGCGCTCCCTTTGACCTCAAACCAATCAATCCCTGAGTCCACCTCGATCGCGAAGCCCTTGGCTGAACGGTAGCGTTTGCCTTCCGCGCGAACTAACCAGCCGACCGCCAGCAGTTCCCGAATCGCGATCGCAATGCGTTTTTCCTCAATGGTAACGCCGAGGTTCGGTGTGCGGGAGTTACCTAACAGCTTGCCGACGAAACCTAGACGCCTCAGCAAATCCAAGGCATCTCGCTCGGCATCTCGATCCCGTTCCCAAACCCGGCGCCCCTCGATCAGCACGGGCGACGCTTGTTCGGCTGGGATTCGTCGCTCCCCATAATCGAAACTGACACGCCCTCGCAGCTTTCTTCCGCCCGGAGCTTCGAGCTCTAGAAGAGGCGTGGGCGCCTGCTGTTCCACACGTTCGTAGTCGGGCGGCAGGATCACTTCCGAAACGCCACGCCTTCCGAGCACCCGTTCGACGAACTCGGGGATCTCGGCCTCCGTCAAATGCCCCAGCGTCGGCTGCGTCAGGAGTGCGATAAGCCAAGGCGTATCCGTCGCAGCACATCGCAGAAGTTCGGAGCCTAAGATGAGGGTGCCGTCCGTATGTACGTAGCGCACACTCCACACTGAGCGTCGCTCGCCGTCCAAGAATAATTCTGGCTCGATCTCAAACAGGCGTGCGGATTTTGGCCCTTTCTTATCTTGTTCGATGAGCTTCAGCAGCAGGCGATACTCTTCCGGATCCTCGAAGCTCAGCAACGGCCAAGCTAACATGCTGCCGAAGTCGTACCCGGGTTCCTGCCTTCGTCTCTGGCTCACGTGTTCGCCGCGTGAAAAACAGAACCAAGCAAGATCGTGTTCGCGCCGCAGATCCGAAGGAACCACCCGGCAGCGGCCACTCTGTGCCAACTTCCGAAGGACACTCGGCGCGGTGAACGGGGTCAAGGTGATTTTGCGCAAGTTGGACGCCGGATAATACTGGTTGGCAGTCAACGAAGCCGGCAGAAGCCCGTAGAGTTCGCGATCCAGATCGTGGAGAAACGCGTCCGGTTCGAGCCTTTCTACCGAGCGAAAGCTGTCAGCCGCCGCTCCCACCTGACGTTGACCCACTGCCAACGTGGTCTCGTTGGAACCCAAACCCGGCGTTAAGAAGTAAAGAAGCTCAATCATTCCGTGAGCATCCGCTTCGTGGTGAGTTGCCGCGCGAGCTGCCAGGTCTCGCCAGCTGGAACTGCGCTGACCGATGCGCACTCCGACCAGCGGGCGCCCGAAAGAGTCTTTGTGTTCGTGCTCGAGCTCGCCAGATTCGTCGG
>JBBSBI010000278.1:0-5598 GCA_038251425.1 Polyangiales bacterium
ATCGCCGTGGTTCCTGTATGCGACCGAACTCGGCGCACCAGGTGCGCCACTCGGCCCCACTCAACTGTCCGATCATGAGCTTGCTGCGCAACTGTCGTTTTGGCTGCTAGATGCGCCTCCAGATGAACAGCTGAGGCTCGCAGCCACAGCCGGCACCTTGACCAGCGATCCCATGACCCTCGTGATCGAAGCGCGACGGCTGCTCGCGAGCGCCTCCGGAAAAGTGCGTGTCGTGAACGCGCTCAGCAATTGGTTCCAGCTGAAAGGCGTGCTCTCAAAACCAAAGGACCCGGTGCTCTTCCCGAACTTCCCACAAGTGAAAGACAGCTTGCTGCCTGCCGCGAGCGCATTCCTTGATGAGATAACCTGGAGCGGCGACTTCATGAACGTCTACACCTCGACCGCTGCGTTTGTCGATCCCAACCTCGCAACACTCGTCGGTGCTCGTGCACCAGCTCAGCCTGGCCTCACGCGTGTCAGTTTGCCGGCGACCGAGCGCCAGGGGATCCTCACCCAGCCGGCATTTTTGGCCCGATTTGGCACGCCCACCGAAGGCCAAATCGTTCAACGCGGGCTCTTCGTGAGGCGTGAAGCGCTCTGCCAAAAGCTCTCGCCGCCACCGCCTGGTCTCGACGTGGTCAAGCCCGGGGAGGGCCTCACCCAGCGCCAGTTCGCTGATTTTCGAGCAACCCAGGCCGCCTGCGCCGGTTGCCACACCTTCATCGATCCATTCGGACTGATGTTCAGCCACTACGACACCACCGGCGCCTACCACGAAAGTGAGATGGGGATGCCAATTAACGCTTCCGGAGTCGTGACGGGAACCGATTTCGACAGCACGCTGGCTAACGCCGTAGAGCTCTCACAGAAGCTGAGCCAAAGCGCGACCGCCGAAGGCTGTGTTGTCACCAAGATGTTCTCGTGGGGTTTGTCGCGCGTGCAGAGTGCCGACGGCTGCACGATCGAAAAGTTTCGCCAGTCCTTTGCGATGGGCGGTCACCGCCTGGATGCCCTCTTGACCGATATCGCCGCCTCAGATGACTTCCGCCTGAGACTTGTGGAGTAACTATGCCGAATCCTACCCATTCCAAACAGCATCGACGTCGGTTTCTCGGGGGCCTCGGTGCGGCAGGCGCCGCCTTCGTCTTGCCTTTCTTACAGCGCGAAACCTGGGCGCAAACGGGTGTTTCTGGTCCCCAGCGTTTGCTCATTTTGCAGTCCCCCGATGGCCGTGCCTACGAACTCTGGAAACCAACGGGTTCGGGCGCAGACTTCCAATTTGGCCCCACGATGCAGCCCTTCGAACCCCTCAAGTCCAAAGCCGTACTCATCTCAGGGCTCGATCACCTGGCGGACAATCCCGAGCCACACTGCGGCGGCCTGGTCCAGTGGATGACCGGAATGGCCGGCAATTTCGACGGCAACAACTACACTTCCGGTAAAATCCCCTCCGTGGATCAGCTCGTTGCGACAAACGCCGCATTCGTCGGCAGCACGCGCTTTCCGTCGCTTCAGATGGCTGGAGACATGACCACCGAAGACGGAGACCGCTCCCACCGCTACCTTTCTTGGGCGGGGAACAATTTGCCGCTACCGGGAGAATTCCGGCCGCTTGAGAACTATAAGCGGATCTTTGAAGGGATCACGCTGGCTCCAACCAACGCGGGCTCGACCCAGGCAAATCGAACTGTCCTCGAAAGGAAGAGTGTGCTCGATCTGCTCCTTAAAGACGCGGCTCGCATGGCCGCCGTCGTGCCGATTGCTCAAAAGGACTACTTCGCTGCGCACGTCGAAGGGCTGCGCAGCCTTGAACGAAACCTGTCATCGATGGGGGGCTCCCCCGCCGCAGGCTGCAGCTCCCCGGACTCCACCCAATACCCGACCGGTAATAGCTCCGAGCAGTTTCCCGCTTATATGAAGGCCAATCTCGAGATCATTCGGCTCGCGTTCGCCTGTGATCTCACGCGCGTCATTACCTTCATGAGTTCCCCCACCACTTCGGGGCTCCGTCATCAGACCTGGAACCCGGCCATTCCGAACACGGAGCACCACCATGCCTCGAGCCACGACAGCCTGATGCCAAACCTCACGGCGATCAACGCTTGGTACAGCGAACGCATGGCGGAGCTCGTGACTGCTCTCAGCCAAACCGCCGATGGTGCGGGCTCATTACTCGACAGCATGCTCGTGCTCTACGGTAGCGAATTAGGGGATGGCCGAGAGCACAGTCACCGCAACGTACCGTTCGTGCTTTTCGGTGGTGCGGGCGGTAAGCTTGCGACGGGGCGCTATTTGAACTTTGTTGATAACCAGCCGCGTTCGTCGAACGATCTTTGGATCAGTGTTCTTGGCATTCTCGGCATGCCCACCACAACGGTGGGGGATCCAGCCAAGTGCGGTGGACCGGTTCCGGGGCTTTGAGAGCTTGGCAGGTTGGGCGAGGATCGCTGAAATCGTGCCACCCTGATTGATTGTCAGGGTGCGGCGCTTTCGCTCGAGGTCGCGCCACGCTAGACCGAAGTTAGACTGGTGATCGAGCGCGATTCACCGTAGATTCTGGGAGCATAAGACATTCGAAGTGCAAAATTGATCGGAAGTGAGGAGCAGGAGCAGAAGCAAGAGCAGGCCACTTAGCCGACGACGCTCTACACCTCCGAACCACGTCACCAAAGCTCAAGGAGCAGTCATGGCGACCCCATGCGGAGCTCAAAATCTCACTTCACGCGCTCGCAAATAGATCTCCGCCCTGAGGTGCTTGCTTCCAACAAAGCGAGCACCCGAGGCAACAAGAGCCCGCGTCAGACCCTCAACGGAACTTGAGCCGAAGCTGCCCTGACAAAACCCCTGGTGGACGCCAGGAGGAGCCTGAGGAGCCCGGCCCAAGCCGGGCGAGCAGGGCGGTTGCAGCTTGTTCGGTCGTGGCATGTGCGAGCCAGGGCATGTTCCCACCTGAGCGGACACAAGTGTCAAGATCTGCCCGGAACACATGAGCCAGCACGGGCCCAGCCCTTACGGGCAGGCGAGGGTCGTCAGGTTGGGGGTTGAGCTTGGGGAACAGAAGTTGGTCACGCGAAGCCGGAGCGGGCTTGAAGCGGCTGAATCCTGTGGCGGCTTAGGGACGATTTCTGAGCGAAACTTGGAGTGGCTTGAATAGCGCAGCCCGATATGCGGCAAATGGGCTAGGTCAGCGGTGGCCGAACTTGCGGACAGCTTGGCCGTGGCCAGCTCTCACTTGGGGCGGGCGGGGCAAGGGCTCAGCCCGACGGGAGTGTCAGAAAATTTATGTAAGTTGACAAAAGCGGGTGACTTAAAAGGAGTCACTCATGGAAACACAATCAGCAAAGAAAAATTCAAGTTCAGCCCTGCTCCGCACCGTGCTCAGGTCCGGCAACGTCACCGTTTTGGGAAATGTAGTTCTGAAGGACCCGCAAGAAGCGTTTGCCAGCCCATTGACGCTGGAAGCGCATCCTCTACGGGTCCGTGGGCAACGAGCGAATATCCAGGGGTTGAGCACCGAGCAGTTCGGTTCAGTTGTAGCTCGCGGAGCACAGCAGCCCGAAGGCATTCGTTGACCAAGTGGGGGGAGTCCCGCCGTCGGTAGGCTTGTCCTGCACGCTGGCGTGTAGAAATTGGCCTGCGACGCCGACACCCCAATTGTCGCTCGCCCACCATTCGTGTCCCACTTGCAACGTGAATCCGAGACCGGAATCTGTTTCGGCGTTGGTGTTCTGGTTGTTGTCCGAGATTTCCAAGGTGGTCGAAGCGATGGTGCCGGAAAAATAGGTGTTGTCCGGAAGGTAGTATGCGACACCCAATCCGATCCCAATGGCGCTTGCCGATCTGTGATTTCTGCTTTGGCCCCAATAATCTCCGACGACATCGACGTGTACCCACCACCAAGCTGGAGCCTCACTAGGACGCCGTCGTGCTCATGATAACCCGTTGGCTGTGCGTCGGTCGTGGCAGGAATCTGCTGGGGATAGGGCTGTTGAGGATACGCCTGCTGCCGCTGCGGATAGGTTTGCTGCGGGTAGGGAGGAGCGGGAGGGGGGGATTCAGCAAGTTGCATCTTCTCCGGCTGAACAGGCCGCCCTTCATCGAGACTGACTTTATCCGGCTCGACCGGAGATTGGTATGGCGCCGGTTGTTGGGGAGCTGGCTGTTGAGGAGGTTCGCTTTGTGCGAATGAAGTCCCGAGCGAGAAGCCCGGTGAAACAGCGAGCAGGTAGAGTGACAGAGAGAATCTGTGAGGAAATCTGTTGCTCATCGTTAGCCCCTTTTTCGAAGTAGCACTGTGCGTGAGCAGGCCTTCGACTGTTTTGCCAAGCGGTGCGCAAGAATGGAAGGCGGATTAGCATGCGCCTCCTCGGACCTGCAACCCGCTGCTGGCCGGAGCATAAGACATTCGAACTGCGAAATCGATCAGAAGGAAGAGCAGCGCCAAGAGTAGGCCAGGTAGTCGACGACGCTCTACACCCTCCGAACCCGCTCGCATGCAGAGCTGTGCCTGGGTGATCTTGTGCCACTCGTTTCTGCAATTCCCGAGCTGACCTCAGAGCACGCCGGGGCCCCAGGATCGAGCAAGAAGCGCGTCATGACCAATGGGCACTCGAACGGGCACGTTGAAACCGAAATCGAGCGTGAAGCTGTGATTAAGTCGCGCAAGAATTGAGCACATGTTTCTGAACAAGAACGCTCACAACTTGAGGGGACGCCTGTCGTTCCGGGGACCTGAATGCCCGTGCTCGACCGACAACTCGGATGCACGAAGAGCATGGGTGCGGCGACTATCTGGATCGTCCGACCACATTTGGATTTTCGATCCAATCCGCACCAAGTTTGGTGCGGATTTTGGTGCGGTGTGGACTTTTGTAACTCGTGAGAATGATTGGCACGCCCGGCAGGATTCGAACCTGCGACCGGTGGATTAGAAATCCCAATTTAGGGAGCCTTGGTGCGGCCAATTGCCGCAACGTGCCGTCATTGCTCAGATTGGCTCACAAAAATCCACCGTACGCGGCACCGGAATACTCGTATTCCAACAAATGCACCATGCCGCACCATGAGCGTGGTGCGGAGCTGCACCATGGCGAACAAGAGCGTGTCAGGATCGGCGTATTCAAACGACCTTTAGCGTCGCGGACATAGACGCCGTCTAACGCGGCTCACGTTGAGCAGAAGGGCAGCCTCGTTAAGGTCGAGCGCGTTGTTCGTCACGACTCGCCGAGCTTGTTGAGAAGCTGGGTCACGAAACCAACGACGTCCGCCTGCAGTTCGTCGTCGCGCCCCCCCGACACGAAGGCGGCCACGCGACTCGGCCCCACCATGTCCGGGTCGAGGAAGTCGCGCTGCAAGATGGTGAGCGCCTTCTGCACATCGGGATCGCCGAGCAGCGGCCGGAGCCTCGCGACGACGTCATCGACGCCGGAGCCGTAGTTGCGGATGACATAGTGGAGGTCGTAGGCGTCCTTGTTCTCGCCACGGCTGTCGAACGCGAGCGCCTTCAGCACCACGTAGGCGCCGGCCCCGCACACCCAGATCTCACGGGTCGCCTTCTCGTTGAACAGCGTCCTGCCTTCCAACGTGACTCGCTGGCGA
>JBBSBI010000279.1:0-5531 GCA_038251425.1 Polyangiales bacterium
CAAGACGCCCGCTGGGGCTTTGAAGCATCGAGTGGTGCCCCAAGCCAAAATGACGCCTATGTCCGCGTCTTTCGCGACCATTATTCTGCTTTTTGGGATCGCAGCGTTACCGTCGATATTGTGGATAGCCTGCGCGACTTGAGCAGCTATCAGCTCGTGATCTTACCGCAACTTTGGCTACTCAAGCCCGGCGTTGCCGAGAATCTGAAACGCTACGTTGCAGCCGGCGGCACGCTGGTGGCTACCAATTGCACGGCGATCTGTGACGAACACAATCGCTGCTTTGCAGGTGGCTGGCCCGGTGGCGGACTCATGGACCTTTTCGGGATTTGGGAAGAAGAATTCGACTGCATGGATCCAGCATCCCCGCATGAGAGGAACGCCATCGAATTTTCTCCAAACAATGTACTGAGCTTGCTCGGAACCTTCGAAACCCTCGACGTACGTTCCCTGCTGCATCTGCGTGGCGCCGAAGTGCTGGCCACTTTCACCACAGACTTCTACGCCGGCAGGCCTGCCATCACGCGGCACTCATTCGGACAAGGGCAAGCGTACTTCTTAGGCGCCCGCCTCCCTCGCGCCTGCTTGACACCGTTTTACGCCTCTCTCAGACAGACGCTGGAAATCGAGTCGGCGCTGCCAATCGTGCTCCCGAATGGTGTCTCCGCTCAAAAACGAGTTGGGGCAGAACACGAGTATGTGTTCATCGAGAATTTCTCGCGCACCCCGCAACATTTGGACTTGGTGGGCCTTTCGTACGTCGACGCGGTGACTGGGCACGCAGTCCAAACACTTGAGCTTTCGACGACGGGCAGCGCCGTGCTAGAGCGTGCGCGTTAAGCCCAGCACCGATTTCAACCAACCCAAGGATCCAATAGTTGCACCTTGGTACGTCGCATGTCGGCCGTATTGCGGGTCACCAGTGTCAAGCGGTGAACTCGCGCGGTGGCAGCAATCAAGCCATCGATCGCGGGCACGGACTCACCACGCTGTTCCGCTTCGGCTGTGATACGTCCCCATTCGCAGGCTATTTCCGACGTGACCTCAAGTAGCTTCTGATCGTAGGTCACGTTCAAGGTCTCGAGCCACGCACGCAACGCTGAGCGACGCTTCCCAGGACTCAAGCGCCCGATCCCTTTCTCAAGCTCGCCGAGCGTGAGGACACTCATCCCAAGGGAGCGCTCGTCAACAGCACCCAGCCAGTCTGTCACGCGCAGATTCGGTTGCGGCTTCGTGAGCTCCGAAACCACGCAGGTGTCCAAAAGATACCTCACTTGAACTCCACTTTCCGCCCCGAGCTCTTATCACGAGCGACTTCAAGCCCCAACGGGGCTTTGGGTGCGTTGAGCAGAAACTGCGTGAAAGATTGAGTGGCTGTCTTCTTTCCTATCAGGGCACGGTACGCATCAATGCCGATCACAACGGCAGCTTCCTCGCCGTGGCGTGTTACTATCTGCGGCGCCTTTGCAGATTCTGCCACCACCTCACTAAACCGATTCTTAGCTACTTGAAGCTGCCAGGTGCGTGTTTTTTGCTTTTCCATGTGCGGTCTAGACAGTCTAGCTGCTGTGTAAACTTTCGCAACTCGGCGCACCAACCGTCCCTCAGTGGCATTGCCACGTCGCATGACGGAGTGACGTTGGTTGGGGTGAAAATCCAAGAAGCAATTACGTCCCCGGCGGGGAGAAGAACAGCTTACCGACGCTCTACCAAGCTGTCCAAGCCCATTGGCCCCAGGTACTGGAAGACCTCGCCGAGCATGGCGGCCTTCCGAAGTTCGTGGTGCGTGAGTTCGAGGAGTACTTGCGCTGCGGGCTCTTATCCGCAGGTTGCTTGCACCTCGTTTGCCGTAGCTGCGGCCACTCGCAACTCGTAGCTCTCTCCTGCAAGCCGCTCCCTCGACCCGGCGATGCAAGACGACGACCGCACAAGCTCTGCTCCGACAGCGCCAACTAAAACCAGGCGGGGTTGCGCAGGCCCAGGAGCTGGACACCAAAGCCCGGTGGCGGCGAATAGGCGAAAGTCCGCCCGCGCGCCGTCGAACTCCACCGCCGCTTGACTCCGTACTGGTCGAACTGTGCGTCCCGACTCACGAGAGTGAGCCCCCGCGATAGGCATTGAACCGCGAGCAGGCGATCGAACGGGGCGCCACCACCGGTTTTGTTCGGGCAGCTGAGGTTTGGGTTCAGCTGAGCTTCTGAATCTGGGCTGTGGTTGCCCTTGGGGCGCTTACCTCGTCGGAGGTGAGCACCTCTTGGGCGCAGATCTGTTTGCGCCGGTATCTGCTGGCTTTTGAGCTCCGCAGTCGCTCGTGTTCACCACTGCCTGGGCTTCAGTGACGTGGTTCGGAGGCTGCAGAGCGCCTTCGGCTGGATGGCCTGCCAACGCGAACAGACGCCTCGTGCAAAGGCCGAAAATTTGCTGGCCGATCTTACGCGGGAGGCGTATTCTGGAGCATCAACGATGGTGGCACCGGAGGTTTCCCTGGAGCAGTTGGTGGCCGCTTTGAAGGACGGCCCCCCGCTTCGCTTCGCGATGCTCTTTGGCTCAGCCGCAAAGGGCGCGCTTCGGGCCGACAGTGATGTCGATATCGGGATCTTTCCCATGGATTCGAGCTTGTCTCTGTCCGAGGAGCTCGCGCTGCAGGCGGAATTGGCTCGGGTGTGCGGCCGCGAGGTGGATCTCGTGCGGCTGGATCGAGCTTCGACCCTCGTGCGTTGGCAGGTGGTGCGCTACGGGCGCGTATTGATGGAGACTTATCCGTTTTCAGCTTCACGCTTTGCTGCCGATTCCATAGCTGAGTATTTGGATTTCGCGCCGGCCTTCGAGCACGCATCGGAAACCTTCCGTCGAGTTCTCGCGGCTGAGCAGCGGGGTGTGGTGTCTTGATCGACAGAGACGTCGTGTTCCGGAAGCTTTCGTCGCTGCGAGAGCAAGTAGCCCGGATGGGTCGGCGCCGCCCCGACGACGTTGGGGTGTTCAGGGCGGACGTCGATCGACAGGATGCCATCGGGATGAGCTTGCTTGTAGCCGTTCAGGACGCTCTGGATATCGCGTTGCACATCGAGTCAGCTGAAGGATGGGGCGTGCCTGCCTCCTATGCGGAGAGTTTCGCGATGTTGGCGGAGCACGGAGTCATTGATCCGCCGCTCGCTTCTGGGTTGGCGAATATGGCCGCCCTGCGCAATCGACTAGCCCATGGGTACGGCTCCGTAGATATGGACCGCATCTGGGCGGAATTGCCCGAAGGGCTGGCAGCGCTCAGCTCGTTCGCATCAGAAATTGCCCGCTACCTCGATCCCGCGCCGAAGGCGTAGAGCTCCCGAACGCATGCGCGTCGCGCCTTCCAAGGTGATTTCGGCAGAATTCAAATTGATTGTCGTCCCGCCGTGGGATGGCTAACGCGAGCCAAACGCGAGCCTGCGGGACCTTGACTTCACCTTCGTCCGGGGTGATGAGCTTCGAGTGGGCCTAAGAGCGCTTTCTGCCTGGCTCTTTGCATGGGTGGTGTTCCTGGTGGCCGCGCCACTGCAAGCGAGCGGCGTGGACCCAACGAAAATTAGCTTGCCGAAGGGGCCTGATTTTATGCAACCCGATAGGCAAAGTTTAGTGATCGCGTTGGCTCGTCTTTATCAGGCCAAGCCCCAGTTCGGCCACTCCTGACCTAGCCCATTTGCCGGATATCGTGCTGCGCCACCGCCGGCACGTATCTAGCCACGGCCCTTTGCTGTGGCCCACCCTGCGCACGCCCATGCAGCTCTACACCCTGCCGTTCGCCGGGACAGCACCGCGCGCCGAAGACCCGAAGAAGGCGTGCTCTACCAGGCCGTGCAAGCCCATTGGCCTGAGGTGCTGGAAGACCTCGCCGACCATGGGGGTCTCCCGAAGTTTGTGGCCTCGGGCGCCGAATGACCGACACCGCTGTCCACATGGAGCAGCAGGTGCTGCCCCGCGTACCCGTGCGTCACTGGATTTGGTCCTTGCCCTGGGGCTTGCGTGCGTTGCTCGGCTATGACCGTGCCCTCGCGGCGCAGGTTGTGAGTGGCTTCGTACACGAGCTCGGCCGTTCGTTGTGCAAAAGAGCCAAAGGCGTTCTCGGCCTCCCAAGCGTTGCCGACGCCCACACAGGCGCCATCGCCGCAATGCAGAGAACTGACGGCGCTCTCCGGCTCAATGTGCACTTCCATGTTCTCGCCTTAGACGGTGTCTATATCCGCGATGCCACAAGTGACGCTCTCGTCTTTCACACTCTTCCGACGCCCACGCGTTCAGAAGTTGCCGACATTGCCCGCCGCACGGCACAACGCATCGAGAAAATCCTCCGAGCGCACGGCCGCTCCCTCGACCCGGCGATGCAAGATTCGCAAGACGACCAGCCGCCCAAGCTCTGCTCCGATGAGCCCGGCCTTGCCGCTTGCTATGCCGCTGCGGCGCGCGGAGTAGCGGCTTCTGGTGACCGCGCCGGCCAAGCCCCACTCCGCTTGCTCGTCTCGCCCGCACCGGCTGTCAGCGAGATTCACGACAAAAACGACCCCGCCGCTGAAGTGCGAGGCGTTAACCTCCACGCTCGTCAATGCGTCGATGGCCGTGACCGTCGCCAACTGGAGCGCCTCTGCAGGTATATTACGCGCCCCTCCCCATTTCCGCTATCCCCCTTGGAGTAATCATGACGGGTCCACGTACTGTTCGGTCGAGCATCTTTCATTTGAGCGATGCCCACGATGTCAGCATGCAACACGGGCGCGCGGAAGCGCTTGCCCTGCCGTGCCGCGTTGGAGCAACGTCGGCCTTGAATCCCGGCGCAAGCCGCACTGAGGGCATTTTGGCCCCCGCCCGTGCGGCGCGCCTACGGATGGAGAGGTGTTCGCCCGAGGTGCTCGGCCCAGAGCTTGAATTGTTCTCGCTTGAAATCTTGAGCGGCCTGCCTTCGGATTTGCAGAGCGACGTTGCCTGCGGTCGAGAACGAAGCCTGTGGTGGTGACTCGAAAGAACCGATGCTTCCGTCGTAGGAAACGCTGAAAATGGTGGCTCTATCGGCTCGCCCATCGGAGAACACAGCTTCTTCCGCCAAGATGGAGCGTTCGTTGGGCTTGACGCCGGTCGACTTGTCGAGGGGGAGCAAGCGCTGGAGAAACCCAACAGCCACCGGCCCCTCGCCGTCCGATAGGAGGTACCGGTGCAGGTTGGAAACGCCGGCCGTCTGTGCTCCTCGGTTCACCAAGCTGACCACAAAACCCTTATTTGTTTTGCAGAGATCGGTGGCCGCGATGCTGGCTTTGAAGCCTGGAGACACACGGGAAGAACCTGGATCGACGGCGCCGACCTCGATCGCCGCAATTTGGCTGTAGACGTCAAAGGCGCTCTCAAGGCCCACCGCTTCAGCCATTTCACCCTTGGCGATCCTGAACAGGGAAACGGCGCTTCCCGAGACGTTGTCCAGGTACGCGAGGCTACTGGTAACCAGAACTTGCCCATTCGTGTCGATGAAACGCAAGGATTCAAGTTTGGCGTACCAGCGTGGCTCATTTCCC
>JBBSBI010000280.1:0-5419 GCA_038251425.1 Polyangiales bacterium
ACATCGGTGTCCTCGACAATGTCCGAGCTGTCTCTGGCGTCAAACAGATCCAGGCGTTCGTGGCCAGACCCAAAGCCATTATGGCGGCCATCGCTAAAACCTACGGTGGCGACATCCATGCCTTTGCGAAGTTGGACCGAACTGCCCATCAACAATTCACCAACATGATGGATCTCTTCGAGCGTCGCTTGCTTTCAGAAGAAAGCATCGTCGCGTCGCTGGCGCACGAAGGAACCCAGCGTGAACGCACATTCTCCGCAGAAGATATGGGCCGGACGTCGCACGGGCGCACCGCGACTCCGGGCGGTGTTGAAGGCGCCGCCTACCTCGAAACGCTGAATGTGCTGATCAGCCTAGTGGAGAATTCACGGCCAGATCTGCGTGGGCATTCGGCTCAGGTGGCGCGCTTGGTGAAGAAGCTCTGTGAACGCCTACGGTTGAGCGAGGTCGAGCGAACGAGTGTGATGATCGCCGCTTACATTCATGACTTGGGCAAAATGGGCGCGTACCATCTGACGGCGCTGAATGTTGCGGACTACGAAGGACATCGCTCCTCCGCCACCAAACAATTCAAGGCTCCCTCACGCTTAGTGGAAGCCATCCGCCTGCCGAGCGAAGTGTTAGCCGCGGTCGAGAACATGTACGAGCGCTTCGATGCACAAGGCTTGCCTCGCGGCATCGGCGGCAAAGAGATCCCACTCGGTGCGCGCATTCTGGCCATCGCAGACACCTACGCGGATCTCACACAAAACCCCAAAAATCCGTACCGAAAAGCGCTCAGGCCGGCCCAGGCGTGTGAGGTTCTAGCCACCAACAAGAGCAAGATCTTCGATCCCAACCTGGTTGATCTCTTCAAGCTCACGGTGACAGGTGAAGATCTGAAAGCACGCTTGTTAGCCGATCGGCGGCTCGCGCTCATCATTGATCCCGATCCCGAGGAAACAACGGTGCTCGAGCTGCGTCTGGTTGAGCGTGGCTTTGAAGTAAAGCTTGCTGCAACCTCCGACCAAGCGCTCAAGATCCTGGAAGCAGGCGGCGTGGAGATCGTTTGCAGTGAGCTCGATTTGAAGCCTCAAGACGGGTTGACGTTGCTGGAACACGGAAGAAAACAACGTTGGGGTCAGAAGCTGCCGTGGATCATCCTCTCGGGCCGCACTGTCTCAGCGGAGGCTCAGCGCGCTTTTGAACTCGGCGCAAGCGATGTCGTGGCGAAGCCGGTGAGTGCTGAACTCCTGGTGGCAAAGATGAAACAATTGATTGAACATTCAGCGGCGGGAGCTGGCGGTGCTCGGGGTGTGAGCGGCTCGCTGCAGGAAATGAGCTTGCCGGATATCGTGCAAGTTTTGTGGCACGGCAGGAAAACAGGGTCGCTCAAGATCCAAGCCAACGGTGAACGCGGCGAGATCCACTTCGTAGATGGCTCGGTTTACAACGCGATGTGGGCGAAAGTGCGGGGCGCAGATGCCTTCTACGCGATGATCACGCTCAACGAAGGCGATTTTTCATTAGAGCCAAACTTCCGTGCACCGCAACAAGTGATCAAAGAAAGCCCTGAAGCTCTGCTTCTCGAGGGTATGCGTCGGCTAGATGAAGGTGCGCGTTAGTATGACCGCCGCCCTACATCAGTAACTGTCCGACTTGTGCACATCTGTTCATCACTGAAAACACCGGTGTGAGAGCGTCAAGACCGTGATACTCTCTGAAACAGGTGAAACAAGAATCGTTTGCCGCGGTTGAGCCGCCTCCGCTGTTGGGGTTCAACAATAACGTCCGTCACAAGGGCAGGCTTTTTCACATCCAAACCGAGGACTCGGGAGTGCGCCACGCGCGTTTGATGACACACCTGTTTGCGGATGGCGGGCGCATCATTAAGAGCACACGCACGGATTACTCGGCGCACATTGGCAGCCGCGAGTTAGTTCCCACGGTGCGGGCTCTCATGAAGGAGCAACATCGCTCCATGTTCATTGCGTTGCGCGCGGGTGATTTCGACGAGCTCGTGATCTCGAGCTGCGGGCCGTACCCTGAGCCCGAATCGGACACCGTCCCCAACTCAAGGCGCTACGTCGCAGAGATCAGCCCCACCGCAGACGCGCCCGTCCGAGTCGAACCGAGTCACCCAAGGCCCCCGCCGCCACGCCCGAGCGTCACGCATAACCAGCCGCCAACCCAAGCCAGCCGCCCCGCCGCAAGCTTTGGCGGGATGCCAGGAGGCGCGAGCCGCTCCATTTTTGGTGACGATCTCGTGAGCCAAAAGTCACTCGACGAGGTCATCCTGAGCTACTTGGCGGAAGACCTCGCTGAAGAGAGCTGAGGATCCGTTTCTCGGCCACGCCTGCATCTGAGTGCAGGAATTCGAGTGCTTGACAGCACCAGGAGCAAGTGGAACATACCAAGCCCGCCGAATGGCGGACCTTCGGTGAGGTAGCCAAGTGGTTAGGCAACGGTTTGCAAAACCGTTATACGCGGGTTCGAATCCCGTCCTCACCTCCGAATGGGGGATGATTACGGGGGGTTACGAGGAAGATCGCCATCAGACATCGGGCGCTCCCCCGCGGCGCTCGTCTGCCTCAAGCGCTTGTTGGATCCCGATGGCGCGGTTAGATGGGGAATACGCGGACTTTAGCGTGGCGTGCGACTAAGCGCTTAATGTCGTCTGGGTCACCCGTGGCGATGATGGCGCTATCGAATTCGAGAGCCGTAGCGACAACGAAAGCGTCGACGGCGTTTCTGGAGGACATGCGGGCATCTGAGAGAAGTGCGCCAGCGCGTTGAGCAATCTGCTGCGTTAGGGGTTCGACGAGAATGCCGCGGCCGTTGAGAACATGGTTAATAGCAGCGTCGAAACGAGGACCACGGCAAACTTCGCCGAGAACAGGGGCCGGGACTCGGACGAGAGCGCGGCGATCATACGCGACGGAGAGTATGGCACGAGCGCGTTGAGCAAGAACGCTTCGAGTGGAAGGGTTCGCGATGGCGTTGAGAGCCTCGGAATCGAGAACTAGCGCTTCGGCCATACGCGTCTGGCCGAAGCAAGCAGAGGCTTTGGGATGGGCCCGCGGAGCTCCTCAAGTTCGGCAAGGAAAACACCTAGCTGTTCGCGTTCAAGCTCATGAGCAACTGCCCGAGCAACAAATCCGGAAAGGCCACGGGTGCCAACGTGAGTCCGAACAGCCTTGGCAAGACCAGCGGGAAGGCTGATGGAGAGTTTCGCGGCCGAGGCTGACATTCACAATTCTTACCACGGTAGGAAATGAAGCGCAATTCTCGCAAAGCCCCGATTCTGCTGCGAGCATCGACGTCGGTCCAACTTGTCGAGAAGAGCAAAAGTGTAACAACGGATCTCTCACTCCCCAAACTGCCCGCAATCCGCGAGATCACGACCGACAACGCAGCGCGTAACATGGAGTAAGGGCCAAATCGAAGGCACGGCCGCTGGCTTCGCACCGAGTGGCGTGCAGCCTTGCCGATGGTACCGTATACGGTACCATCTCGATGTGCCACCCAAGCTCCGTGAACTCGAATCAAGGCTTCGGGCCGCCGGGTTCATCAAGCAGGCGGCGAAGGGTTCCCACAGAAAGTGGCGGCACACGTCAGGTAAGTTCCTCATCATGAGCGGAAGCGAAGGCGACGATGCAAAAAACTACCAGGAACTCCAAGTCGAAGAAGCAATCCGAGCCGTCCGCCAAACCCCCAAGCCCTGACGACTACCAAATGGTACTCTGTTGGTCCGAACCGGATCAGTGCTACGTCGTTACGTTGCCGGCGTGGCAGAACGCGCGCACCCACGGCACGACGCCGACTGAAGCAGTGCAGAATGGGCGCGAGGTGCTTTCGTTGCTCATCAAGAGCGCCAAGCGTCACGGCGAAGTGATTCCGGCTCGCGAAAGGCGCCCATCTGGCAATCTCCGCCTGCGCCTGCCAGTATCGCTCCACGGACGGCTTGCGAGTGAAGCGGAGCGCGAGGGCGTCAGTCTGAATCAGTGGATCGTGACCAAACTCGCTGGTTGAGGCAGCCGCCGTGGCTCAGTGCACCCTGAGCCGCGCGTCAAATCCGAAGGGTAGGCGCCGGAGAACTGCGGAGGATGCAGCGTCTAGCCAAGCGTTACCTAGCCGCTGCAGAGCCGCCGGCGCTGGGTATTTGCGCCAGTTTCAAGGGAGATCGTGGATCTTCAGCTGCCGAACCCGAAGGCCACTCGGGATCTGAATCTCAATCGCCACGAGATCCGCAGGCAAGAGATCGAGATCCGCAGGCACCAAAACTTCGAGGCTCGCCAACGCCAAAGACTCTGAGGCGTACGTCACCAGACGCCGCGGCGTGTGCCAGCGCCCACCGGCGATTAGGCCACCGCGCCCATCGAGCGGCTTTTTAGCAAACGGCCTGCGACAGATGCGCCAGAGCCGCATCATGCAAACATTCCATGATTGAGCCGCAAGAGCGCCTGCTCAACCTGGCGCACACCAATCTCAGTATCCAAGAGGCTGAAGGGCACTTCACCACCGAGACTGCAATTCGGCCGCTTCAACCAAAGCCCTGCCTTTTCAACCCCGCCCAAGGCCTCCACCGCAATCTGAGTTACCGAGGCGACGCGATACAGCCGATCCGATTCAATCGGCGAAAGCTGCTTCTCATGCTTACGCCGACCGAGCGTTCGCGTCGCGATCCCGACCACCGCACTCACCGTCCCCAAATCTACCTGCAAGTGATCGCTCAGCGCTTGGAGCGACGCATACGGCAATCCCCGCCTCAACACTTGCACAAGCCCCCGCGATCCCGCCGAGCACCTTGGGCCCACCAAGCAGCGTTGCAACTCGGTACTCTGCCGTGGCTGCCATATGGCGTTCAATCTAGCGCCATATGGCACGCGGAGCAAGGCGCGATCGCGCCTGCTATCGGCCAAACCCCCAAGCTCTGACGACTCTCCGTGGGCATCGCCTGCCAATTTTCGTAAGGCCGCTTCAGGCTTCGTTCGGATAGGCAACGAAATAGAAATTGCGGCCGCTGGTAAATTCATCGACCAGCTGGCTCAGGTCGAGCGCGGGCCTGCCGTCGAGGTAGCGCTCCATCAATGAAACGGACAAGCCGCACTCGTCTCGGAGCAGATTGAAGACTTGTTCGGGCGCCACGTCGTAGTAGTCCGCACCGCCCAGACCATGTTCGAATACTACCACCGGGCGCGAACGCCGCAGGGTTTCGAGGCCTCCTCGCAATACGCCGTACTCGCCGCCTTCGACATCGATCTTCAAGAAATCGATGCGCACATCCGCCGGGATCACGCAGGGCGGGCGCACCTTCCGACAGGTAGGTTTGTTCCCCCTATGTCGGTTTGTTCTTACTTTGTGGGATCTATATGAAGGCACAGGTCAGCGGATGCTTTCCATTAGGGAGATGAGAGTGTTTTGTGTGCTGGATGAGCGC
>JBBSBI010000281.1:0-5416 GCA_038251425.1 Polyangiales bacterium
AGCCGCCAAAGGCCGTGCGCAAGTACGCCCGACAAATCTTCCGCGCCGCGGCGCCGTCTAATTGCAACCAGCTTTGCTGCGCAGGGTTCCAGGCTCGGACTCAATCCGAGCCTGAGCGGGCTCCCCCAAATCTGGGAAGAGCTCAAGCCCACTCCGACGTTCAATCCTGTCGATCGTGACTTCGTAGTCGCAGAAATCAGCGTATCTGTCGGTAGTTTGGTCGAAGGCCAGGCTCAGCGTTTCCAGAAGCTGGTTATCGAACGTGGCGATCACCTTCCAATAGCCGCTCGGGACACGATGTGGTTCGTCCGCTTTGGGCAGCTGCGACATCGCTCTTTCGTACAGCGGACCGGTGATGACATACACGCTCGCCGTCGGCGCCCAATGCCGCTCCAGCTCCTCAACGTGCATCCAGGCGCCCTGATTGAGGTCCGCTGATTGCGGCGTGATATTGGAAAGGTAATTCACCGTGCGCCAAAAGGGCGAGCCTTCAAAGGCAGCGAGCGGTACTTGGTGGCCCCGATCAATGTGCAACAATCGAGGGGCATCGGCGTAGTCCTGCTTCTCAAGGGTTGCGGTCTCTGGCAAATCGGGATCGGCGCGCCAATCGCGATCTCGACGTGGCCCAAAGTTGCTCGTGCGCACTCGGTACGCCGCCCAATCAGCAAATTTCGTGATCGGGTTGGCGCTCAACGAATAGATCGCGCGATCGATTCGAAGGTTCGCCGGCGAGGTTCCCCGGGGACATCCGAATAGGCAATTTTGTCCGTCTGATGCGGCCGGAGGTACTGGCTTGGGAACTGGCACATCCTCGCCGCTCGGCTTGCCACAGGCATCCAGCTGGCGCGCCTCAACCCAGCCGAAAGCTCCGCGACCTGCGTTCGGATAAGTGATCTTCCGCCAGTCCGAGCGCTGCCCCATCACACGCACCGCAACACCAGCTTTCAGACGGGCTTCCACATCGTCTGTCCCACGGTATTTCTTGTGCACCGTCGCCCCCAACGGACGCACACATTGAACGCTGGGAGCAAAAGCCTCGGTGGCGCGTGGCTTGCTCCGCGAGAAACCGAGTGCCGTCAAAAAAGTGGCTGCGCACAGGCTCGCGATGGCAACGGACGCCAGCGGGGGATGTCGGAAGGCACTCTTGGTCCCAGTCTGCATTCGTCGCGAATATGCCAGAGGCGCCCCGAACCGTCACCCGCTCGGCAAACCTGGGCGGTAATGGCCGAGATTGTGCCAGACTTCCATGCAAATTCGCCATTCCATGGCGAATTTATCGCCACCCTTTGGCGAATTTGCAAGCCCATTCGCCAGCGCGTGACCCCAGTGTCCTCGCGTTTGCAGCGCTGATCTTTAAGTTCCACCGAGGCACTGCAGCCCTGAGGGCCCGTGAAACGTCTGGACCAGCGCAAGCGGGAACACCGGCGCAAGCGGAAACACCGGCGCGCGCTTCAAGCACCGCAGCGCTAGTTCACGGGGACTACCGAAACCACGTCAACCTGGAGAAACTGACCGTCTAATGGATTGGGAGCCGGTGGGACTCCCGGAATGACAGTGTCCATAAAATTTCGGCTCTGCTCGGTGTTGTCGTCGGTGTATTTGAAAGTCACAGTGGCGCCAGCTTGGACCGTGATGTCCGCCATGTAATCGATCGCGAACAAGCGATGGTCAAAAGCTCCGTCGATCGACGAGAACGCATTCGCGCGTCCTCGTTGGGTGTGCCCTCTGAGCCCTTGAGCATTTTGGGAGCCAGTGAGTCCGGAACCTGTGGCGTAAAGGTGTGGGCCTCGGTGAGGCCACGGAAATGGAGGGTAACTTTGTAGGTTGTTTGCGGATCTCCGCCAACAACCACAACGTGATCCGGCAATGTCATATCCGAGCCGCAAAGCTCAGGATTGTCGCTTGGGCCCTTGCAGGGCGCCTCCCAGCGATAATTGAGGCCAGCGGCAATCGCTAGCTCTCCACTCGCTGCGCCTCCGCTCGCATTCGAGGAGCCACCGAGGGCGGTTCCTGTGCCTCCTGAGGTATTTGAGGCATTCCCGCCAAGACCAGAGGCCATTCCCCCAGAACCAACGGATCCGCCACTCTTACCTAAAGCAGGCGAACCACCCGAACCTTTCGCCGTGGCACCACCCGAAGCCTGGCTGTTTCCACCCCCCGAACCTGTGACTGCCGGCCTAGGCCCAGCTTCTGAACTGCAACCCACAACCAAAAGAATGGGCGTCAAGAAATACAGCTTATTCATTCAGATTTGCTCTCCAGAGTTAACCTACGATGACCACGCTAAAATACCTGCAGCTTAGACGAGGCTCGGGCTGGCTTGGTCGTAACGCCAAGCAGGCTTTCAACGGTATTGTCATATTCTGTGTGCGTCAGTCGGCGTAGCGGCGAGGCTCCCGGCGACGTGACGCCGGGGGTGGTACACGCACCGACCATGCCTGGTCCGCCACCGCCAGTTCCGAACCCAGTTCCAGTGCCTCCAACTCCAGAGCCAGAACCATCCGGACCTGTTCCGTTGGCGCCCCCGGTTGTGCCTAAAACCTCGCCATTAGGGGCCAAACTACTCGTGCTGGGATCTTTTCGGGGAAGTGCACCCGCAGAGCTATTACAGCCAGCAATACTTAGGGAAAATGCCACAAAACAAACGCGCACCAGCACGAACTCGAGTACTCGGGCCATGAGATATGTCCTTTAATGCGCGGCAATCCTGCGCGCTGTTCCAGTTCCCCGAGAATGACAGCCAAAAGAAGGCTTGTCAGCCAACACTTTGACTCGACGATCCACTTTTTGGATCGTGCGCCGCTCCTGCGTTAACTTGCCGGGATGTTTAGGCTTAACGCAGACCGGTGGTGCACGCCGCGGTGCAGCCGTCGTTGCCAACCTTATTGCCGTCGTCGCACTGCTCGGTGCCGTTCACTTTGCCATCGCCGCAAAACTGGCCGGGGCGGCATTCTGGCGCACACTTCCCGTAGCCGCCCACGTTTTTCGTATCGTCGCAAGCTTCCCCGAAGACGCTATCCACCATGCCATCTCCGCAGAAATTCGGCTTTTTACAGCCCGGAGCGCATGCCGCAGCAGTCGTACTCACCGAATAGCTCGTGAGATTGATCCCATCGTCGCAGGCTTCGCCGGAGACCGCTTGAAGAACGCCATCGCCGCAGCGCGGCCCCAACGTGCAATCAGCGTTGCAGCCGCCATACGCTCCATCATTGACCCCGACGTCGCACGCTTCATTGGAAGCAACCTTGCCATCCCCACAAGTCGATTTACACACCGAGCGCGCATTCAGAAAATTCTGCAGCGTTAGCTTGTATCCTGACTTATTGGTGTGCCGTTCCGCTTGAAAGACCACCACCTCATACACTCCGCCCGGAGTGAGTCCGAGTGTAACGGGATTGAAGATACCGGTGGTATACATCGTACCATCGCGCGTATCGCTGTCGCTTCCCGTGCTGCCCGCGCCTGCTGGGCCGCCCAGAATAATCCAACGATCTTCGGCAGGGTGCTGGCCAGGGATCGCCACCGCCAAGTGGCCATTGATGAACACCCACACGTCATCATCGCCGTAGAACGTGAGTTTTTCTCCGCCGCGATAGGTGAACCAATAGCGGAGCTCGCTCGTGAAGCCAAAGTTGTGCGGCCCATCGTCCCCCATGCGGGGGTGCTCCTTCAGAGCTGCTGGGTCATTGAAGCCCTTACCATCTAGGGGGTAGAAAGTAGCGTCTTCAAACTGGAATGCTCCAGGTGTGCCTGGCACCGGTGACATCGCGATGGTGTCCAGCACCGTACGGTTGATGGCGTCGTCGCTTCGATACCATTGAGCGAAGGTCGCCGCGCTTAAGACGCAGCTATCGGTGTTCACGAGCACGGGCTTCCCAGCCGTCAGCGTGGTGGCGACGACTTCCTGGCAGGGTTCCATCACCAAGCTGCTCTCAAAATCCTTGTGCTGTGGGCCTGTATCGGCGGGTTCGTTGTCGTCCAACCCGATGAAGTCCCGATACACCACCGGCAAGTTCGGTGCTTCGACGGTGACTTCACAGGTGAATCCAGGCTCAATCGTGCAGAGCGAAGAACAGCCATCAAAATTGCGCTGATTGCCATCGTCGCAAGCCTCGCTATCTAGCTTCAGGCCGTCACCGCATTTCGCCTCGCAGACCCCGTTCACGCACTTTGGCTCGACCTTGCAGAGCGGGGAGCAGCCGTCACCGGTATCGAAATTGCCATCATCGCACTGTTCCGTTCCCTCCACCATTTTATCGCCACAGCTTGTGGCGAGGCAGGGCTGGCCGGGCATGTCGCATTTGAATTTTGGCTCGATCGTGCACAGCGCCGAGCAGCCATCGGCTGCCGTTGGATTGGCATCGTCGCACTCTTCGGCCCCGGCAACCTTTCCATCTCCGCACGCGGCTGCCACACAACGCGCTCCGACCACGGGGCACTTCCAGCCCACTTCGAGCGCACACTTGGTGTCACAACCATCGCCGGCAAGGGCATTCGCGTCGTCGCAGGATTCAGTGCCGGTGATCTTCGAATCTCCGCAGGCTACCGTCGAAACACAGGCTTTCCCCGGCGTGGGGCACGCAAAATCCTTGTCGATCGCATCGCAGTTGGGACCGCAGCCGTCACCGGATAGCGTATTGCCGTCATCGCACTTTTCGCCTGGATCCAGGGTGGAATCCCCGCAAGCAGGCACCTTTTGTTCGCACATCATTGCGCCGCACGTGCCGGTACCCGCAACCCCCATGCCCGTGCCCTGTCCCAAGTCGATCATGCCGATGCCTGGACTCCCCCCGGTCAGCCCCGTTTGGCCTGCGCCTCCACTGCCACTGCTTCCGAGACTCAGGCTTGTCCCTTCACTCCGATTGTGTTGGGAGGAACAGCCTTGCTCCAAGGACAAAGTTGCCAGGATCGTCGTCGTCAAGAAAAGGAGCGCGCTGTGCTTCATCTTGGAGGCGAATTTAGCACACGTGATCTGCCACTCCCTGTGCGAGCGCTGACCGCGCAGCACTTAACTCCCACCTCCGCGCACGTGTGCGGACACCTCGCTCTAGGGCCTCGCAAGGAGGTCGAATAACACTTTTACGACGCAGCCCGGTCTCCAAATTCAGACCCAGGAAGCACTGGGGGGAATTCGTGCAGAACTCGAATGGATCGTTGCAGCGAATATCTCTTCGAGATCCGGAAGCTGGCGCGCCGCCAACTCAGAACGAGGGCAACGCGTTGAGAAGTGATGGCTGCCTAAAAAATGCACAAAGGCCTTATTCGGGGCTTTGAGGCGCCGTTTGTTGGAATGGCCCCCTCACCATCGTAGTGGGCAAACTGCACTAAGAGCCCGCAATTATGGCCCGCAAAGCGAAATCCAGACCACCCCAGATCGTCGCTGCAGCGCTCCTACGGCAATTGGCCCTCGACTGTG
>JBBSBI010000282.1:0-5239 GCA_038251425.1 Polyangiales bacterium
AGGCCCGCCTGCGCGCCGCCCTGGACGCTCTCAAAGAAGCAGACCGAAACAAGGACGTGTTTCTCGCGACGCTCGGGCACGAACTGCGAAACCCCCTTTCGACGATGGGCAACTCCCTGACGTTGATTGACCGCGCCGGGGACAACGCCGCGATGAGCAACAAGGCCCGACAGGTCATGGGGCGGCAGGTCGATCAACTCGTTCGCCTGACGGACGACCTGCTCGACGTGAGTCGAATCAGCCTTGGCAAGCTGCACTTGCAACGCGAAATCTTGATGGTCAATTCGATCCTCGAGCAGGCGGCAGAGTCCTGCGCGGCATCGATGGAGCTCGCCGGGCAACACTTCGAACTGTTGATGCCCGGCACGTCTGCTCAGGTGTATGGCGACTCAGCGCGACTGGTACAACTCTTTTGCAACCTTTTCGGCAATGCCTCCAAGTTCACGCCGCGAGGGGGTCGCATCGATGTCATCGCACGGTCGGACGAACGATCAGTGTTCGTTTCGGTCAAGGATTCGGGGATCGGAATGGCCGCCGACAAGCTGGTCCGCATCTTTGACCCTTATACCCAGCTCGAGCCGATAGGGAGTTCCAACACGGGGCTTGGCATTGGGCTGGCGTTGGTCAAACAGCTCGTCGAGCTGCATGGCGGGGCCATCGAAGCACGCAGCGCGGGGCCAGGGGCCGGCAGCGAATTTGTTGTCAAGCTCGAGGCCCATTTCGAATCCGTTAAGGGTCCCACGCCTGCTCAGCGAGAGCCATCCGGCTAAGGCAGGAAGTCAACCGGCTGCTTCTGCTCTGCTCCTGGGACCGCTTCTGGCCGAGAGCTGACGACTGACGATGGTTGCCAGGAGGGACCGCGGATGGGGCATCCGGGGCTCCAACCCTCGTCTCAAAGCTGGAATGGGCAGAGGCCGCATATCGGCATCACCCGACCCTCAAGGCAGGCAGCTGATCATTCCACTGACCTGGCGGCCCTGGCGCAGCTTCAGGCCCGCGTCGTGCGCCGCTTCAACCACCCGAAGCCGATATAGCAGACCCCAGTGGCCGCGAACAGGGCGGCTGCAAACTGGATCGCCACAACGGGCTCGCCGCTGCGGTCGAACAGCCACCCCGCCACCGGCGGCGCAGCCGTCTGGACGACGAAATAGAAGCTGAGGAACACGCCCATCCCGAAGGCGCGCCGTTGCGGCGCCATCGATTGCGCGGTGAGCGCCATGATGATGCCGGCCGGTGCCGCGCCGAGGAGCCCGAAGGCCAAGCTCAGCGCCACGGACCACTCGGCATGACGCAGCAGCAGCAGCGACGCCACTGCCGCGGCCATGCACAGGCACAGCACCGTTGCATGGCGGCCGGTGCGGTCGGCTATGCGGCCGATAAAGGTAACCGACAGGATCATCACCCAGCTGGCGATGCTGATCACCGCGGCGGCTCGCGTGGTGCCATAGCCTTGAGACTCCAGCACTTTCGGCGCGAAGCTCAGGTACACGACGTAGCCGGCGTTGAACAGGCCCCATGTGGCAGCCGCGACCAGGGTCAGCAGCAACTCGTCGCTTGGCAGGCGGTTGTTCTGCGGGCCTGCGGCTGCGAACGCGGTGGACGGTGGCCGATACGCCCAGGCCACGACGGCTGCAGCCGCCGCACTGAACACGGACGCGACGACAAAGGGGACACGCCAGTCGAAGGTGGCCGATAGCCAGGCGTAGCCCACCTGCCCGGCGGCGATTCCGAAGGGCCAACTCATCACCAGGATGCCAAGCGCCGCGGCCAGCTCCCGCCCGGAGAACCAATCGACCACCATCTTTGTGAAGTAGAGCGAGCAGAACACGAAGCCCGCACCGGTGACCACCCGGGCCAGTGCCAACTGGCCGAATCCGTCGGCCGATGCGGCGGCAAATCCGCCCAGCGCCATCAACCCCAGCCCGAGGCTTACCAAGCGCCGGTCAGAGGCATAGCGCCCCGCCGCCCCTGCCGGCAGGGAAAAGAACAGCCCCGGCAACATGAATAGCCCGATCAGCGTGCCGATCTCCGTGTAGCCGATGCCGAACCTTGCCACCAATGGATCGGCGGTTGAGGCCACGGTCTGGAATTGCACGCCCAGGCTAGCGCGGCAGGCGAACAGTAATGCCAGCATGCGCCAGCGCATAGCGCCGTTGTCGGGGGCTGCAGGCCCGTGCATCGGCGCGATGATGCCCGCAAACGAAACGCGGCAGCGCGCACTTCGTTCACCCTCAGTAGAGATGGCCGAATCGAGAACCGACGTTGACGGGACATCGATTGAGTAAGGGACGGGTCATTCGCAGGTCCTCCGGACTGGCGCCGGTCTCCTCGGAAGCGCGACCGTTACACACGTAGGGATCTGCAGCACAAGGCTGGCACCTTCAGTACAGCTCATCCACTCACTGGGCGGCACTAGATCCAAACTTCTTCACGGCAGAAGCGAAGTTCCCCTCCACCCAAGTATGATATTGTCGATCGATATCATGCAGAAGGCCACTTGAACAACCACCACCGGGCAACGCTACGGCGCGTGTGCGCTAAGCCAACCTCGGGATCGATTCGTTTTGGAGATCTTGAAGCTCTTCTGGAGGCCTTAGGCGCCGAAGTGACTGAAGGCAAGGGCTCGCGGGTCCGGTTCGATCTTCAGGGCGAGCAGTGGCATACCCACCGGCCTCATCCAGGCGTAGAGGCTAAGCGTTACCAAGTCCGCGAACTGCAAGATCTATTTGGACGATTGGGGATCGGCTGATGAACACTATGGAGCACAAGGGATACACCGCCCGCATCGACTACGACGGCGAAGACGAGATCTTCGTTGGGCGGCTGCTCGGGCTTCGCGCAATGGTGAGCTTCCACGCGGAAACAGTGGCTAAGCTCAAGCGTGAAATGCAATTCGCCGTTGATGAGTATGTCGCCTCTTGCGAGAAGCGCGGTGAGACGCCGGAGAAACCGATGTCCGGCCAGTTCGCACTTCGTATGCCGCCGGAAGTTCACGGGCGCGCGGCAATCTTCGCCGAAGCGTCAGGCAAGAGCCTTAATCAGCTCATCACCGAACTGCTTGAGGGGCTGACTAGAACTGCAATGACCAACCAGGCCGTTGTGCTCGCGGTTCAGAAGCAGTTTTCGGCTGACATAGGCAGGGTCACGCGCACGGTGCCGGGTCTAGTAGACCCTCGAGTGGGCGCGAAGAAGTCAGCCGGACCGACGTCAAAGCAACGCGTCGTGTCTCGCACCGGATGACACTGGTCCAGCCGGACCCAGACTGCCGGGGGACCGAGTCAGACAAAGGCGGACGTTCGTTTCTCCATCGTAGGCACTTCGCGGAAGCAGCGGTTGAGTCATCCGCAGTTTTGGGCTCCTGTCGTCATACGGTGAAGACGGGTACGAGTACCGTCACAAGTGCCTGGGTCCGACCGAACGAATCCTATATTGCTGCTAGGCACGCAAGCTTCGCGCACAACCCAGCAGGGTGGCGCCGAAAGGACAGGCCAGTACCTGGCCGCCAGTCACCATCTACCAGCGACGCCGTATGCCCCACATTCACCCGTTTCGCCTCTCTGTGGTCGGCAGGCACCGTGAAGATTCTTGGGTCCTCCGGGCAGGACTCGTATGCCTGGAAAAAACCAAGAGGAGTTGCGAAAAGCTCGCGCGACTCATCTCGGCGAAGAAAATACCGCTGACTCGGGGCTCCCCGCTGCAAGCAAAGCCTCGATCTTCAACGCGTGCACTTGAGCTATTAAGGAAGCTGTCTTTTGCGCGTTGGCGCGACCTGCAAGCGCGAGGCCGCCGAGCGCCGAGAGACCCATAATCGCCCAGCCAACAGGTCCACTCAAAACTCCGATTAGTGACGATGCTGCGGCGTATGCACCAAATGGAAGAGTAACGCCTACAGCGCTCGCAACTGTTGCAATGGTGATGCTCATAGTGGTGTAGAACGCAAACCCGGTGAACGCAACTGTGCTCGATAGCGCTGCAAGCGCGGCGGCACCACTCAGGGCGGCAATGGCAGCCTTGCCTTTGATGTGACCGTCCGGGTCGATCTTTGCTAGCAACTCAACCCTTTGCGGCGGGCTTAGTTTCTCGTTCCAGATCTGGGCGAAAAGCGAGCGAAACAATTCGCGTTCTAGAACGAAGCTGGGTGCGCGTTCGATCGTGGCACGAGCGACACCCGCCTGCCCGCTGACCCAACCCAGCAACGCGTGATAGTCAAGCGTCCCGGGGTCAAGAAATGGGTACTCAAATATATTCGTCGATAGCCACAGCGCGTGCTTCTGCACGTCCCTTGCATTTTCGGCAGGCCCATCCAACCTCTCGAGCCCCGCATCTGCGGGCAACATGTCTAGCGACTTCTTCAACGCCAACATCTTCGCGGGAGGCAAAGCTCTTAGAAACGCGAAGAAATCGCCCGGGCTCCACTTCTCTTTGGGTCTGACAAACGGTGCGACTGCCGCCATCGGATTCACGAGCGGTGGAACGGGCCGCGTAGCTAGCCACAGCAGGGCCACAGCCGAGCTTGGGATCAAGAAGGCAATCGACCGGCGACTCAAGCCACCCGACTGATGTGTGTTTGACATCCGGCTGCCTGAGCGCTTCCGCTGGTTGTTGATCGTTACTATTGGGCCCCCCACCGCCGCTCCTTGAGTGAGCCTGCTAAAGGAATGGCACTGGTCGCGACCTCCCGGTTGCGACGCCCTCGCCGTGTCCTTCGCCAGGTCTGTCTGAGAACTTCCTCCAGTGCAGTCCTGGCCTTCCTCGCCCCGCCAGAGCTCAAAGGCGCCATGTCTCTGCGTCGGTGCCGTGGAAGATTCTGATCATGATTGGTCTATACGCCAAGGAAAGAAATTACCCATAGGTACGCGCAGTGATGCACGCAACTCCGGCCACCTCGACCAGTTGGGGCGTCCCAGCGGGCTAAGAAGCGCCGATGACCAGGCGACGGTGCAAACTCTCGACAGTTGATCTGTATAGCTGGATGGCCTCCTGTGGTCGACCGCCTTTGATTGCGTGAATGCAACGAACGACCGCTGCCCAGACAAAATCGTAGTCCTCTGCGCTAATCAACCGTTGTGCGACCGATGGCGCTATCAAATAATAATGTTCGATTAGGGCGTGTTAACACTAATTGAGCAGAGCATGCATGACGCGAGACAATTCATGCATGGAGATCACGCAAGCCCAATTCGAGCAGATCGAACATTGCCTGCCGACGCAGCGCGGCAACGTCAGCCTGTCGAACCTG
>JBBSBI010000283.1:0-5236 GCA_038251425.1 Polyangiales bacterium
GCCCCCAATTGAGTCGGGTTCACCGCTCCTTGAGCTTCGGTGACGTGGTTCGGAGGGTGCAGAGCGTCGTCGGCTACCTGGCCTGCTCTTGCTTCTGCTCCTCCTTCCGATCAATTTTGCACTTCGAATGTCTTATGCTCGGCTATCGGGGACCCATCTCCGCTCGGCGATATCTCCACTGACTTGCGCGGCGTGGCATGCGAATGGGCCGGCGGTCTTGGCTGTGGCCAAATAATCCCTGCCGCCGACGGGAACGCTGCAATACCTGCGATGCCTGCAGCGTGTGGTCCGGCGGTGGCTGCCATCGCCAACGGGGCCACCTCGTGCCCATAAACCCCAGCTTCTCACAGTAGGCGAAAAGGCCTCTGTTACACCAAACCGAGGCCTTTAGTTTATCTGGATAGGCGAGACACCTCCGGCGAGCGTGAACGCCCGCGCGCTAATCCATTGACGAGCTGGCGTGGCAATTAATCCTGGGACGTTCCGACGTGCAAACTTGGCGATATAGACGGCGTCTAAGGCGAGAACATGAAAGTGCACATTGAGGCGGATGGCGCTGTCTGTTCTCTGCACAGCGGCAATAGCGCCCTTGTAGGCCCACGCTTGGGTGGCATCCTAATTGGTCAAGCTAAATTCCTGGGCATTTGTATTCATCGGAGTGATCGGGGCACTCATAGGTGCCATTGCAACGGTACTCATCGTGGCGGACTTCGCCGCAGTAGTAGGCGGCACGGCAGGCTGTGAGGGCGGCATATTGGTCTGGAGTTAGCAAATTACAGGTAACCGAAGGTGCCGGCATGCAGGGATGCGAGGTGACGATTCCGGTGGGTCCGCAATTGAACTGTTCACAGGCTGCGACAGCGTTCAGGCGTGTAGCCTCGCAATGCAACGCGTCTGCCAAGCCTGGCGTCGCCGGCACCAATGCCAATGCGCAACGCCGACTATCGAGGCTCTCCCTTTGTACCCAACTCGTCAGAATGTCCCTAATTTCACCACCCTCCGCATTGATGCATCCGATGGTGACTTGAGGCGTGCATTTGCAAACATTCGCGGCTCTCGCGTAGCCTCCAAGCGCGAGGTCATTCAGCGCCCGCTCGGCGGGGGATAGGAGTGGTGACTCGGGAAAGAGAATTGGCGCGATCAAGCTTGGAACGCCGCCCACCGAACCCCCAGTGGCTTCGGCGTCACCCGCTCTAGAAGCGACTCCTCCGGACGAAGTAACCCCATTCATTCGACCACCGACGCCATTGCGCACGGCACCACCGACGGCCGCCGCCCCTCCGCTCCCTATTTCAGGGGCACTTGCTGCAACCCTGGGACCTTGATCCTTTTCAGCAAGACCCCCACAGGCTCCCACCGATAGAAAGAGAATGATGCCCAGGCTAACAACTTCGGTGCGCATCCCGAGAGGGTAACGAATTCAGTGATACCCCACAACCCTATCGCGCCCGGGCCACTTGAGAAAGGGTGCAACTTTCACAACCCGAGAACGGTTTGCTCGACACACCAGCGACCCAGCGTGTGCAGAGCACCCTCCGACCTCGGGCGGGGTTCGCTCATGACGTATCGTGAGCCGCGCGGAGCAATTTTGCAGTGATTATCGCCCGCCCTTTACCTCCCACCCAATCCGCCTACCATCGCGCCCCATGGTGAACGTGGAGCTCACCCCGCACTTGTTTCAATTCTTTCCTGAGCTTCAGGGAAAGAAGCTTGTGGTCGAAGCTTCGACTGTTCGGGAAGTTGTGCAGCAGCTGGATAACATCGAGCCCGGTATCGCATTTTACTTGTGCGACGAGCGAGGCCGGTTGCGAAAGCATGTCAACATTTTCGTGAAAGAGGAGATGGTGGCAGATCGGGCAAATTTGGGTGATCGAGTGGAACCCAATTCGCGGGTACTGATCATGCAGGCGTTAAGTGGTGGATAAAGCATAGGACGATGGAGACTTTATGACTGATCGAATTCTAGTCGGAACCCGCAAGGGCACGTTCTTAGTTGAAAAAATGAACGGTCGCTTTGGAGCCAAGCTTGCCGGCCACCCCGGGGTGGGCGTGAACTTTGTGGCGCGGGATCCACACACCGGAACATTGTGGGCGGCCTTGGGGCACGGCCACTGGGGAGCCAAGCTGTCGCGTTCACTTGACGGGGGAAAGACGTGGGCTGACGCACCCCAGATTAAGTATCCGGAGGGTGCGCGTTACCTGGCAATGCCCGATCCGAGTCCCGAGGGTGATGGGGATGGGGATCCCAAGGCCGTTACTGCGAGAAATGCGACCTTGCTCAAGCTCTGGATGATCGCATTCGGTCAGCCCGGGCGCATCTATGTCGGGACTATCCCTGGAGGGCTATTTGTCAGTGATGATGGCGGTGAGAGCTTTGAGCTCAACCGGCCGCTCTGGAACCACGAGTCGCGCGGGGGAGATCTCTTTAATGGCGAAGGTTCGGGTAAGACGCACTGGTTTGGTACGCCCGCGTCGGAAGGCGAGTTCGCCCCGGGTATCCACTCGATTGTGGTGGATCCGCGCAACACCGAGCGCGTGCTGATTGCTATCTCCACGGCGGGTGTACTTGAAACCAATGATGGCGGAAAGTCCTGGTGCAGCCGCACGAAGGGGATGACCAATGATTACTTGCCTAATCCAGAACCCGAGTGGGGGCATGATCCGCATTCAGTGGTGCTGTGCGCTGGGGATCCAGATCACATGTGGCAGCAGAACCACGCGGGTGTTTTCTACAGTTCGGACGGCGCTTTGAACTGGAAGAAAGTGAGCCAGCCTGAGAAGGGCATACACTTTGGGTTTCCAGTTGCTGTAGATGCGCGCGATGGGAAGACGGCGTGGCTTGTGCCGGGCAAGGCCGATATGCAACGCATGGCGATCGATGGTCGGTTATTTGTTGCGCGCACCGAAGACGGCGGGCAAACGTGGAAAGAGCTCCGACGCGGTCTGCCACAAGAGTGTGCCTACGACGTCGTTTATCGACACAGTCTGGATAACAGCGGTGACACGCTCGCCTTTGGCAGCACTACAGGCAACCTGTACGTGAGCGAGGATCGCGGTGAGAGCTGGGCCACCGTCGCGAACAACCTGCCGCCCATCTACAGCGTGCGATTCGGCTAAGCTGCCAACACGAACCGGGACAAAAGTGCGGAGGCGAGCACAATTGTGGTGGCCTCTACTTTTTTCGAGCGCGAGGTGCCGGCATAGCTTATTCTCTCGTACGCATGAAGAATCGGTTATCGAGACGAACGTTGCTTCGAGGCGCCGGTTTGGCCGGGATCTGTGTGGGGCTGCCAATCCTGGAGGCCATGCTGAATGACAATGGGATGCTCGCGCACCCTGCTCGAGCTGCCGCAGCCCCGCCTTTGAACCTCTTAACCTTCTTCCTACCAAACGGTGTGAACACGAAGGATTGGTGGCCACTCACGGAGGGTCCTGGATACAGCATGAGCCGCTGCCTGGAGCCGCTCTCGCACCTCAAAAGCGAATTCATACTGCTGCAGCACCTCAACAAGGACGAGGCGTTTCGCAACGAGCAGATCGACAACGATGCCCACCAACGCGGGCACGCCTCGTTCACAACAGGTGGTGGCTTGGCTGGAGCCAGTACGGTGGAATTTGCCTCGGTGGATCAAGTGGCGGCCAAGGCTCTCGGTGGCGATACCAAGTTTCGTTCTCTGTCTGCGGCACTCACAGGCGTTCGCTCACCCCCGAACCAATCGGATCACATCTCTTGGAGTGATGGAAAAACATTCTCCGCGGCGGAGAGCGACCCGTTGATCCTATTCAATCGAGTGTTTGGGGCCGCCGGCAGCGGAGGGAGCGCCACGCAACCTTTGGCGCAATATAAGAAGAGCATCTTCGACTATTTGCTCACCGACGTTCAGGACCTGAAAAATCGGGTGGGCGCGAGCGATCGAGCGACACTCGATCAATTCGTTGGGTCGGTGCGTGACGTAGAAAAGCAGCTAGAACCTGCCCATTTGGACGTAAGTTGTGGTGCTCCGGCAGGCATCAATCCACTCCTTGGCGGCGCATGCCCACCCTTCGACAACGGAAAAGGGGGATATTCTAACGAGCGTGCGCGGCTCCTGATTTGGCTCCAAGTTACCGCCGTTGCCTGCGGGTTAACGCGATTCGGCAGCTTCATGCTGGGGGGCCGAGCGAGCAAGCGGCAGTTCACTTGGCTCGGCATTCCGAATGCCGATGATGGCCACCACGGCATTTCCCACGATGTTTCACCCACGGGGCTAGAACACCAAAGCCTGATCGTTATCGACGAAATCAAGCAGTTTGCCTACATGCTGGATCTGATGCAAGGCATCCAGCAGGGTGGGCAGTCCCTCCTTTACAATTCGGTCGTCTTCTTCGCCAATGAGTGCGGCGAAGGGGCTGCGCACGACTACAGCAGCACGCCGGTGATCCTTGCGGGGCGCGCCGGCGGACAACTGAAAACAGGGCAGCATATCGTCTACGCGAACGCCACTCCGTATAGCAACGTGTTCGTCAGCATTCTTCAAATGCTCGGGATGAACGTCACGACCTTCGGAGTTAACGGCAACGCTCCGCTTTCTCGACTTCTGGCGTAGCCACGAGGCGAGTGGCGTAACGACGAGGCGAGCCATTTCTGAGGCCGTGGCCGTGGGCTCGGAAGACGCCCAAACCTATTCGCGACCTCTGCCTTAAAATCGAACACATGATAGTAAGCATGCTAAGCATGCTTACTATCTCTCCAGCAATAAAAGGTGGGGCCGCGGCCTCACGGTGGCGGTATCGTAACCAATTCAGGTTAACTTCTGAACCTTGGAACGTTGGATAAGGTCAAGGCGGATTTTTGATCAAGCTTGTCTGCGAAGTGCCGCAATAGTGCAGGCGGCGCAATAAACCGCGATAATCAAGTCAATCTCGAAGGATTGCGGCGATCATCCTATTCTAGAGACTTCACTCCTGATTCTGCGGGCATCGTCACCAGGTGAAATGGTACCTCATTCAGGCTGACAGCTAACGTCCGTGCGATTAACTCCCCACTTGGTCGTTACGGAAAGGTCCGTTTTTTCACCGACAGCCACCTAACCGACAGCTACCTACGGGATAGGCACGGACCGCAGAGGCCTTCGTAGAGTCTGTGGGAATTGCAACACACCTTGGCTACACGGACGAGATCTATTGGGACTTCGCGGAGCTCAAAAAGGCTCTTATCGAGTCGAAGATTCGCTACATTCGCGACGGTTTCCCGGGC
>JBBSBI010000284.1:0-5136 GCA_038251425.1 Polyangiales bacterium
AACTGAGTCCTCCTCCAGCTCGCTGTCCTCGAACACCTTCTTCAGGTGGTAGTTGATGGTCGGGACCTCGACGTCGTAGAGCTGCGCCATCATCTTTTGGCTGAGCCAGACGTTCTCGTCGGCGTACACCGCTTCGACACCACCGGCGCCGCTGGCCGCCACGAAGGTCAGGTACTCGGCCGCCGAGGAGCGCACGAGGGACGCGGTCGGCTTCTTCTTGCGGGTCATGCGACGCCTGCCGCCTGCGGGATGAACCCGCGCCGGCCCTGGTCGTTCCCCGTGAAGAGCACGACGTTGGCGGCGGGTTGAACGCGGTCCGGCTGATGGTCATTCTCGAGGATGATGACCCGCACGACGCCGAAAGCTCGCCCTACCATGCGGCCATCTTGAAGAGTCGACCATCCGGGCCTTCATCGTGGAGTCGGAGCACGATCTCCTCGTCGGCGAACATGGGCTCGTCGCCCTCGGCCCGTGATGGAAGCTCGGAGTCGATGAGCGTGATGACGAACTGAAGACCGAAGTTCGCGTACTCGCGCATGACAGCGAGCAAGTTGACCTTCTTCCGGTCGTCCAGCGATTCGAACACCCCGTCGTGGTACACGAACCGCGGCGCCTTCTTCTCAAGGTGGGCGCGCAGTACGGCCATGTCGAACGCCACGCAGAGCAGCTTCCTGTAGGTGTGGCCCAGGTCGGCGCTCGTGGCGTTCCCGGACTCATCGAGAATCTCCGCTCGGAACTCGAGGTGCCCTTGCTGGTTCGGCGCGACGCTGAGGAGCGCCTTGCGATCGATAACGTCTTCCACGATCTCGCTGAAGAACACCCGGATCGAAGAGAACAGACTCGTCCCGTCCGAATTTTGCTTCTCGACGTCGTCCTCGATCTGAGTTTGCAGCCGGCGCTTCTCGTCGGTGAGGGTTCTGATCTCCGTCCGCATCTCCTGGAGACGATGAAGAAAGCCGCGCTGCCGCTCAAGCGACGTGATGTCCGCCTTCAGGCCGACGAGTTCATCGGAGACCTGGCGATACTTCGTGAAGACATCGGTGTCAGTTAGGAACGCCAGCATCTCGGATCGCCGCTTGCCGAGTTCAGTGAGATCAGTCGTCACGCGCTTCAACGCGGCCTCGATCTCAGCCCGCTCTTCCTGCAGGTACTGCCGTCTCTCGTCGGTGATCGCCCGATTGAACGCGATCAACTGCTCGTAGTCCTTCTTCAGCTGCCCAGGGAAGGTCACGCCGACCTCGGCGAAGAGTCGCTGCGCATCATCCGGATTGAAGAGAACCTGGTCCTCCTCGAGCGATGTGATGATCTTCTTCTTGGCGAGGCTCAAGGAGTAGCGCTCGGCGTTGAGCGCTGCGATTCGCGCATCGACGTCATCAACGACCACCTTGGTCTTCTCTTTGTCGGCAGTGCGGAAGTCGAAGGCGTTGAGCAGTTCCTGCTTCTTCTCAGCTTCCTTCTGCTTCAGGAGCAGCATGCCCTCGATCTTGCTGACGTCTTCGACTGAGCCTCCCAGCTCCGCTCGGATGGTCTGCACCGTCGCCTGCTTGTCCGAAAGCTCCGCTTCCTTCTTGTACAGCCCCTCGACGAGCGCGGAGTCGAATCCAAGTACGTGCGCGAGGAACGGCTTCCACTCGACGTGCTTGTGGCCATTCCGAAGCTGGAAGACGTCGCGATAGTCGTCCTGCGACCTCAGCAAGTAGCCGAGCCCCTTCCGGTAGTCCCACGGCTTCATTGCCCGCAGGTCCAGAACGCCGTCGAGTAGGTCCTTCGCGCGATCGAACGGCACATCGACGTGGTCCCACTGCGGTGCCTGCAGTTCAGAATAGTCCTGCAGGCGCGCCTGGTGGCGCTTGAAGGCAATCTTCGTGGCTTCGTTCACGCCACGTCGCACCGTCACGTACGAGCCGTCGAGTAGCTCGATTTCGAGCAGGAACACGAAGCCATCGAACAACTGCTGGTGCTTGAAGAGGAAGAACTTCGCATCTCGACCAGACAGCAGGCAGAAATCGACGAGCCTGCCCAGCGTGGTCTTGCCAAGGTTGTGAGTGTCCTTCTTCCGGTTCTGCGGAAGTCGGATCTCCGCGAACACGACGTTCAGCCCCGGCGAGAAGTCGACCGCGTTGAAGACGGCTGGACGATTCGAGTAGAGTCTAGAGAGCTTCATTGGGCCCCAGGTACTCGAGCGAATCGTTCTTCGGGCGGTACTCGACAAGTCCAAGCAGAAACAAGAAATTGAGGGCGGGCAGGAAGAGGACATCGCCTCCGGCGATAGCCTTCCGAGCGTATTTCCGCAGATCGTCGTACTCGTCGAGCCGCCGCGACTTCAGCCGACCGAGAAGCACGAGTGCGACTCCGACCACCGTCCGGTCTGGGTGGGAGTGTTTAGTCGGTCGAAGCATCGTCTTCTGTCGCTCCGATATCGCAGTGCCAGTACATGTAGAAGAGCATGGCTCGTGTCAGCCGCTTATTCGACCGCAGCAGAGGATCGCGGCCGAACAGAAGGTCGGTGAGGTACTCGAGAACCTCGTCGAACGACTGGTGGTTCTTCTTCTTGGCGGTGATCTTGAGCTGAAACTCCGTCACCACGGTTTCGTAGAGCTGGCGCAACCGTAGGTTCTCAGGGGCAGCGAGAAACGCTTGGATTTGCGCCGTGTCCTTGAGGTAGTTCCGCCGTTGCAGCCGGGCGTACTCCTCGGTCATGTTGTTGAGCGCGTTTTTGTCGGCATAGGACACGCGCGGCGTCGGCGGATTGTCCACGGCCGACCAGATGATCTGTTGATTACGTGCGAACGCCTCTACCAGTTCCGCCAGTTCGTCAGGGCTGACGATGAGCGGCGAATCGACGGGGTCGATATTCGCCAGCATGGCGACGCGCGGAAAGGTCTTGAGCCACATCTCAAGCTGCTCGATTCCGCAGAGGTAGAGCGATCCGACAGGAAGGTCACACTCCTTTGAGAGGTACCCACGAATCGCCTCGTCGGCGTTTCCCGCCAATCGCCGGTTCGAGAAGAGCATATAGTGGTCGAGCGCTCCCTTCTCCTTGAGGCTCTTGATGCATGGAAGCTCCTTGCCGATGACGGTGTCACTAGCCGTCCCGCTAAAGAACTCCGCATCCGAAAATGTCTTGTTGACCCCGTTCGTGTGTTTCGCCTGCACGATCACGGTGCCGATCCAAGGCGCTGATTTGCTGGGGTGCAGTTCCGCGGTGCCAACGAACTTCGCGTCGCGGCCACCATCGGGCCCCTTCGAGAAGCCTTGCACGGAGATCCCGAGAAGCTGTTGGCACAGGAACACCACCAGTGTCTCGAACTGCTCCGGGCTCAGATCCTCGTAGGCGTACTTCACGACGATGCTCCCCCGTGCTCCGTCCAGAAGTCCGAAAGAAGCTCCGCTTGCTGCAGCACGGTGTTCGTCGCGGCCTCCTGCTTGTCCGGCGGATAGCCGTACTTCCGGAGGATGCGCTTCACGATCACGCGGAGCTTGGCGCGCACCGACTCCTTGACGGTCCAGTCGATGGTGACGTTCTTGCGGACCGTCTCGACCAGCTCGCGTGCGATGAGCCGCAGGGTGTCGTCGCCCAAGACCTTGACCGCGCTGTCGTTGACCTCGAGGGCGTCGTAGAAGGCGAGCTCGTCCGAGGTAAGGCTGAGGTCCTCGCCTCGCCGATCGGCCTCACGCATCTCGCGGGCAAGCTCGATGAGTTCCTCGATGACCTGCGCGGCCTCAATCGCCCGGTTCTGGTAGCGGCGGACCGATTTCTCGAGCAGCTCGGCGAACGAACGCGCCTGCACGAGGTTGTGCCGCGAGCGCGCCTTCACCTCGTCGTTCAGCAGCTTGCGAAGAAGCTCCACGGCGAGGTTCTTGTGCTCCATCCCGCGCACGTCCGCGAGGAACTGGTCGGACAGGATGGAGATGTCGGGGTTCTTGAGGCCGGCGGCGGCGAAGATGTCGATGACCTCGTCCGACGCGACAGCCTTCGACACGATCTGTCGGATGGCGTGGTCCAGGTCGCCCGACGACTTCCTGTCGCCGACCGAGGTCTTCGCTATGGCCGTGCGCACGGCCTGAAAAAAGCCGACGTCATCACGGATTCGGATCGCCTCGTCGTGCGGCACAGCGAGCGCGAAGGCCTTCGACAGCTCAGTGACGGCCTGCAGCAGGCGGTCCTTCCCCTCCTCCTGCGCAAGCACGTGCTCCTGCGCGGCGGGAAGGAGCGTGAGGCGCTGCGCGGGCGTGCCTGTCGTCCAGGGGCCCCAATCGAAGCCGTGGAAGATGCCGCAGCAGATCTCGTGACGCTCGAGCATGAGCGCGACGGCTTCCTCCTGGTCGAGCGCGGTGTCGCCCTGGCCGCCGCTCTCGGTGTACGTGTGGAGGGCCTTCTTGAGCTGGTCGGCGAGCCCGAGGTAGTCGACGACGAGCCCGCCAGGCTTGTCACGAAAGACGCGATTCACGCGAGCGATGGCCTGCATCAGGCCGTGCCCCTGCATCGGCTTATCGATGTACATCGTGTGCATGCACGGCGCGTCGAAGCCGGTCAGCCACATGTCCCGAACGAGCACGATCTTTAGCGGGTCGTCGGGGTTCTTGATGCGCTTCGCCAGGCCCTCGCGGCGCGACTTGCTGCGGATGTGGAGCTGCCAGTCGGCGGGGTCCGATGCTGACCCCGTCATCACCACCTTGATCGCGCCCTGGTCGTCGTCGGCGTGGTGCCAGGCTGGCCGGAGTGCGACGAGAGCCTTGTAGAGCTCGACGCAGATGCGTCGGCTCATGCAGACCACCATCGCCTTGCCGTCCATCACTTCGAGGCGGGCCTCAAAGTGGCGCACGAGGTCGTCGGCGATGAGCGCAAGCCGCCGGTCGGTGCCGACCAGAGCTTCGAGCGCAGACCACTTGGTCTTGAGCTTCTCCTTGCCTTCGAGCTCCTCGCCCTCTGTCACCTCGTCGAAGGCGCTGTCGAGGCGCGGCTTCTCCTCGTCCCTGAGCGCAAGCTTTGCCAGGCGGCTCTCGTAGTAGATGGGAACCGTCGCGCCGTCCTGCACCGCGCGCTGGATGTCGTAGACGCTGATGTACTCGCCGAAGACCGAGCGCGTATTCTTGTCCGTCGACTCGATGGGCGTTCCGGTGAAGCCGATGAAC
>JBBSBI010000285.1:0-5090 GCA_038251425.1 Polyangiales bacterium
CCAGAGCCATCCCCTTCTTGCTCTGTACCTTCACAAGCGCCGCCGTCAGTGTCGTCTTCCCGTGATCGATGTGACCGATCGTTCCGACGTTCATGTGCGGTTTGCTGCGTACGAACTTTCCTTTGGCCATGATTACCTTCCTCTTATTTCGTGTAGACGGTCGGGTTGTTCAAAATGGAAATGGGGTTACTCGCCACGAACCTTGGCGACGATCTCTTCTTGGATTGAAGTCGGAACCGGTTCGTACTGTGAAAACTGCATGGAGTAAGTGGCTCGGCCCTGGGTCTTGCTCCGCAGGTCCGTCGAATAACCGAACATTGCGGAAAGCGGAACCTGCGCCGTGATGACCTGCGCTTTTCCGCGGAGGCCCATGCCATGAATTCGTCCGCGACGCGAGTTCAGATCGCCAATCACGTCCCCCATCGAAACTTCCGGGGTGACGACTTCAACATCCATGATGGGCTCGAGCACCTGAAGGCCAGCGCGTTTCGCGCCATCCTGGAACGCCATCGAAGCTGCCACCTCGAAAGCAGGGCCCGAGGAATCCACTTCATGAAAGCTCCCGAAAATGAGCTCTGCGCGCACATCCATGATCGGATAGCCAGCCAGGACTCCTCGGCCGAGGGCGTCTCGAATCCCCTTTTCCACCGATGGGATAAATTCTTTCGGAATGACCCCGCCCACCGTCTTGTTTTCGAAGATAAAGCCCTGCCCGCGCTCACTTGGGAGCAGACGCAGCACAACATGCCCAAACTGGCCGTGACCGCCCGATTGCCGAATGAACTTGCCCTCGGACTCCACCTCCTTGGAGATGGCCTCGCGGTACGCAACTTCGGGCTTCCCCACGTTGCACTCGACTTTGAACTCTCGCTTCAAGCGATCGACGATGATTTCGAGGTGCAGCTCGCCCATGCCGGCAATGATCGTCTGCCCGGTGTCCTCGTTCGTGTACGTACGAAACGACGGATCTTCGTAGGCCAACTTTTGTAGGCTGATGCCGAGCTTATCGTGATCTGCCTGCGTTCTTGGTTCGATCGCGATCGAAATCACCGGATCCGGGAAGGTCATCCGCTCCAGAATGATCGGATGCTTCTCATCGCAGAGCGTGTCGCCCGTTCGAGTGTCTCGAAGGCCAACAGCGGCGTAGATATTCCCGGAGTAACACTCCTTGAGCTCTTCGCGTTTGTTGGCATGCATGCGCAAAATGCGACCAATACGCTCGCGTTTGCCGCGGCCCGTGTTGAGCACGGCCGTGCCGCTGGTGAGCGAACCGGAATAAACCCGAAAGAACGTGAGATTGCCGACGAAAGGATCATTGGCGATCTTGAAAGCGAGGGCCGCAAACGGCTCACTATCATCCGCCTTACGACGAATCTTGATGGATTCGTCAGCGGGATCGGAGCCTTCAACCGGGGGCACGTCGAGCGGAGACGGCAAGAAATTCACGACCGCATCCAACAGCAGCTGAACGCCCTTGTTCTTGAACGCCGATCCGCACATCACTGGTACAAAAGTGAACGACAAGGTTCCCTTGCGGAGGGCCTCATAGATCTCGGCCTGCCCCACGCTGTCGCCCTTGCCCTCTAGGAAGCGCTCCATGATGCTGTCGTCGACATCGGCACACGCCTCCAGCAGCTCTTCGCGCAATTGCTGGCACTTTTTGAGCAGCTCTGCAGGTATCGGCTGCCAGGCGAACGTTGCGCCGAGAGATTCATCATCGAAGATTGCGGCTTCCATCCGAACCAGATCGACCATCCCGCGCAGCTGATCTTCCTGGCCTACGGGCCACTGGATGGGCACTGGCCGGCAGCCGAGGCGCTCGCGCATCGAATCCAGATTCATCTGAAAATCCGCGCCGACCTTATCGAGCTTGTTAATGAATGCGATGCGGGGGACGTGATAGCGATCCGCCTGGCGCCACACAGTTTCGCTCTGCGGCTCGACGCCATTACCACCATCAAAAACAGCTACCGCGCCATCCAGCACGCGCAGGCTGCGTTCGACTTCGATCGTAAAATCCACATGGCCCGGCGTATCAATGATGTTAATACGGTGGTTCTTGCCGGCATCCTTACCGAACATGGGAGTCCAAAAGCAATTCGTGGCGGCACTGGTGATCGTGATGCCGCGCTCCTGCTCCTGCTCCATCCAATCCATGGTGGCCGTGCCTTCATGCACTTCACCGAGCTTATGACTGGTGCCCGTGTAATAAAGGATGCGCTCCGTGCACGTGGTTTTGCCGGCATCGATATGCGCCATGATCCCGATGTTCCGGGTGCGCTCAATGGGCATCTCTCGCGGCATGGCGTTTTAGGAGAAGAAGCGCGGGGGCACCCTTTACACAGGAAAGCCCCTCCGGCTTCATGCTCTCTTGTTCGAGAGTTTGTTTGTTCCGGAAGGGGCTCGGGGTACGCCGTCTGCCGCAGTTCTTGCGGGACACACCTGTCGGTGCGTCTTCGGGTAACCCGATCCTTATGTAAAGCGCGTCATCGTCCTCTAGCAGCCTCTCCTATCTTGGTTCTTAGATCTGATAAGAGCGGCAGTTACCAACGGTAGTGAGCGAACGCCTTATTAGCGTCGGCCATCTTGTGCGTGTCGTCACGCTTCTTCACGGCGTTGCCTCGGAGCTGGGCAGCATCGACGAATTCAGAAGCAAGGCGCTCGCGCATCGTCTTCTCGCCGCGCTGACGCGCATAGAGCACGAGCCAACGCATGCCGAGAGCGACACGGCGTTCGGGGCGAACTTCAACCGGCACCTGATAGGTGGCACCACCCACGCGGCGGCTCTTCACTTCAAGCTTGGGCTTGACGTTATCCAGAGCTTTCCGAAACACCTCGAGCGGCTCCTGCTTGAAGCGCTCCTCAATGATATCGAAAGCGCCGTAGAGAATGCCTTCGGCGGTGGGCTTTTTGCCACCGAGCATCAGAGCATTCATGAACTTCGCCACGAGCTTGTCGCGAAATTTGGGATCAGGCAAAATGGTGCGTTTGGGGATTTCTCGGCGGCGCGACATGTCTGTTCCTTACTTCTTGGGGCGCTTCACGCCGTACTTAGAACGTTTGCGGTTACGGTTGGCCTTGTTGGTGCTGCTGGGGCCAGAAGCGCCAGAAGCATCCAAAGTCCCGCGGACCACGTGGTAGCGAACACCCGGAAGATCTTTCACGCGACCACCGCGGATAAGAACGACGCTGTGCTCCTGCAAATTGTGTCCCTCGCCCGGAATGTAGCCTGTGACCTCCATCCCGTTGGTGAGGCGCACACGGCAGACTTTGCGCAGTGCGGAGTTCGGCTTTTTAGGCGTTACTGTGTAGACGCGAACGCAGACACCACGCTTTTGAGGGCATGATTTCAGCGCTGGAGACGCCGTCTTCACGTTAACGGCTGCACGACCGGATCGAATGAGTTGCTGAACTGTGGGCATTTCAGATCTTTGCAAAAAACGCCGCACTGGCGGCAGGGGACGGCGAGGGTACCCAGGAAAGTTCCGGTGTCAACTCCGGATCCCAGTTAGTCGTGGCTCCTCAAGTAGGCGCCGCGTGCGGGACCCTCAATGCCCATCCGTCACGGCTTTTTCAACACTGAAAATCGCAAATCGTCTTCCCAGAGCCAGCGAAAGGACTCCCCGAGCGGACTCTGGCTACCTGAAAGCCCAGGATCACCGAGTGAAACCCGGGCTGAGACCCCAAATCTTCGAGTCATCACCACGGGATGCAGCGCCCCCTGTTGGCAAGGAATATTTTCCCGTTCGCAAAGAAAAACAACACGGAGGCCTCCCCGCTCGGAGAAAACCTGTATCTGAACAGGAGACCAGTCCTCGTAGCCCGCCCCAACTAAGAGGAGGCGTGAGAAGAACGCTGGCTCTGCGCGCGACAGCACGACAGCACGACCCGCGGCCATTCCCTCTCCGGAAAGGCTGATCGGACCTTTGTCCAGGTATTTCCCGAATCGCGCCTTGGCTGCACCTAACGCTGCTTTCAGCCGAGCTTCGAGAGCCGACACGCTCGGATACGGCGGACTGTTGAGCGGCTGATCGCGCGCACCCGTATCGACTGGAAGCTTTGGGCACAAAACAAACCAACCCGCGCCGACCACTTGACCCCACTTTCGGCATTCCGCCTCCGGTGCCTCGCGCCACGGAAGCACAAGATGCAACGGACGAGAATCTGTAGCGCCTACGGGAGCGATGATGAATCCAACGGGATCGCCCTCTGGACCCAGCGCTTCCAACTGTTCTGCTTGAAGCGGGGACAAGCGCTTGAGCGCCACTGCTTCGGACGCCCCTCGCACTCGGTGCGGCATTCCCCTTTGGGTGAGAGCCTGGGACACGAGCCCAACCGTCGCGCCAAGCAACAGCAGCAGCAGGCCCCAGGTCAACGTTCTCGGCGAGCTAACCATCAGCGATCAGCATAGCGAGGAATTGCAGCTCACGCGAGCCAGCCGCACCCGCGCGCGGCTCACTCGCCCACGAACTGCCGATGGAGCTCGAAATAGGCCCCTTTTTGCGCCATCAATTCAGCGTGCTGACCGCGCTCCACGATCTGACCATCGCTCATCACCAAGATGATATCTGCGTGACGGATGGTGCTCAAGCGATGGGCGATCACAAAGCTCGTGCGCCCGTGTAGGAGCTTCTGCAACGCAAGCTGCAGCCGCGCTTCGGTCACTGCATCGACGCTGCTCGTGGCTTCATCAAGAATGATGATCTTCGGATCGGGCAAGAGCGCTCGGGCGAAACAAATGAGTTGGCGTTGGCCCAAAGACAGACTGCCACCACCTTCGCCCACCTGGGTATCGAATCCATTCGGAAGCTCATTCACGAGATCCCACATCCCGAGTGAACGCACGGCCTCTTCCACTCTGGCGTCGCTGGCATCCGGTTGGCTCATCCGGATGTTTTCGCGAACGGTGCCGGTAAACAGAAAGTTATCCTGGGGAACGGTACCCACCCGATGAGCCAAGGACTCGCCATCCAGATCGCGGCTATCGTGCCCATCGATGAACACACTGCCCGAACCTGGTAAGTAGAGCCGCCCGAGCAGCTTGATCATGCTGCTCTTTCCGCTCCCCGTCGGACCGACCAGCGCCACCG
>JBBSBI010000286.1:0-5071 GCA_038251425.1 Polyangiales bacterium
CATCAGCAAGGTAAACTCGGTGGGTGAAAATCGGTGCCCCACGCTGAGCTCAATACCTGCGACGGCCACCGCGAAAACCGACATGAGGACGAAGACAATCAGAGCCAAGAGAGCGATCAACTTGGGGCGGGCGCTCTGTACCTTGTCGCCTTGCGTTTCGAGAGCAATCGATGATTCTGCGGGCGCGCGTGCTAGGCCCACGCTCGGTGGGGCCGTGTCGAGGGCTGCCAGGGCTGCCCGCATGCTGGTGAAGTCTTGGTAGCGATCCTCTGGCCTTTTTGCCATCGCATGCTGAACGATCAACTCAAGGCTTGCGGGAATGCTGGGCTCAATCGAGCGCAGCCGTTTAGGTTCTCTTCCCATCACCGCGAGAACCGTGAGCTGTGGTGTGGACCCTTCAAACGGTGCGTTGCCGGTGAGCGCTGCGTACAGAATGGCGCCAGCACCGTAGATGTCGATGCGATGGTCGCCCCGCTGGCCATGTGCTTGCTCCGGAGACATGTAGCTCGGAGTGCCCATGATGAAGCCAGTTTTAGTCAGCTGATCGTCGGTCCCGTCGGCAAAGCGGGACAGGCCAAAATCAAGCACGCGAATGTCCAGCATCGCGTTCGCACCTGGGTCGCGATCGCCCAAGAGATAGATGTTCTGAGGCTTCAGATCCCGGTGGATCACTCCGCGTGCGTGAGCTGCTGCCAACGCGTCGCAGAGTTGGACCCCAATGCGGACGGTGGCCTGCCAGGTCAACCGACCGACGTTCTCCAGGTGTTCTGAAAGATCCACGCCTAAGAGCAGATCACAAACTAAGTAGGCCAGCCCTTGCGGCGTGCGATCCACGTCGTAGACGCCAATCACATTGGGGTGAGCGATGCTCGCTGTGGCTTCGGCTTCGCGCTGAAAACGCACCATCACTTCCGCGTTGCGCGCAAACTCAGGCAACAAGACCTTGATCGCAAAACGCTTATTGGTGATGCGCGTGTGGCGGGCTTCATACACGCGGCCCATGCCACCTTCGCCGATGCAGCGCTCCACCACGTAGGTTTCATTGAGCACGGCGCCGATGAGGTCGTCCTCGGCATCGGGAGCCGGCGGATGCGCCGAGAAGCCAGCCGAGGTTGGCTCGTAGGCCGCGTCCAGGCGCGAGACAGCAATTGTTTCTGCCTGTTTTTCGGCAGATGCGATGGGCTTGGTCATTCGGTGGAAGCGAAACTCAGGGAGCGGCAGCAATGAGCCGCGGGAATCGGCCAAAAAGATTACAAAACCTGGCCCGGGGCGACCAGCTCTCACCAGGCTGAGCGAAGCCGCCTACATGGGCGCCAAATAGTGGTTCCCCTGAAAATAGCTAAAATTTGAGCTTTGTTGGGAGGTGCGGTGCTGGGAATGTTCGAGGGCTTGAGGCTCGCTAAATGTTGCGGCGTACGATCTCGAGGATGTCTTCGCCAAAGCGATCAATCTTGGCCGGCCCGAGCCCCGGGATAGTTGCTAAGGCAGCCGTTGTTGTGGGGCGCTGTTGGTCAACAGCGAGGATAACCCGCTGTTGGAAAACCATGTAGCTCTTCCAGGAAAGTGAGCTGGCTTTTCTCCGTCGATAGTTTTCCAATTCGCGGACCAATTCGCTACGGCGCGATCGACCCGGCTTACCTTTCTCGGGTGTGTCTTTGGAAGCGAGCCCACGAACGGGTTTGCCATTCAGCCAGATCGTTGGATATTTCACGCCACGCCGCACCAGGACTTTCTCCGTAAGGAGTACGTCGATGCTAGCGATGATTTCAGCTTCGGTGTGTTCGGCCAATTTCCCGTGTTCGGCCAACTTGAGCAGCCCGCCGCGACTGAGTGCTTTGGCGCGGCTGCCGCGCAAGGCCTTGGCCAGGCTCGCTTTGCCAACCGGTCGCGTGAGCGCACTCACCGCGCTCGTGATCAATGCTCTTGCGGAGGCGTCGAGCACCAATATTTCTGGCTTTGGCTGCAGCGAGGGACGCGGAAGGTGGTGCTGGGTCGCGAGCAGCGCCGAAGCGGGAGTGCTGCACACGTCGCAGTGACCGCAAACGGGAGCGGGTTGGGTGGTGAAGTATTCGCACAAAAAGCTGGCGCGACACTCCGTGCTGTCGGCGTAAGCGGAGACAGCGCTGAGCGCAGCTTCGGTGCGTTCTTGCATCACGCGGCTCACTTTGCCCGAGAGCTGCAAGCGCCTCTGAGTCATCAAATCACCAGGTCCAAAAAACAGCACGCAACGTGCGGGGAGTCCATCGCGGCCGGCACGCCCAGCTTCCTGATAGTAGGCTTCAATGCTGCCCGGTGCTTGAAAGTGTACGAGTAGACGCACATCGGGATAATCGATCCCCATGCCAAAGGCGCTCGTGGCCACGAGCACACGCGAACGGCCGAGCTCGAAGCCTGCTTGAGCACGTTCGCGCGCCAGCTTGGTACGCCCGGCATGATAAAAAGTAGCTTTAAAACCAGCTGTTTTGAGCGCTGTGGCGACAGCTTCCGACTTCTTGCGTGTGCTGCAATAGACGATGGCTCGCCCTTCCGACTTGGGAGTTCGGAGCTGGGCTTGGTCGAGGAGTGCTGTGAGTGCGGCAATGCGGTCGCTATCTTTGCGCAGCTGTTGCACCGAAAAACTCAGATTGGGTCGCGCAAAGCTACCGCGCACCAGCGTCGGAGTTTTTAGCTTGAGCTGTTTTTGGATCTCCAGCAGCACACGCGGAGTAGCGGTGGCGGTGAGCGCCGCCATGGGTGCCTGCACGATGTCGCGCAGATCCCCCAATTCCATATATTCGGGGCGAAAATCATGCCCCCACTGGCTCACACAATGCGCTTCATCAATGGCTAGGAGTGCAATCGGCACCTTGCGGAGCAGGCGCCTGAAGCTATCCAACTTGGCGCGCTCCGGCGACACGTACAACAAATCCAATTCGCCCCTCAAGAATTCGAGCACCACGTTGCGTTGCTCTCTCGGATCTTGATGGCTATTGATGGCTGCCGCGGCCACACCTTTGGCACGCAGGGCAGATACTTGGTCTTGCATTAACGCAATCAGCGGCGAAATCACCACCGTGGTGCCACCGCCGCGGCGCCGTGCCACGAGCGCGGGCACCTGATAACACAGAGACTTCCCGGCTCCGGTGGGCAAAAGGATCAGCGCATCCCCGCCAAGGATCAAAGAATCGATAGCCGCGCGTTGCCCCTCACGAAACTCGGAGTACCCGAAAACTTCGCGCAAGATGGTGCGCGGATCGTGGGGTGTGTCCGAGGGCATCGAAACGGCTTGGCTTAAACCACCCGCAAATGTTTACCCACCAACACTTCGTTGTGTGAGCCCATGCGGTAGCCAGCAAGATCCAGCGCAATGTACGAAAATCCGTATTTTTTCCCCAAATCTACGACCTTTTCCCGGATTTCAGGCTCAATCAAACGCGGTAGCTCCTGGAGCGCCACTTCGAGGCGGGCAATCTTATCGTGCCAACGCACTCGGAGTTGCCGAAAGCCGAGAGCTTTGAGATCGGCTTCGAAGCCTCCGATTTGAGCCAAACGTTCGGTGGTGACGCTCGTGCCGTAGGGGATACGGCTAGAGAGGCAAGCTGCGGCGGGCTTGTCCCAAACATCCATGCCCAGCGCGAGAGCTGCCGCTCGAACATCGGCCTTCGAGAATTGGGCCTCAATGAGTGGACTGCGAACCTGGGCATTTTCAGCAGCAACCAGCCCAGGGCGATAATCACCGAGGTCATCCAGATTGGTGCCATTGGCGATGAAGCTCAAAGCCCATTCTTTTTGTTTGGCTTCCGCGACGCTATAAAGCTCTGTTTTGCAGTGAAAACAGCGATCAGAATCGTTTTTGACGTAACCTGCGCGCGCTATCTCATTGGAGTTCACAAAGCGATGTTCAGCACCGAGAGCGGCTGCAATGCGTGCGGCATCCGCGCGTTCCCCTTCAGGCAAGCTCGGGCTCACGGCGGTCATACCAATCGCTTGGGCGCCTAATTCTTGATGCGCGATCGCGAGCACCAGCGCGCTATCAATGCCACCCGAATAGCAAACCAACACCGATTGCATGTCGCGCACGATCTCACGGAGCCGACTCAGCTTGGCTTCGATGGGAACGGAAATGGCTGTCTCAAACGAAGACGTATCGGAAGTTGCCATCGTCACGAGGGATAACACTGCGGGGGCAGAGGGGCGAGGGGGCAAGGGGCTGGAGGCAGCGGGAGGGGCTCGTGTTTGGGAGCTGGTGAATTTTGAGGCAACGCGTAAGTCGGCAAGAGGCTTGAGGATTGCGAACAGGTAGGAAGTTTTTCGTCCTACCTCGGGCGGCTGAGCACTTTTCTTTTGTTCAGCTGAAGCTATGTTCAGTACTCATGGCCTTGCCGCAAGCCCTACTCGATCAATTCCCGTCTCGCTTGGTGTGGCGAGCTGAGGCTCCCGTCGAGCAGGCCCAAGCGCTCGACAAGAAGGCGTTTTCTACGCTGGAAGCCCTGGATGCTGTGCTGCCGGATGGTGGGCTGTTGCGGGGGGGCGTGGTCGAGTTGGCGAGCCTTGGCGGGGCGTCTTTGGGCTCTAGCGTGGCACTGGCGGCCTGTCGGTCGGCCCAACAGGAGGGCTATCTCCAGGCTGGAGAGCCGAGTTGGTGTGCCTTTGTCGATCCGGGGGGCACGCTGTACGGGCCCGGGGTTGAGCAGGCTCAGGTGGCGTTGGAGCGGCTGTTGGTGGTGTGTCCGCCGCTTTCGGCGCTGAGTCGTGTCGCGGTGCGCATGGCGAGCAGTCGGGTGTTTTCGCTCTTGGTGCTCGATCTGGCGGCGGTGCCGGGTGCGGAGCTGAATGTGCCCTTGGGGCCCTGGGCTCGCTGGGTGCGCCAACTCGCGCTCTTGGTTGAAGGCTCCATGAGCAGTGTTGTGTTGTTAACTGATGCGCGTTCACATCGGCCACTGCCGCTGCCCGTCGCCCAACGCATTGAGTTGTCGCGGGTAGATCCCAGAAGGCTCAAGGTGTCGGTTAAGAAAGATCGCTCAGGGCGCATGTTTTCACCGCAGATTATCGAGCTCTTGCCAGAGCAAAATAAATTAGCACAGCCCTTGCG
>JBBSBI010000287.1:0-5039 GCA_038251425.1 Polyangiales bacterium
CTCAAGGATTCCCTGTGTGGCACCAAAGTGCTGCGCAAGACGGACTACGATCGCATCGCCGCCAACCGCGCTTACTTCGGAGAATTCGACCCCTTCGGCGATTTTGACCTGCTGTTCGGCGCCGCGCGCCTCAACTTGAAGATTGTGGATCTGCCGATTCGTTATCGCGCACGCACCTACGGCGACACCAAAATCAGCCGTTTTTCTCACGGTTGGCTGCTGCTCAAGATGAGCGCCTTTGGCTTTCGGAAGCTGCGCCTAGGCGCCTGAGCTCTTGAACGCGCGGAGGTGAATGTACGCCCACGTGGCCCGCGGTAAAACACGACCGAACGCCGCTTCTACAAGCTTGACCGCAGGGGCGAGAGCTGGCAGCGCCGGAAGGCCAAGGCTCTGCAACCGCGGATGGAACGCCAAGCGATGCACCGGCATGGGTTGGAAACGCTCGAATTTGCTCACGCGGAACGCGGGCTTGAGGATCTGCGTGAGGTAGCTCACGCTCGAGCGGAGTTCGAGTCGTTCTACGGGATTTAAGAGGGCGTGCGCCGCGATCATCGGGTTTCGACCATTCGGTTCGAGAATATCCAATCGACCTGCCGGGCTCAGCACGCGCGCACACTCGGAGATCACTCGCGAAGGCTCCTCGATATGATGAATCACGTCGCGAATGAGGATGTGGTCGAAGTGCCCGTCAGGAAACGGCAGCTTATCGGCGGAGCCCTCAACAAATTCAACGTTGGGCAGCTGTAACCTGGCAAACGCCAGCTTCTTCGGGAACAGATCGAGCCCCGTTGCGTTCTGCCTGCGATCCAAATGAATGAGGGTTGCACCTTCCGCACAGCCAAGATCCAACACGCGTTCGCCGAGCGGCTCGAAAGCTGCGCGCACCAACGCGCGCTCCTCTCTCGAAACCACCGGGTCCTCGGTTTGCCAACGAAAGTGGTCAGGATCGGCATTCCCGAAGGACTCTTCGAGTAAATCAACGTGAGTCGGAGTTGCCATTCAAGAATCCAAATTTCCTCAACGCTCCGCAAACGCGCGGTTAGCTTCGAACCACTCAATAGTTTGAGAGAGGCCCTGGTCGAGCATGACGTGAGCCCGAAATCCAAATTCCTTTTCTGCACGCTCAGTATTCAACATGCGACGAGGCTGCCCGTTGGGCTTGTCCGTATTCCAGTGGATTTTCCCAGTAAAGCCGATCTTTTCTGAGATCGATTGCGCGAGTACACTCATGCTGATCTCAAAGCCCGCACCCAGATTCACGGGCTCCGGCTTATCGTAGCTTTGTGCCGCCAGAATGAGGCCGCGCGCGGCGTCGTCGACGTACAGGAATTCTCGTGTCGGTGAGCCATCACCCCACAGCTCTACCTCGCTCTTGCCCTCGCGCTTTGCTGTTGCAAACTTGCGAATCATGGCCGGAATAACATGGGATGATCCGAGGTCGAAATTGTCCTCGGGCCCATACAGGTTCACCGGGAAGAGCGTCACGTAGTTTGAACCAAACTCCTGGCGGTACGCATTAGCCATGACCAAGAGCGCCTTCTTAGCGACGCCGTAGGGTGCGTTCGTTTCCTCAGGGTAACCGTTCCAGAGGTCCTCTTCCTTGAATGGCACGGGCGCAAATTTTGGATAGGCGCAAATGGTACCCGCTATGATCAGCTTCTGGACTCCGAAGAGCCGCCCCTGCTCCAGTACGTTTAGCCCCATCGCCATGTTGTCGCGAAAGAAGCTCCCGGGGTGTTCCAGATTGGCTCCAATGCCGCCCACTTGAGCAGCTAAGTGAAACACAAGCTCTGGGCGCGTGTCAGCGAATAGGCGCGCTGTGGCATGGCTATCGGTGAGGTCAAACTCGCGCGACCTCGGAACGATAATCTGAGTTGCCCCAAGGGCTTCGAGCTGACGCACGACACTTTTGCCCAGAAAGCCCGCGCCTCCTGTAACCATGATCCGAAGCTCTTTCAGGTCCAACATGCGGCCGCATGCTGGTGTCGAGCCGCAGCCAAACGCAAGGGGAATTGCTTGACAGAACCGCAAAGGGCGCGCTAGTTGCGGCGCTCAAGCCTCGGAGACGGAACAGCATGCAGGCAAGGGTCCGGGGACAAGCAGTGAGCCGTGCCAAAGTGTGGGCCAGCAGGGTGGCTTGGTTTTTGGCTGGCGTCGGCGTGCTAGCGGCGACGCTGAAGCTTCATTGGGCCATTCCAGCTGCGGATGTTTGCATGGCGTGGTTGCTGCTGGGCACCGTTCTCCTGGCACTTGAGCGTACGCAGCCGCTTCAGATGCGGCGGATCTACCAGAGCCCACACGTCAATTTCATCCTGTTTGTGGGGATTCTGATTTCTGCTGTCGGAATGGTGGAGAATTTCTTTCTGAATCCGAGCGGTGAAACAGTGTTCGTCGGCAACGTGATCCCTTACAGCGATGCTGGTGGCTATTTCACGGGAGCGCGTTCGCTCCTCGAGTTTGGAGTACTTGACGAGTGGTGCTCTAGGCGCCCCACCGCGAGCATTTTTTATGGGATTTTGTATGCGCTGGCTGGGCAGGATCTAGGAACGTTCTACGTGGTAGTGGCGATCACGCTTTCCATTGTGATGCTGCTCGCCGCCCATGAGATATGTAGCAGTTGGGGCCTTGCGGCGGCAGCCTGTTTTTGCGCGCTCGTCTTTGGCTTCTATTCTCGGACCGCGGGCACGTTCATGTCCGAAAGTGCGGGTTTGATCATGGGTGTGCTCGCGCTCAGCGCTCTCGTACGCGGCTTTTCGCGGAACGACTTTTGGCTGAGCTGTGCGGGCGTGTGCATTCTGGCGCTCGCGGTGCTCACCCGCGCCGGCGCATTGTTTGCGGTGCCGTTAGTGGCTGCTCAGTTGCTGATCGCGCACCATCGATCGCTGAGCATGAGTTTGCGTAATGGGATGCGACTAGCTGCCTGCCTGTCGGTTTTTCTCGGTTGCATTTACCTAGCAGCGCGCCTGGTAGTGGCGCCAGGGGCCACCTTCCAGGGGAACTTTTCGTACACACTCTATGGCCTGGCAGTCGGTGGAAAGGGTTGGGGCTATGTTCTCACCGAGCGCGCAGCCGAACTCCGCGGGCTATCAGATGGGCAGGCGTCCAACAAGGTCTATGAACTTGCTTTCGCCAAGATTCATGAGGAACCTTCGCTCTTACTCAAAACACTTTGGGATGCGCTAACGAGCAAGCTGCTGGATCCGATAGGGCTCTTTTACCCGTTCAGTCCGGGCTTCTCCTCCGCAGTTTGGTTCCTGCCGCTTATTCTAGCTGTGGGAGTTCTTATCGTTGCGCGCCCGGCCCGGCGCTACCCGTCATTCCTACTCTTCGGCGGCGCGGGGGTTGTACTCTCGGCTCCTTTTTTGGCCGATGGCGGTCCGCGTGTACTGGCCGCGACAGTTCCTCTTGTTGCAGCGCTCGCGTGCTTTGGAATCGCGCAAGCAGCTGGAATCGCACAATACCCACCATCCGTTGCCCCTTCCAAACGAGACTTTGTCGGCATGGCGCCGGTGCTCTTGCTGCTAGGTTTGCTGGTGCTAGCGCCCGCGGCATTTCGGCTCACTGGGAACCACAAGCTAACTGCTCCGAAGGATGCCGACGAGCACGTGGTGAACTTCGAACCAACCTCCGGAGTGCTGGTCGTTGCGGATGATACTGCCCTGTTGGGCCGCCGTGATCGGAAGCTTTCGGAGCTTCGTGGACAGCGCGCGGTCAGAAAACTCAACCTGGCGTCTCAACTGAAGGTTGGAAGTTTTCTCGCAAATTCCTTAGATCTGACGGGACCGTCCTACTTTTACCTGCTGTTTGACCAGGAACCTCCATTCGACAGAACCGTTCGGCTTCGCGTTCGTGGAAAGACGCTGGGAGGGAACCTCGTTCACGTCACTTCCGCCGAGGCGTTCTGAAGGCCACGATTTGGGGTGGATGTGCTCAGGTCCGGAAAGAAGCTAACATCTTCGCCACTGTCCATTTCGACATAGCCTCTCTCGCACGCATTCGAAATTGGGCCGTACGTCTGGAGTCGTTCAGCAGTCTTCCCATGGTTGAAGCCACGGCCTAACCGTCGCCCCTTGGCACCAAACGCAAGCGAAACTGCTTGAAAGCACGCAGAAGGCGAGCTAGTTGCGCCGCTGCTTTCCGTTGTGATGCTGCTAGCCGCATGCAGTGTAGTTGGTGCGCTTAAGTAGGCCTCCCGCGAGCTGCCGACTCCAGCACCGTCAAGTATTCAGCTACCATCTTTGCCACCGTCCGTTTCGACATGGCCTCCCTGGCACGCAGTCGAAATTGGGCCGCAAGTGCGGAGTCGCTCAGCAATCTTCCCATAGCTGAAGCCAGGGCCTGACTGTCGCCCGTCGCCACCAACAGCCCATTCACGCCGGAATCAATAATTTCAGAGGGCCCCGTCGGGCAGTCAGTCGAGACACAACACCCATTCACGAACATCGCCTCGGCGAGCGCATTCGGGTAGCCTTCATACAGCGAGCTCATCACATAGAGTGTGGCGCGCCGGAGGAAGCGCGCGGGTTGTTCAACATAGCCAAGCAGGTGCACGCGTTCTCTGATGCCGAGCGTTTGAGCGAGTGATTTCAACGCAGCTTCGTCTTGGCCGGTTCCGAGGATCAGCAGGCGCGCCTCGCGCTGCCCACCGCCTAACGCTGCAAAAGCACTGAACAACGTGGGGTAGTCCTTCTGTGCGTCCAGACGGCCAATGGCAAGCACGGTGGGTGCTGAGAACAGAGCCTCTTCCGCCGGAGTGAGGGGCTTCTCAGCGTCTGACTGCAAGCGCTCAAGATCTAGGCCGTTGTGGATAGCAACAAGCTTTTCACGCGCAACCGGAAAATCTTCGCGCATATACTGAGCAAGCTGCTTCGACACGGCAATCACGGCGTGGGAGCGGCGCAAGCCAAAATAGAGCAAGCGCTCTTTGAGCTTCTGGTGAAAATCCCGCACAGCGGAGCGATGGTCTGCACGAACTGAGAGTACGAGTGGGATGCGCGTGCCGAGCAGGGCGATTCCTGACACCAAATTGGGTGTATCCA
>JBBSBI010000288.1:0-4971 GCA_038251425.1 Polyangiales bacterium
CGGATCGTACAGGTGTTGCGCGTTCAACGTCCATCCACCAAGTCCCAAGGGACCGGCATCTAGGTTACCCACGGTACCTCGCCACTCGCTCCACATGGTCAGCTCCTTGCGCGCGCGGTCTCCAGTTATCGTTACGCCGGACCCTGGGGCGCCGAACCCTGGCGTTCGTTCGTAGCTTCCCGCAAACGTGTAGCCCACCCGGACCACCGCAACCTGCCGGCCTTGCCAGGTGCGGCCCCACGGGTCGAGACCGTCCCATCGGTATTGGTACTTGAGATTGGGTGCTGGTGCAAAGCTCTCCTTGGTCACTTTCCCGAGCACCTCCACTTCAAGTTCAATACGTTTCACGCTCGCGGGAACCGATGCGCCAGTGATTTGTATTGCGAGCTCGTGGTTGTCGATGCGACCTGGCGTGCGCTCAGATGAATATCGCAACGCGTAGGGCGTTCCCGTCAGCGGCACCGCTTCGCCGAGGGTTTGGTCTTCGCATCCAATGATCGAACCCGACACTTGAGTGGCGCAGTCGAGCGCGTCCGCGCCGGCTACGTGAATGTTCGGCGCCGCCGCGTCGGCAGGCAACCCAAACCCCCAGTTGAAATCCCACGGAGAAAAATGCGCGAGCGGCACTCGCCACAGTGAATCGCCTGGATGGAAACGTTTTCCGATGGCATCAAGCTCTCCGGAGTCGACCCCGAGCATCTTCAATGTCGCGGTATCTTCGGCTTTGCCATCCCCATCGGTGTCTATGCTTGCGGTGCCGCCTGAAACGGCGAGCACATCGAGCACGATTCCATTCTCGCCTGGTTGCCACACATCTGCTTCGCGGTCGAAGTAACCCGATGGCACCGCGGTGCCCGCCGGGAATGCCAAGAAGTTGTCGACGTAACTCACTGCCGCTGGCTCGAACGACACCGCCACGGCGTTCGAATCCCGAGCCTCGTCGACCGAGAACTCACTCGCGTACGTGTAGGCACTGGCTGGCGGAAGCGTTCCTGGCATCGCATCCAGGCCACGCTCGCCCACAGTGTACTCGGTAAGTCGCAAGTGAAACTGACTGAGGCTGCGAGTCGAGCCATCCGCGGCGTGGAGAGTCGCTTGCGTGCCTGGGCGAAAGTACACCACCTGTGTCCGCCGACCGCTTTCATCCTCTACCGTCGCGCCCTCAGCCATGGCCGGTGTCGAAGTATTCGAGAGATCCACCATGCTCACGATGGCGGATTCGTTCAGCAGAGCAACGTTCGGAAACACCTTAAATTGCTGCCATTCCGTAGGCATGTTGCGTTGTACCGGCAAACGACCGACGGCTTCGTAGCGCAAGGTGACAGCGCCACCTCCGTTGACTGCAAGGGCATACTCACCGGTTGCATCCGTGTGTGTTTCGCCGAGCTCAGCGTGTTTGGCTACCTGCACTCGCACGCCGCTCAAAGGCTGCCCTGCAGCGTCAGTCACTTTGCCTCGCACCACCGCCACGCGCTTGCGATCCACGGCCTCTGCCTCGACTCCCGTTTGGGGTGCATTGGGCCCTTCAAACAAGCAGCGTGCGGCTTCGTAGAACGATGTGGCCGTAGTGCTATCGAGGGGCGCGGCACATACGTGCACAGCTACCGGCTGCCCCGCATCGTCTTCATGTCCCCGCCCGCAGCCTTGCGAAAGCACCAGACCCATCAAACCAACCCGCCAACGCATCGATGCCATCACAAGCCTCCAGCTCTAGTGGTGCAGCGTGCGTCCATCGCACGTGCACCCCTTGGGGCGACATCGGCCAGCGGTTTTGGCAGTTGCGTGAAATTGGGAGCATAAGACATTCGAAGTGCAAAATTGATCGGACGGAGGAGCAGAAGCAAGAGCAGGCCACTTAGCCGACGACGCTCTACACCCTCCGAACCACGTCACCGAAGCTCAAGGAGCGGTGAACCCGACTCAATTGGGGGCCAAGAGCCCGCGTTCTGCAGTATGGGTAAGTTGCCCCACGAGGGTTTAGCGACTGCCCCACCTCGGCTCTGGACCTTGCCGTTCGTGGCCCCTGCCATGCTGGGGCTATCCGGGGCCGCGCGGGTACTGGACCGCTTATTGCCGGATCCTGAAGAGTCCCTTGGTTTTCTGATTGTCGCGCGGCGCAGTGCGGCCGCGAAACTCCGCCGAACCGACGGCACCCCAAGCATCAACGACACCACCCAAGATAACCTACTATGATCGTTTCTCGCGGGACCGCAGCAAAATCTCCAGGAAGAACGGCGCTGAAAATCTCTCTCTGCTTCGCAAGATCGCCCTCAACATGCTCCAAAACGCCCCCGCGCGAGGTCGCCGAAACAGCATCGCGGGCAAGAAAAACTCGCCGTTTGGCGTTTTGATACCTCCTTACCGTCCTTACCTCAGGAAACGTCGAGGATTAAGATGCGTAGCCCTGAGGCTCTGAGCCAGGCAGCAGGGCGCTTTCGTGGCCTTGACCCAGGCTTTGAGACTGGCATCTACGAAGCTTCGTGAGCCAAATACATTTCATTGGTGGAAAAAAAGGCGGGGTCGGTAAGAGCGTGGTGGCGGGCCTATTGGCCCAGTATTGGATTGATCGGCGAGCGCCATTTGCCGGTGTTGATGGTGATCTTTCACATGGTGCGCTGCTCCATCAGCTTGGGTAATACTGAGTCGCCGGCCACCGTGGGGCCTGGCCAAGGCGGTGCCTTGGCAGGGGGCTCTCCAACTACTGGCGGCGTGAGCGTGACGCCAGGCGGGGACGTCGGCGGTGCGGGAGCGAGCGGGCGCCAACCGCTGTGCGGTTGCCCAACTGCGGGGGCCTGCCATGTCAATGAGTCGGGTAACATAGGAAAGCTCGCGCCGCCCTGGCTCGATCTTCCACCCGACTGTGGCGCTCTGCGGAAGTCGGACATTGGGAGCTTTCTAAGGCGTGAATGTAACGACGGCGTTGCAAGCTACAGCTGGCAAGAAGGCGGCGAGAATCTACGAGTTTGTGCAAGCACGGGACCTTGGTCTTTGCATCAATCGCAGGGCAAGTTACGGTGGTATGTGAAAGTGCATCGACCTCAGTATCAGCGGGACAACTCCCCGAATTCGCCGGTTGCTCGCGCCAGTTTTGTCAAGATCGCGGCGACGCATCAGGGTCTTTACCTGGACCGGGGCCCTGCCCATGACCGGCACCGCCCGACTACTCGAGGAACTAACTATCTCTGCCCGCTACAGCCCAGCTTGTGGGTACTGAAGCGCGCCCTCCATTACGATCCATGGTACGTCGTACGCAAGAGTTCCCATGACCACGACGAGCAACGCTTGGTCCAGCTGGGTTTCACGACCGAAGAGGACTACGGCGGGGCGGCCAAAAGCGCGATGCAACACCGCGGCGCACCCAAATAGGATCGGCATGTAAAGAGTCATGATAAAGCGTGGCCCGGTCTGAATCGAATAGAACCAAGCTGCCCCCAACATGCAGAACAACAAATATCCAGCTGCGAATAAGACTACGTGCCAGTATCGGAGTGCCAAGGCCAGTGCTTTCTGTGGCTGCGTGAGGCACGCCGTCAAGAGTGCGAGCGTGTAAATCACCTCATACCGAAGCACGCCGAAACCTTCGATAGTGTTGCGTAAGCCCCCCCGCAAGCCAGTAGTCAGCCTAGCCAGGACGTCGTCCGTTGAGTGTCGTGCCAAGTACCAGCGTAGATTGGGGATATCTTCTGGTGCCATTGTCGGCCACCCAACACGATCGCCGTACGCGCGCGTCCCCCGCTCCACTTCAGCCCAGGAATCGTACCAGATGTAGAAGTTCGTGTTCACATTGTACGCGTATGAACCGAACGTCTGCTTGAGGTGAATAAGGTAGACACCCGTCACGCAAACAAAAGTTAACAACGCGAGAAGGGGGGGCAGCGATTGCCCGGCCAAGACACTGAGCCAGGCTTGCCTCTTGTGCCTTTCAAGTAGCAGAGTAGAAACGCACTGGCTAAGAGCGGCCGCTGCAGAGATTAATAGGTAGAGGCCTAGAATGGGTAGAGCAGTTGCTTTCGCCAGATGGAGGAAGCCGAGGGACGCGCCGGCCAGAACTCCGGTCCATACCTTGGGCCGCACCAACGAAAGGCAAGCGAAGGCAAAAGCCGCGCAGCCAAATACGTATGCGGCGGCTTCCGCCTTCACATAGCTTGAGTAAAAAGTAAGCAACGGAAACGCGCAAGCAAGGGCCAGAGACGAGGCCTGCCATCGAGGCAAGAAAAAGGCGAATACCCCGACACACAGCCAGAGGAGTGCCGCGCTCAGCCAGACTCCAAACTCGCGCGCCCTCTCGAAGTTGTCTTGCATGGAACGCTCGGGACTTACGACCGCGCTTAGTAGCCAGGTGTAGAGGGGGCCGCGAGCGCCATCCGATAGCCGCGACTTATCTTTCATGTAGCGAAGCGCCATGTTCACATAAGCCGACTGGTCCTTGGCGGCGGGGACTCGGTTCATCGCCTGTGCGTGGCGACTCGCCCCGAGGTGTAAAGAGTAGGTCATGAGCCCCATGAAACATAGCCAAGCGCCGTGTTTTCTGAGCCACTGGAGGGTGTGCCGTGACAACATCAGCTGCCGGATACCACGCGCGCTCGTGGCAGCCAAACCGGAGCTTGTCAGCCGCGATGTGTTCGTTTGAGCGAGCCGACCCTATATAGCGGCTAGCGGCGCTCTTCGAAACGTCGTGCGACGTGATTGAGAGAAAATAGGGTATTGTTAAATGGCCCCCACCCCGGTAAGAGGGCTCCCGTGTGGAAACAAAAATTTCGCGCGGGTGCGGTGGTTCTGGCATCTGTGCTATGGTCGTTGGCATGCGGTCCAATAGAGTCTCCGACCCCAGGCATAGCTGTTAGCAGTTTTCTCTCGCAGATTTGGGAGAATGCGGGTAGAAGCGCTTTCGAAAAGCGGTAACCTGTCGCTCATCTGCGGCTTCGGCGTCGAAGGATTCTAGACGCTGGACGAGAGTTGGAAGGGAACCTA